>DATEFT010001090.1:0-9941 GCA_035280505.1 Blastocatellia bacterium | reverse complement strand
TGCTATTTAAAAACTTCCATCAAATTACGCGGATGCCGAACGACGCAATCTGGATTGAGTCACGACTCTACGTAGACCGGCCAGCCAAAAATCGAAGCGGGTCTGGGGAGTTTTCCTGTCAATTTCGGAATTGCTGAAGGGATTGCTCGCGGAGTCGACCGAGCGACCACACATTGAGCAACATCGAGAGTATTCGAAGATCGGGTATTTACAGGTTGTGCACTGCACAGGGAGCGACCTCCATTCGCCGGAATATGATTCAATCATCTGGAAATCGGAGCAGGATGGGGGAGGGAAGCCGCATTATAATATCTTGGGCCTGTTTGTCTACGACCTGATAAAAAAAACTTGCGCCTCAAATCGCGAAAGACGCGGAAGACGCGAGATCCTCAATCTTTCGCGTCTTCCGCGTCTTTCGCGGTTGTCTCTCAAATCTATTTGGCCAGCCGCAATCCGCGGAGAATCTCATTGAACGTCTGTTCGTACGACTGGGCCTCATCTTCCGGAACGATGGTGGTCAGATAGAACATCTGGCCGTTACCCAGAATGGTCGTATAGGTCACGTCGATCTCCTGGACTCCGTTGATGGCCGAAGGGCCGCCGACTGTCGAGACGTAGCCCTCGCGCCCGCCGAAGTCGATCCGTTTCGGCGCGCGGACGATCCGGAAATCGGCGTTGGCTTCGATCTGGCTTTGAATAAAAGATTCCGTGGCCGTGCGGAGATCGCTCCGGTCGATTCGAATCGTGCCCACGAAGAGCCCGTGGGTCACGACCAGTGAATCGTTCATTTTTCCGTAGGCTCCGTTGGGCGCAAAGATGTAGGTCGATTCGGTATCGCTGAGGACCTCCCAGTTGGAGGGCACCTGCAGCTCGAAGGAGGCGTCGGTCGCCCGAAATCCCTTGAAAGATCCGGAGGGTTTGGCCGGGCGCGCCCGTTCCGGCTGGCTTGCGGGATCCTCGGGGCCGATCCGGCGCAGCCGGCTCGACTCGCTCATGGGCAGTTCGTTGCTGGTCAGACGCGATTTGACCTGCGAGAACTCGGGCGTGTTATGGATCGGTTTGGAGTTGACCGGCAGCGAGGGAATGGCCTCGAGAATGTACTGGATCCGATTGCCGGGATCCGGATGGTCGCTCAGCATCTCGGGAATCTGCTGGCCGGATTTGGACTGCAGGGTCTGGAAAAAGTTGGCCATATCGCGCGGGTCGTAGCCGGCCTCCGCCATAATCCGCGCGCCCTCCAGGTCGGCTTCCATCTCCGCCCCGCGGCCGAACTTGAGGAAGAGGATATTGGCGCCCAGGCCGCCGATCACACTGACGGCCCGTCCGATGTTGGAATTTTCACCGCCCGAGGCGATGGTGCCCAGGATCCCCAGGCCCACCCGGGCGAGCTGGGCTTTGGAGGCCTGGTTGGTACCGTGGCGGAGGGCGACATGTGCGATCTCGTGAGCCATGACTCCGGCCAGCTCTCCTTCATTGCGCGCGGCGGCGATGGCGCCGGCATTGATGAAGAGGAACCCGCCGGGCAACGCAAAGGCGTTGATTTCGCGGGTGGCCACCACCTGGAACTGATAGGGAAATCTTTCGCCCGGAGCCTTGGCGGCCAGCTTTCCGCCGAGCTGCTGAACATAGTTGAGAATCTGCTGGTCATTGAGCATCGGCGTCTCTCTCAGGATCTGCTGGGCCGACTGACGGCCGATCTCAATGTCTTGTTGCGCTTTGAACAGATTGAAGCCTGGTTTGAACTGCGGAACGGACTTTGAACCGGGAGGGACTCGCTGCTCCATTCCCCCACAACTCAGTTGAGCGATGAGCAGCAACGAGACGATCACTGATCCAACGGGGCTTCTTTTTGGCATAACACAGTTTCCTCGAAAGTAGGGGGCCGATCGCGGTTAGTCCGAACTCTTCGGCGGCGGCGATGAGGCGGCCCGGGCTCGGGTCGAGAATGGGCGAAAGAGCTTGGCTGCCGCATTGGTCACCAGGCTCCGCGGCGCCAATCGCTCCGCCACGACCATCAACCGGTTGTCGAAACCCGAGATCGTGACGCCGCGCCCCCTGGTCAGCGCCTTCAATCCCGCCTCCACGACCTCCTCCGGGGTCTGCATCTTCTGCGGATTGCGGCGATGGGCGGTTCCGGCCACCTCCTGAAAATGGGTCTTGGTCGGGCCCGGACAGAGCGCCACCACGCGGACTCCGTATTCCCGGCATTCGCCCCACAATCCTTCACTCAGGCTCAGGACGAAGGCTTTGGTGGCCGCATAGAGGGCCATGTACGGAATCCCCTGGAACGCCGCCGTCGAGGCGACCTGAATGATTGCGCCGCGGCGGCGTTCGATCATCGGTTGCAGATAGAGGTGAGTGAGCGCGGTCAACGCGCTGACATTGACCTGAACCATCTCCAGTTGTCTGGCCAGCGGCAGGTCGGCGAAATCTCCGACCGCGCCGAAACCGGCGTTGTTGATCAGCAAGTCCACCTGCAGGCCCCTTCTTTCGGTCTCATTAAAGAGCTGCTCCGGAGCGGCCGGCTGCGCCAGATCGGCCTCCACGACTGTGACGTTGACTCCATAATCTGTTTGCAACTGATAGGCCAAAGACTGGAGCCTCTCGATCGATCGTGCCGTCAATATTAGATGGGTCCCCTCGGAGGCCAGCTTGCGGGCAAAGGCCTCACCGATTCCATACGACGCCCCGGTGACTAGAGCGTACTTTCCTTTCCACTCCGACATGCGATCTCCTTCCGGCCAGTCTTGAGAAGTTTTCAAGAAAGCTCACGATAAGGAATCCGTGGGCAAAACGCAAATACCGCTAGTTGGAGGTCTTCGGATGAGTCGGCAGACGGCTGAGGATCCCCGAAGTCTGCCTTGTTTGGGACATAGTGTTCGGCTAATTGTCGATGCACAGATCATCCCCAATGGCTTTTGGACGCTGCTCCCTCACGACTGAGGACGCCGTTTAATAATAGGGGGAGTCAAAGCTGAGAGAGAGAGGTGCGATCTCTCTGCTCTCTACTGAAAAGTGGCAATTAAACGTTGAATGTTTCACTTGCTCATCAAATATTTCTGATTTCATCATATGCGCACGGCGGTGCGCACAGGCGCGCTTCGATCAGTAAGGGAACTCCCGTTTGATTCAGTTCCGCGTTGTTTGTTTGGGAGGGAATCCCCTATGAATGGAGGGATCAGTGAGTCTGAATCTTGAGGTCGTAGAGGTTGGTCTCGGCGGCCGCGCCCTTGTTTTGAAGCTCCACCTGATATTGGCCGGTGGCGAGTCTGGCGGCGCTCAATCTCCAGACGACCAGCTTTTCGTTCCGGCTCGAGCTGGGGGTGAGGGACTCTTCGTGCGCGACCTCGCCGGGACCTTGATCGATCCTCTTCAGGCGTCCGCGGTATTGGGCGGAGGCCTCGCCGGAGACTCGGAGTTTCAATTCGAGAAATTGTGTTTGGGCGTTGATCAGGGCGGTGAGAACCGGCTGGATCTCCCGGTCGGAGTTGCGAGCTCTGGGCGAGAGCGCGAGGCTGACGACCGGACTGTTGATCGATTTGCCCTCTTTTGAGGGGCCGGAGGGCTCGATGGTCCTGACGAGAGGGTGTAACTCCGATCCGGAATCTTTGAGCAGCCAGAGCGCGGTGACGGCCGAGGTCAAGAGAATCGCCCCGGCCAGTCCGTAGACCCAGGGCCGATTGAGGACCGCGAGATACGAGACCAGTTTAGGGGCGAAGCCTCGATCGGCCGGCGATTTTCCCAGGAGGCTTCGGCGCACCTCCGAGCGGTCCAGCAGTTGGGCG
Source organism: Blastocatellia bacterium (assembly GCA_035280505.1). GTDB lineage: Bacteria > Acidobacteriota > Blastocatellia > RBC074 > RBC074 > JAKEHZ01. Next base: position 6,156 of record DATEFT010001090.1, on the reverse strand, counting down.
AATTCGACCTTCTTCTCTTTGCAGGGAATCGTCAGATAGTGCTGCTCGAAAAGCTTCCGTTCATGTCGCCGCAAATGTTTGTGCAGATAATCATTGATCAACTGTTCTTCGGTCTCGAGCAATTGAGTGAAGGTCTCGTTGTCGTTGAAGTACTCCTCCTCCAATCGCTTTCGCTCGGTCTCGGAGAGCTGACCGAGCAGATAGCTGATCATTATTTTCTGCTGAGGTTCATTTGCCATGTTAGTCCCCTTCACTATTTATGTGGCGATATTCCCGGGTTCATTTCAGCTTTATTTGCTCCTCCTTCACTCCTCGCCGAGACATTTTTTAGTACAGATTTCGAGCTTGTGTTTGATGCGGTGGACGCGAATTCTGAGGGCGGTGGGCGAGAGCCCCAATCTCTCGGCCAGGTCTCGCCTGACGTCGCGGAGGGGACGATCTTCGTTGCACCAGTACTCGATCAGGACCTGAGCCTCTTCGACGGGGAGCTGGCGCAGACAGCGGTCGAAACACTGTTGCCGCTCTTTTTGACTGATCTGTTTGACGCCGACGAAGGCTTCGGCCGGGAGGTCTTCAAAGGCGCCCCGGTTGAATTCGGGTTTCTTCAGATATTCGAGCAGGACCAGTTTGGCGAACCCGTAGCAGTAGGCCGCGATATTGCGCGGCTCTTCTCCGATCGCAATCTTCTTGGCGACCCGGGTCAGCGTCTCATCGGCCATCTCCTCGGCCATCAGGCAGGAGCGCAGTTGAAAGTAGGTCAGCAGCTTCTCCCAAAGCAGCAGATAGACCTCGCCCGCCCGCTCGCGGTCGGAGTGGAGTGTGAGCAGCAACGAATCGAATTCTTCAGGGGCTAGCCCTTTAAGTTTCACCTTTTCGGATTTCGGATTTCAGATTTCAGATCTGAGATTGTAAACCATGGCGTTCGGCTCAAGGCTGAAAACTGTGGTTCATCAACTAAAATCGAGACTGATCCCGGCGCGCCGGGAGTGGTCTTTAATCTGAGCGAGCACCTCCAGGGCCAGGGCCAGCGCGCGCCGTCCTTCGGGTCCGGTGACCAGGGGCGCGCTCCGCGTCCGGCTCGCTTTAATGAAGGACTCGATTTCAGCCAGCAAGGGCTCGCGTTTCGTGACTTCGAGCGCGCCGGCCACGATCTGCGGCAGGGCGGCACCGTTCTCCGGGGGGGCCAGCCGGCAGATGGCGACCTGCTGTTCCGCATAATCGAGCGAGTAATACTGATCGGGCTGAAAGACGCGCAGTTTGCGCAGCCGCTCGCCGGAGACTCGACTGGCCGTGATGTTGGCGACACACCCGTCGGCGAACTCCAGCCGCGCATTGGCCAGATCGATCTTCGGCGTCAGGATCGGGATCCCGACCGCCTCGATTTTGACGACCTCGCTCTGCACCAGATTTGATATGATATCCAATTCGTGGACCATGAGATCCATGACGACATCGATATCGAGCGAGCGCGGCGTGAAAATCCCCATGCGGTGGGCTTCGAAGAAGTGCGGACGAGAGATCTTTTGCTGCAGCGCGCGAAAAGCGGGATTGAATCGTTCAATGTGTCCCACCTGCAAGACGGCGCCTTTCGCCTCGGCCACCCGGACCATCTCATCGGCTTCGGCCAGCGTGCGGGAGATCGGTTTCTCAACCAGCACATTAATTCCGGCTTCGAGACAAGTGCAGGTGATTTCGTGATGGTGAATGGTGGGCGTGGCGATGCTGACCGCCTCGACCCGGCCCAGCAGTTCCCGGTAATCTCGCACGAAGGCGACACCATAACGATCGGCAATCGCCCGTCCAGTGGCCTCATTGGTGTCGCAGACCGCGACCAGGGTCACGTCTTCGAGTGACGAATGGATGCGGGCGTGCTCGCGCCCCAGATGGCCTGCGCCGATGACGGCAGTCTTCATTTTCTCATTCATAGAACTTCTATCAGATCATTTCCGGTCAGTTTCAAGTTTGGGGTCGGAATGTTACTCTGTGGGCTAAAATGTAAACTCGAACGGTCGAATTTAAAACGATAATCGTGCAAATCCACAATTCACGTCAAATAGACGAACAAGCGTCCTTTAATTTCAAATCTCTCATCGTGCTCCTCCTGTTGTGCGTAATTATAAATTTTTACGGACTCGGCCGGTTGCCGTTGATCGGTCCGGACGAGCCCCGGTATGCGGAGATCGCGCGCGCCATGTTCGAAACTGGCGATTGGATCACGCCGCGATTGGCCGGCATCAACTGGTTTGAAAAGCCCGCGTTGACCTATTGGTTGGCCGCGGCCGGGTATGCGATCTTCGGAGTCTCCGAATTCGCCGCCCGATTCGGAATCGCCATCATGGCCAGTCTCGGGGCGCTGCTGCTCTTCTTCTTCGGGCGGCAATTGGGCTCGCCGCGGCTGGGTTATCTGGGCGCTTCGGTGCTGATGACCTGCGGGCTCTGGCCGGGATTTGCGCGGGCGACGACCTTCGACCTCCCGCTCTCGGTGGCGATGGAACTGGGGCTGCTCAGTTTCTATCTGTGGGAACGGACGGAGGAGCCGAAGGGCCGGACCCGGTTGTGGTGGCTCTTCTGTTTTTCGATCGGTCTCGCCTTTCTGGCCAAGGGGCTGGTGGGGATTCTCCTGCCGCTCGCGATTGCGGGGCCTTACCTGCTGCTGACCGGACGCCTGAAGGCCATCCTCAAACCGAGGCTGTTGATCCTGGGGAGCCTGGTCGTGGCGGTCACGGCGGCGACCTGGTATTGGCCGGTCATCTCGCGGAACGGCGCCGAGTTCGTCAACGAATTCTTCATGGCCCACCATTTTCAGCGATACCTGAGCAACAAGTATCGCCATCCCCAGCCCGTCTATTTCTTCCTGCTGGTCGCCTTTATCGGCAGCTTCCCCTGGTCGTTCTATCTGGCTTCGAACGCCTGGGGCTCGATTCGTCGCTGGCGGAGCAATTTTCGACTGACGGACGAGCGGTTGAATCTATTTTTATGGCTCTGGATTTTAGTTCCGATCATCTTCTTTTCGTTTTCCGGATCCAAGCTCCCGGGTTATATTCTTCCGATCTTTCCGGCGCTGGCCCTGATCGTGGGGCTGGAATTGGAACGGTGGTGGAAAGAGGAGGAACCTCGACATCTGAGATTAGCGGCGGTCGCCACCGCCTTGTTGCTGGTCGTGGCGGGGGTGCTGATCAGTCTGCGCGGGCAGCGCGAGATCGGATTGAACCCTTTCAACGGTTATAAATTGGCGACTCTGGCGATTGTGGTGGCCGTGGTCTATCTGGGGCTGTGGTTTCTGTTGAACGGGAGGGTCGCGACCATCTTCCTGCCCTTCGGGCTGGTCCTGATCGTGATGGCCACCGTCAATCTGGTCTTTCCCGATCTGGGACGGAGCGAATCCCTGCGGGATCTGTCGGTCCTGGCCAAACAGGTGGCCCGGCCGGGAGAACGATTGGTCTTTTACATCACCCAGGATCATGGGGTCAATTTTTATGCTACGGATCTGCCTTTGCGCGACCGGAAGTCCGAGTTGATTACCATCACTGCTCTCGAAGAGATTGAACCGTTGATCAGGGCCAACGGCGGCACGAGCATTCTGGTGCTCTCCCAGCGGCGCTGGATCAGTTTCCTCAATCGGATTCCGGGAGTCGACGAAGTCTGGCTGGGAGAACAACCCAACAATCTGGGGTGCTCGCCCGATTGCGTCTGGGTTCTCTTCCGGGCCCAACTGAAGACTCCGGAGAATGCTAAAGACTAAAGAGAAGTCTAGAGAAGTCTAGAGAAGTCTAGAGAAGTCAAAGACGGTTCCCGACTTTTCCAGTCTTTTTTAGATTTCCTTGGGAGTTGGGAGAGTCCGTAATAGTCTTCCGACTTTTCTAGACTTTTCCAGACTTTCTTAACTTATGGGGGATGCCAAAGGTGCCGGATCGCATGGATCATTTGGTACAAGCCACGGCTGCTGACGCGACGATCCGCCTGATTGCGGCGGTGACGACCAATCTGGTTAATGAAGCCTGCCGGCGCCACGGCACCATGCCGACCGCTTCGGCGGCGCTGGGACGCACGCTGACCGGAGCCCTCCTGCTGGGACGCACGTTCAAAGACCTCGAATATGTGACGATCCGGTTCGATTGCAAGGGCCCGATCGGCGGCATCGTGGCCGAGGCGAGCGCCCGCAGCACGGTGCGCGGCTACGTCAAGAATCCGCTGGCCGATGCTCCGCTCAATGCCAAGGGCAAGCTGGATGTCCAGAAGATCGTCGGCGAGGGGATGCTCCATGTCATTCGCGAGGCGGGGTACGAGATCGGCCTCATGAAGGAGCCCTATTACGGCTCCGTGCCGATCGTCTCCGGTGAGATCGCGGAGGATCTGACCCACTACCTGGCGGTCTCGGAGCAGATCAGCTCCGCCGTTTCGCTGGGAGTCTTTGTCGAATCGCAGCAGGATCTGGTGACGGCCGCGGGCGGGTTCCTGGTGCAGGTCATGCCCGGAGCCGACAGCGAGGTGATCGAGAAGGTCGACAAGTCGATTCTGGCCACGCCGCACGTGACCGAGTTGATCCGCGGCGGGGCCGACGCCCAGGGTATTTTGCAGGCCGCGCTGGGGGATCTAGCCTTCGAAGTTCTGGAGAAACAGGCGGTCGAATTTCATTGTAAATGTTCCTATGAGCGGGCGGTCAGCATTGTGACGGCGCTCGGGCGGGAAGAGGTCGAAGACATGCTGATCAAAGACCAGGGCGCGGAGCTGACCTGCCAATTCTGCAATGCCGTCTATCATCTCGATGAAGCCGCGCTGAAGGGGATTCTCGATCCCCCGCCGCCGCTAGTGATGTGAACTCGGGCTGTCCAATTCGCCGGGCAAGGCCTGGCGCCACGTCCCTTCCAACCGGGCGATGAAGACTTCAATCAACTTTTCGCCGTCGCAACTGACGACCAACTGGTCGCCGGCCACCTGGCCGATCGTCGCGCAGGGCACGCCATGTTCGCGGGCCAGTTCTTGAATCCGGTCGACGTGCTCGAGCCTGGCGCTCAGGATGATTCGGGAGGGCGATTCGCCGAACAGGAGGGCGGCGCGGCCTTTCGAGTCATTCGGCAGCGCGCTCTCCTTGAGATGCTGGCTCAGGTCGATCCGCGCGCCGATCGAGCCCCGCTGGTAACTCGAAAAACAGCTCTCAGCCAGGGCCACCGCCAACCCGCCGTCGCTGCAATCGTGGGCCGAACGAACGAGAGCTTCCCGAATGGCGTCCTGGCAGACCTCCTGGACGGCCAATTCCGCCGGGAGGTCGAGTTGAGGGACGGCGCCGCTGACGGATCCGGTGAGGACCGAGAGCATCTCGGTCGCGCCCAGATCCGGACGGCTGACTCCGAGCAGCAGGATGACGTCGCCGGCGTCTCTGAACCACTGCTGAGTCGTCCGTTTGGCATCCTCGATCAGGCCGACCATCCCGACGACCGGGGTCGGATAGATCCCTTGCCCCTCCGTCTCGTTGTAAAAACTGACATTGCCCCCGGTGACGGGCGTGCCCAGCGCGCGGCAGGCTTCGGCCAGGCCGTCGATCGTCTCGCTGAAAGCGCGCATGACCTCCGGCCGTTCGGGGCTCGCGAAATTGAGACAGTTGGTGATGGCCAGCGGTTTGGCGCCGCTGCAGACGACGTTGCGCGCCGATTCGGCCACCGCCAACCGGGCTCCCTCGCGGGGGTTGAGGTGGCAGTACCGCCCGTTGCCGTCGAGCGACAGGGCCAGCAGGCGGCGGGTCTCTTTAACCCGGATGACCGCGGCGTCGGAGCCGGGCAGCACCACCGTGTTGGTCCGCACCATGTGATCATATTGCCGATAGACCCATTCTTTCGACGCGAGGTTGGGCGAGGCCAGCAGCCGCAACAGGACCTCGGTCATCAATTTCGAGTCGTGATCGGCGCCGAGCTCGAGGGCCAGTTGTGCCAGGGCGGCCTCGATCCGGGGGGCCGCGTCTTCGGACTCGAGCCGAGGCGGTCCTTGCGGGCGGTCGTAGCGCGGCGCCTCATCGGTCAACGCCGAGTTCGGAATCTCGGCGACCAGCTCGCCCTGATGGACTACCCGCAGATTCTGTTCGCCGGTGACGCGGCCGATGATCACGGCATCCAGGTCCCAGCGCTGGAAGATTTCAAGCACCTGCCGCTCGCGGCCGCGTTC
>DATEFT010001089.1:0-2913 GCA_035280505.1 Blastocatellia bacterium | reverse complement strand
GATCGCGAGGGTCGCTGAAACGGCGGCGACCACCCAGCTCTGGGCATTCGGCACGACCGGAATCGAGTTCTCCGAAAATCCTCCCGATTTCGTGGTCCTTCGCGCCTATTTCGAGACCGCGCCGGAGACGGACAAGCTTCGCCAGGAGATCGTCAACGGTCTACGCCTGATCGACATGCCCGAAGCAGCGTTACGCGAGATCAAGAGCCTGACCGTGGCGGACCAGGACTGGCTCGCCGAGTGGAAGAAGGGCTACGAGCCGGTCGAAATCGGCCGGCGCCTGCTCATCGCTCCATCCTGGAAACGCGACCAGGTCAAAGAGACCGATCGAGTCGTCGTCCAGATCGATCCGGGAATGGCCTTCGGCACCGGCACTCATGAAACGACGCGCGGCTGTCTGGAGATGCTCGAGAAGTACTGGCGGGGCGGCTCGCTGCTCGATGTCGGAACCGGCACCGGTATCCTGGCCATCGCCGCCGTCAAGCTCGCCCCCGGTTCCCGCGTCGTCGGATTCGACCTCGATCCCGAAGCCATTACGGTCGCCGAAGAGAATGCCGTGATCAACGGCGTGGCCGGCGACGTCGAGATCGAAGTCAATAAGCTCTCGTTCTACGAGGGCGGCGAGTTCGATCTCGTCCTGGCCAACCTGACGGCCGAGACGATCGTGCCCCTGGCTCCGCTCTTTCCGGCGGTGCTCAAACCGCAGGGCCGGCTGATCGTCTCCGGCATCCTCCGCGAACAGGCCGACGAAGTCACCGCGGCTCTGCAAAATCAGAAATTTGAACTGATCGACTCCAAACCCGACGGCGAATGGATTACCATGGCCTTCGGTGTCGCCTGAAAGTAACCTGGTACTCTGGAAAGCAAGTTCTTTGGAATTCGCTTTCCAGAGTACTTAGGAGTTCTTGCCGTTCGTAGCCCTTCCTGCAGTCGGGGCTGCGACCTATTTTCGAAATCATGGAACAGATCGTAGCCAATCCCTACCAGGTCGGCGGAATGATTCGCGATTCGGCCAAATTTGTCGGCCGCCAACGCGAGATTCGCGAAATCCTGGGTTGTGTGGCCAACCTGGGGAGCCTCTCGGTAATCGGCGAACGGCGGATCGGCAAATCGTCCCTGTTGCGCCAGATCGTGAAGACGGGACGGCAGCGGCTGAGCGATCCGGCCGCCACCCACGAGTTCTTCTACCTGAACATGCAGCCCATCGAGTCGGCCGAGGAGTTCTATCGATGCGCCTGCGAGGAGATCGCGGGCGCCGCGGCCCAACCGGGCGACGCCGATCAGGAGAGGGTCTACACCAAGTATGATCTGAAGAGCGCGATCGCCGATCGAAAGGTGGTCCTCTGCCTGGACGAGTTCGAGCAGGCGATCGACGCGGATTTCGGGGCGGAATTCTTCCACGTCCTGCGAGACCTGGCCCAGAGCAACCATCTGGCGCTCGTCGTCGCCACGCAACTGCCGCTCAGCCAGATTTATCAACAACATGAAGAACTGACTTCGGGCTTTCCCAATATCTTTGTGCAACTGCGGCTCGGCGAATTGACGCCGGATGAAGCGCGCGAGCTGGTCGCGATGCCGCGGAACGGTTTCCGCTTCAACGAAGAGGAGATCGAGAACATTCTCAAGATCGCGGGCAATCATCCCTATTGGCTCAATTGCGCCTGTGCCAAAGCCTATGAAGCCAGGCGGGCGGGAAAGACCGATTTCGGCGAGATCAAATCCGGGTTGAATGAGGTGCGCAAACTCTACCAATCAACCGTGGGGCCGGATTTCGAGCTACCAACCATTCAATCATCATCGACCGGCAAGTGGCACTCAGGCCGTCGGGACCCCAACGCGCCGCTTCGCCAGGCCCTGATCCTGATCTTGATCGCGCTGGCGATCGGCGGTTTCAGCGCCCTGGCCTCGAATCTCCTGGGGATGATTCTCGCGTTCATCCTCCTGGCTGCCAGCCTGCTGCTGGTGCTCTTGCAAGCTTTTAAATAGTCTGGGGAACGCCATGAAGAAGGGGAAAAAGTCGCGGCCGGCGCCGTCCGCTCCGACCGCGGTCAACATCGGAGACCTCACGCTCAAGCTGGAGCCGGACACCAATCTGCGGGTTACGGTGATCTCGCCCGAAAAAGCGCCCCAACCGCTCAACCGCATGCTGCTGGCGTTGATCGTGGTCGTCATCGCCACGTCGGCGGCCCTCTTCTTCCTGAACGTGATGTACGTCGTTCCGACCGATTTCCCGCCGCCCATCGAATTCAGCGGGCCGCCGGTGTCGGTCTCGCTGACCTGCCCGACCTACGTCGCGTTCAAGGACGAAGCGGAGATGGCCCTCATGGTCACCAATCGCAGCGCCGAGTCTTACACCGGCAATCTGACCGTGATCTTCAAGGGCAAGGTTCCGGCGAGCCCCTTGCCGGACGGAACGACCACGCTCAAGATCGACAAGATGGCCGCGGGCGCCAGCCATTCGTACCGGTTGAAATTCGCGCTCTGCCATCAAACTCAATTCTTCTGCGGAGAGACGATCCAGACCGTGCTGCAACTGGCCGGCGATAAACACCCGATGCAGGCTCTCGATGGGCCCTTGATCCGGATCGCGCCGCTGCCGATGATCCGCACCGCCATGGCGTGGTTGAGCAGTTCCGCCGCGCTGCTGGCCGTCGCGGCCCTGGTCTGGGAAGTGACGCGCAAACGCCTGCTCGGATGGGAGGCCCAATGATCCAGGCTGTTAAATCATTTGTTGGAGAAGCACCTGGGACGGGAATCGGCGCTGGCCGCCACGCGGAATCTGGCGACGCGTGACATCATCACTGAATGCAGCGATCATGGCGAGCTGATCTTTCGTTTTCAAATCCCGCTCTCGCAGATGTGGGTCCGACGGGTCAAACCGTCGGCCAGGGTCTTGTTGGAAGAGGGTAAAGT
>DATEFT010001088.1:0-5150 GCA_035280505.1 Blastocatellia bacterium | reverse complement strand
AAGAGAGGTCCTGATCTCCGCCCATGGAAAAAACCGAAGACTGCCTTGTTGATCGTTCTGATGCTGGTCGTGGGAGTCATCTTCCGGCCGACGGAGGGACAATCGCAGCGTGCGCGTAGAGTGGATGAGACCTTGCCGGAGAAGCCGTCTGCGGCGGACTCGAATCCCTCTACCAAATCGGCGGTCTCCAACCTGCCACAACAACAGTCCCCAACCAAACCCAGCCCGCAGAAGCCCGGCAAGCCCCCTGAGACCTCGCCGGAACTCGAAACCGAATCGATCCGCATCGACTCCAATCTGGTGGCGGTCCCGGTCTCGGTCACCGATGCCGAGGGGCAGGTGATTCGAAACCTGAAGGCCGAAGACTTCCGATTGGAGGAGGACGGACAGACCCAACAACTTCAGACCCTGGGCGAGCCGGGAAAGACGCCGATCGAGTTGGCGTTGCTCTTCGACGTCTCGCGCAGCGTCCGTAACCGCTTCGATTTTGAACGAGAGGCCGCGATCAGGTTTCTCAAAGAGGTGCTCAAACCGGGCGACACCGTCTCGATCTTCGAGATCGGCAGCACGCCCAAACTGACGGTCGAGCGGACGGAAAAGGTCGAAACCGCCATCAGCAAGACTCAATTGATCGACCCGACCGAAGATTCGACGGCCTTCTTCGACACCGTCGTCCGGGCGGCGCGGTATCTCGACGACCGGGCGGCGCCCAACGTCCGCCGGGTCATGGTCGTGATCTCCGACGGTGAAGACACCAACAGCGATCGTTTTCGTCTCAGTGACGCGCTCCGCGAACTGCAGAAGGACGACAGTCTCTTCTACTGCATCAATCCCAGCGGTCCGTCCATCCGTCTGAACAAGATCAGCACCCGGGGTCACGAAGGAATGGTGAGACTGGCCGCCGAGACCGGAGGCGTGGCCTTCCTGCCCGACAAGCTCCAGGAACTGGACAAGGTCTTCGCACAGATCACCGCCGAACTGCAGGCTCAATACCTGCTCGGTTACTATCCCACCAACGAGAAGAACGACGGTCAGTACCGCCGGATCTCGGTCAAGGTGCCCAAACGCGAGGACCTGCGCATCCGCGCCCGGAGCGGCTATTACGCTCCTAAACAGTAGAGCTTCTTTCTCTTTTCCAAGCCGCAAAACACGCGGAAGATGCGAAATTAACCACCTTTCGCGTCTTCCGCGTGTTTTGCGGTTTAGCGAGACTTTCTGGCCAGATAGAACATCCGGCCATCGCTCAGATTGAACCCGAACTCCCGGCGCGCATCGTAGCTCTTGACCCGGTTGAACCCGGCCTCGACCAGGCCCGCGACCACCTCCGCGGTACCGTAAAAACGCTGGTACAGATTGAGGTCCGACCGTCGCCAGATCTCGCCCTCCTGGGTGAACATCGTGACATCGTAACGCTTCAGCCGGCTCTCCGGATCATAACAACTGCGGACGATGCAGGCGTGATCGTTCTCGATGATGTCGATCGAGTTGGCCGAGGTCTCCGCCTCCTCTTCGACATTCAGATCGAAGAGAAAGATCCCGTCATCGAGCAAGACCGAATGGACGGAACGAAAGACCGCGATCAACTCATCCAGTTCCATCAGATGATTGAGGCTGTCGAAGGCCGAGATCGCGGCCTGATAGACGGGAGGCAGCACGAACGAACGCGCGTCGGCGTGAATGAACTCCGCCTGCGGCGCGTTCTGCCGCGCAAAGTCGAGCATGGTCGGCGAACCGTCGAGGCCCGTCACCTGATAGCCGCGCTCGCTCAAGCCCGCCGCGATCTGGCCGGTGCCGCAACAGAGGTCCAGAATGCGGCCTCCCGGGGAGAGATGCGGAAAGAGCAGAATGTTATAGATCGCCAGAGCCGGTCGACAGAATTCGCCGCCCCAATATCGATTGTAGAACCACGCAAAGCGATCGTAATCTGAAAAAATTTCTTGACCAGCCATCGCAGCCGCAGTTTACAGATACTCTCCGCGCCCCGCAATTCATTTATCGCGCCGCCGTCAAAGGTCCATCGGGCTCCGCGGGGGCTCGGGCCCGAAAAAAGTGGTAGAGTGCGGAAGCGCCGCTGGTGAGTTGCGCGGGCGAAGCCTTATAATTATTCAATGAGAGAATAAGCGAATAAATGATCGAACCTTGAAGGAGTCAATTATTATGGTCGGTTCAAAGAAATCGAGAAACCTGAATTATGGTGTCGGAGACCAGATCTCATATACCTTCGGCTCCGGTATCATCTACGGCGAAGTTACCAGATTGTTAGAGGGCGGCGCGGCGGTTGAGATTCAGTTCGAGGACGGGCGCCGGGAGATCAAAAAGACTCGAGACGGCGCATTACACCTCATCAGACGCGCTTCCGGTGCAAGTGAAATCGAGGAACAACGTTCTAATCATAACCGCGTCCGTAACTACGAAATCGACGAAGTACGGCGCAGTGATCAGCGAAGGCGCTGATCGATCATGACAAATTGACAGGTTAAACCGGAGTGGTCCAGGAGGCATTGATGAAAAAATTTCTCTCAACCGCACTGCTCTCTACCATGCTGATTGGTCCGAGTCTGGTCGTTCAGGCCCAGGACCGGACTCAGACCCAGAGTCAGAAGGATCAGCAAGATCAGAAAGACCAGAAAGACCAGAAAGATCAGAGCCAGAGCCAGAGCCCAAGCCAGAATCAGACGCCGAAGGACGAAAATAGTAATCGCAACTCGAACACCGTGGTCATTGCCCATGGCGCGACGGCCAAGTTGTCGTTGCAATCGCAATTGAGCACCAAGATCAACGAGGTCGGCGACGAGGTCGTGGGAGTGGTTTACGAATCGGTTCGGGCCGGCGACGGCCGGATCGCGATTCCACGGGGCACGGAGTTCGTCGGCCGCGTGACCCAGGTCCAGGCGGCCAAACGGCCGCAGAAAGAGTCGTCGATCACGATCATCTTCGAGACCATGCGGATGCCCTATGGCGAAGAGAAGATCGCCACGACCGTCACCGCGATCGACGATTACGCCAGTGACGAGAAATATAAATCGAAGGATGAAGAGGGCAAGGTGGGCGGCGGACGTTCCGGCGAACGGACCGCACGGAATGCCGGCCTCGGCGGCGGACTGGGCGGGATCCTGGGTTCGGCAGCCGGCGGACTGGGCGGCGTCCTGGTCGGCGCGGGCGCGGGCGCCGCGGGCGGCGTATTAATGACCAAAGGCAAGGACATCAAACTTGCAACCGGGACCGTGTTGCGTATACGCTTTGACCGTGATGTGACACTCCCCGTAACGTAAGAGATCGCTCATACAATCGATCTTCCGTTCATTTCGCGCTTTGCGGCGCGTTCACAAATACCAAACTCCGGATCGACCGCGGATCGACGTGAATTCAGCCGCTGGAGAGTCCAACGGCCGGAATCCCGCAGCGGCGGCGCCTATTCGCGGTCGGGGAGTTCGATCTTGATCCGAGGAAGATCAAGGATTATCAGGAATCGGTCGATCCCATCAGTCACATCCAGCAAAACCGTGCCCGTCCGGTTACGGTGTCCCATCCGATTGCCCTAAAATAGCCCTCGTTCAATTGAAAATGAAGAAGTGTACATATATCTTTTAATGCTATGCGTATTGCGCTTGACGCTATTCCACTAGTCGCGGCGAAGACTGGAGTCGGACATTACACGGATGCGTTGGCCGAAGGGCTGGCGCGGGTTCACCAGAATCATCAGTATGACCTGCTCTCGCCTTTCGATTTCGCTTACGAATGCTGCAACGGCCGGCCGGCCAACCTGAACAAACGGTTCTTTCCGGTGCGCTCGGTCTTCCGTAAATGGTGGCTGCTGGGGCTGCCCGCCATGCTGCAGATTTCGCCCGTGGATGTTTTTCACGGGACGAACTACTGTATTCCGGTCTATGCGCCGTGCCCGACGGTCGTCACTTTTCATGACATGTCGTTGCTGGCGCAATCGGTCACGCATGAGACGGCGAACGTGAAACGGGGCAAACGCCGCATGCCGCTGATGGCCCGGCGCGCCACGATGATCATCGCTCCGAGCGAATGGACGAAACAGGAGATCATCAAATATCTGGGCGTGCGTTCCGACAAGATCCGGGTGATCCCCGAGGCCGCGCGCACCAAGATGAAACCGGTGCCGGACGGCCAGTGGCAGGGGGTGATCGAAAAACACCAGATCCGCCGGCCCTATCTGCTCTACGTCGGCACCATCGAGCCGCGCAAGAACCTGTTGACCTTGATTCGCGCTTATCATGAACTGCTGGCCCAGACCCCGCATCGCCCGCAACTGGTCTTATGCGGCGGCCGGGGCTGGCTCGACGAAGAGGTATTCAAACTGGTCGAGGAGTTGAAGCTGCAGGACCAGATCCGCTTCACCGGTTATGTCGAGGACGGCGACCTGCCGGCGCTCTATTCGGCCGCGGAGATCTTCATCTACCCTTCGGTCTACGAGGGGTTCGGTCTGCCGCCGCTGGAGGCCATGGCCTGTGGGACCCCGGTCATCTCGAGCAACGGGTCCAGTCTGCCCGAAGTCGTCGGCCAGGCCGGGCTGATCCACGATCCGAGTGACCAACACGCGCTGACGGAATCCATGACCCAACTGCTGGACAGTCCCGCCACCCGCGATCATTTCAAACAGGCCGGTCTGAAGCAGGCTTCGCATTTCTCCTGGGAACGCGCGGCCCGCGAAACCCAGGCCCTCTATGACGAAGTGGTCGAAAAGTGGAGACATCGATAACCGGATACCTATTCCTAAATCCTTATGAGTCGAATCAAAAGTATCACACGCAATCTGTACTTCGTCCTGACCCAGGATCTCATCGGGCTCATCCGCCAGGTGGAACGGCAGCTCACCGAACGAACCGACCGGCTGGATAAATCGCTCGATTCGCGTTTTCAGGAGCGGGAGAAGCATGCCGATCAACGCGCGGGCCAGCACGAAGCGGCGATCGACCGGCGGAACGAAGAGCGGCTGGCCACGGTCGAGCGCCGCATCGATGAACGGGCCGACGAGCGATTGGTCAAGGTCGACCGCCGGGCCGACGAACGGCTCGACGCGCTCGAAAAACGCGCCGACGAACGGATGGAGCGCCACGAACGCAAGATCGACGGGATGATCCGGCAGATGTCCAACGAGATCCTCGAGCGCAACGACCTCATGC
>DATEFT010001087.1:0-4667 GCA_035280505.1 Blastocatellia bacterium | reverse complement strand
TCGCTGGTCGGCGGCGCGTCATTTCAGGCCGAAGCTGCCGTGATCTCCGGCGGGGCTGTGACCGAGAGTACGAATGGCGGCTTTCTGGGGACCAGTTATGTGAATTTCCCGGCGGCGGGTGGCGTTCTGGAGTTTCAGAATGTCAGCGTCAGCGCTGGTGGAGACCGCACGCTTCGGCTCCGCTACGCTCTGGGCACGACCGGTTCCAGGACCGGATTGCTGGTGGTGAACGGCACAGCCCGTAGTCTTACCTTCAACCCGACCGGTAGCTGGACGAGCTGGAGCGACCTGGATGTAACGGTCCCGCTCAACGGCGGCTCGAACACGATTCGGTTGGAATCGACCGGGCAGGATCTGGCCAATATCGATCAGTTGACCCTGCCATGAAGATCACCGATGCCGGTCCGATCGACCGGCCGGATCTCCAGGCCCTGTCCAATTACTCGATTCTCACCGGATCGCCCCGGCGAATGCTGCCGTCGGACAGGACGATGGCAGCATTCGCCGACGCTGGGGAGGGGTTGTCGGATCACCGGAATCGAGGCCCGGTTGTGCGCGCGGCTATCGTCCGCAGAATTCCGGCGTCCTGAGGCAACTCTCCCTGGGCCAGGGTCGTGACGACGCGGCGTGGAGAGGGGGCAATCACTTTTAGACGAACCTCGCCCCCGATCCTCGAGGCAAACCATCCGCCGCCGCTTTGACCGGGCGACCGGTTTGACATTCGCCCCGCCATGCCCACAATGATCTCAGTCGGGCGCCCGCTCATTCGGTCGAGGCGCTATCTACAGGAATACTTCATCCAAACAGGAAGATTCAATGTCGTCATCATCCACGCCGGATCTTGCGCCGATTACCAGGCATTTGCGCGCGATGTATACGTCCAGATTGTTGATCGCGGCAATCTGCCATTTAAAAGTGTTCGAGCAGTTCAGCGACGGGCCGCAATCGTTGATCGAGTTGCGGCAGCGCCTGGGCTTGAACGACCGTCCCGCCAAAGTGCTCTTTCCGGCCCTTTGCGCGATGGGGTTGCTTCAGGTCGAGGCCTCGGGACGATTGTCGCCGACGGAGCAGGGACGCTATCTGATTTCAGCCCGCACGCCGAATCTGATCGATTATGTCGGGCTGGAGGCCGATGATCCGGGAGTCGTGGAGATGGCCCGGCGTTTAAAACATGACGGCCCGATCGACGCCTCGGAGCCGGCTTATGTCATGGAGGGAGCGCACCGGTCGATGATGGACGATCCCGAGACCGCTCGATACCTGACCCTGGCCCTGGCGGGTCGAGCCAGACATCTGTCGCCGTTGGTGGCCCGCGCGTTGCCGCAGGTGACCGGTCATCTGCTGGACGTGGCGGGGGGAACCGGACTGTTCGCTTATGAATGGTTGTTGATCAATCGAGATTCGACCGCGACGGTCTTCGATCGTCCGCAGGTCCTGGTCGTGGCGGCCGAGTTTCTCGATGAATTTTGCCGGAGCGGCCGGGACGGCGCGGACGGCGTCCGGTCACGTGTCAAGTTCGTGCCCGGGAACATGCTGGAAGATGAGCTTCCCCGGGCCGATCTGGTTCTGGCCGCCAGCCTGTTCCACGATTGGCCGACGGAGACGTGTGAAATTCTGGCCGGGCGGTTCGCCGCGATGCTCAACCCGGGAGGGGAACTGTGGGTTCACGATGCCTTTCTCAACGATGAACTGGATGGGCCATTGGCGGTCACCGACTATTCGGCCCAGCTCTTCTGGTTCACGAAGGGACGGGCTTATAGCGCGAATGAGTATCGCGCCTGGTTGTCCGGGGCCGGACTGAGGCCGGCTGAAGAGACCGTCCCCACGCTGATGGATTATCGATTGCTTTCGGCCCGTAAACTTTGACCGGCATCCCGCCCCCAATTCTCTTGCCAGCGTCGGCCCCGGCATAGACAATGTGTCGGCGGCCGGCTGCCGATTGCCGCCGACTGATGAAGGCATCCATCCTGAACTGAACCACACCACACCGGATCATCAACGACTCTCCCCTTCAGGCTCTCTCCCGAATCGATCGTTTGTCCGGATCGCGTTACAAGGAGCATCCATGAGAGCAAAAATGTATGGTTGGTTGATCGCCGTCATGATGTTGACGGCGAGCGTCTGCGGCCGGGCCCAGTCTCCGGTCACCTCCTCCGATCTCTCGATGGCGAGCCTGGAGGAGTTGATGAACGTCAAAGTCACCTCCGTCTCGAAGAAGGAAGAGACGTTCTTTCAGACCGCCGCCGCGATCTACGTCATCACCCAGGACGAGATTCGCCGCTCCGGGCTGAACAGTATTCCGGAACTGCTGCGGCTCGTTCCCGGCCTGGAGGTCGCCCGGATCGACGGCAACAAATGGGCGATCAGCGCCCGCGGGTTCAATATCCGCTATGCCTACAAGCTGCTGGTCCTGATCGACGGGCGGAGCGTCTATTCGCCGGAATTCTCCGGCGTCTATTGGGAGTCGCTCAACGTGCCGCTCGATGAGATCGAACGGATCGAGATCATCCGCGGTCCCGGCGGTACGCTCTGGGGCGCCAACGCCGTCAACGGCGTGATCAACATCATCACCAAAGATTCGATCGAGACCCAGGGCGGACTGCTGACCGTCGGCGGCGGGAATGAAGAGCATGGATTCGGCAGCCTGCGTTATGGAGGACGGTTGGGCGGCAACGCGTCATACCGCGTCTACGCCAACTTCTTCAACCGGAGCCCGCTGGTCGATGCGTCCGGGCACCGGGCCTCCGATCGATGGAGCGGAAGCGGCGGGGGCTGGAGATTGGACTGGGAGCGATCGAAGCGAGATTTCCTGACGTTCCAGGGCGACCTCCACGATCACCATCTGCGGGAGACGTCCGGGCTCGTTTCGCCGCTCGCGCCCTTCGTGCCGCCGCGAAACACTCCCGGCGAGTTCACGGGCGGGCACGTCCTGGGGCGATGGACCCATACCTTCTCGGAACGGTCCGATACCGTGCTCCAGGCCTATTTTGACCGGTCGCGCCGCGAGATCAAGGACGGCGGGGAACGCTTCGATACCTACGACCTGGACTTCCAGCATCACGTCGCCCTGGGCCGGCGGCAGGATCTGATCTGGGGCCTGGGCTATCGTCTGATCGCCGACCAGACCAACAGCAACGCCGGGACCCCGCTGCAGTTCATTCCGAAAGGGCGCACCGTTCAACTCTTCAGCGGATTCGTCCAGAACGAACTGACCCTGATCAAGAATCGGCTGCGGTTGACGATCGGTTCCAAGCTGGAGCACAACGACTATAGCGGCTTCGACCTCCAGCCCAATGTCCGGCTGCTCTGGACGCCGAGCGCCCACCAGACGGTCTGGGCGGCCGCTTCACGCGCGGTCAGAACCCCGGCCCGATTTCAGGAAGGCTTTCAAGCCACTTCCGCCATTTCGGACGAGGTGGTCGGCCCCGTCGTCATCGCCGTGAGCACCGTCCCCCATGCCAAGTCCGAAGAATTGCGCGCCTATGAGTTCGGATATCGAGTGCGACCGGCCGGCCGGCTCTCGCTGGACGTCGCCACGTTCTTCAACTTTTATGATCGACTCCTCTCGATCGAGGCCGGCCAGCCAACGTTCGAGTTCACGCCGCAGCCGCCGCACTTCGTCTTTCCCGCCCAGTACCTCAATCTGATGCGAGGCAGCACCTACGGTCTGGAGGCCGTCGTCAACCTGGAACTGACCAGACGCTGGAAGTGCCGCGCGGGATATTCATTTCTGGAGATGGCTCTGAACCATAAACTGCTCGGCCGGGAGGTCAGCGTCGATAGTTTCGAGGGCGGCAATCCCAAGCATCAATTTCAGATTCATTCGTTCCTGAAGCTGCCCGGCAACTTCACCCTCGATCACTCGCTCTATTACGTCGCGCACCTGCCGCTCCAGCAGATTCCCGCTTACGCGCGGCTCGACGCCCGGCTCGGGTGGCGGGTCCGTGAAGGGATCGATCTGAGTCTCGGCTTGCAGAACCTGCTCGATCCGAGGCATCCCGAGCTCAACAGCCTCGATGCCGACGTCATCACGAGTCAGCCCAAACGCAGTATTTATGGGAAGGCGACCTGGAGATTCTAGCCGAGGATGATCGGGCCGGGGCCGCTCTTCAGAACATATAATAGAGAAAGACGAAGACCAGCACGGTCCACATCATCACAAACAGGATGATCCCTATCCACATCAGCGCGAAATTTCTCTCCTGCTCCGGCGTGGCGTTCGGCGGCAGATCGGTGATTCCAATCGCGCGATGCATACCTCGAAAGAATTTGGCTAAAGTTCTCATCATTTGTGTGCATTAATTACAACTTTCAGCTCCGGGGGAGCGCCCGATTGAAAGCAAACCCCTATTCTATTCTATCCTGGGTTCGGAACGGATGGACAGCAGGATCGAGCGGGTTGCCGCGCCGGTCATTTATTGATGAGAGCTATCTGTTTTAAGTTCTTTGGAATTTGAGATTCAAACCGCGAAACACGCGAAATACACGAAAGCTGGATTGCGCCCATCGCGCCCATTGGTGACACCTTTGGCGGATCAGGTTTGGGTGCGACACGAAGTCGCAATTTCGACTGTGATCCTTGAATTTATGAGATCACCTTGCGTTCTGCCGCAAGTACCCTACTGAGACATGCGTCGCCGGCAACGGCGGGGTGTGAAGCTCTCGGG
>DATEFT010001086.1:0-3666 GCA_035280505.1 Blastocatellia bacterium | reverse complement strand
CCTAATAATAATGATGCTTGCCGCAAGGGAGGTGCCATTTGCCGGGTATTAAGCATGGTTGTCCCCGGAACCGGATGGTTTTCCGGGGACTGTTTCTGGTCATGTGTTTCGTTGCCCCCGCTCTTACTCAGATCGTTACTCACGCCCAACGTCCGAACCCCGCGCCGTCGCCCAGCTCACCGCCCGCCTCATCGGAGGAAGAGGCCCTGCGGGCCGTGGTCGAACGCTACTTTGCCACCTATGGCCGGAAGGATCTGGCGGGCGTCGTGGCGCTCTGGAGCGAGAATTCGCCGAACCTGGCGGCCTTCAAGCAGAAGCTGCAGCAACAGTTCACCAATGAGGATTTGAGCTTCGGCAGCCCCGTCATTTCGCGGGTCAAGATCGAGAACGAGCGGGCCGGCCTGCGGGTGACGATCCCTCAGGTCTCGATCAATCTGAAGAGTCGGGAGCGGAGCGAGCGCCCGTCGATCAGAAACTTTGAACTGGCAAAGGAGGCCGGAGCGTGGAAGGTCTGGCGATCCGTACCGGCGGCGGAGGAGCTGGCGGAGGCGTTGGTGAAGGCGGGCAACCCGGCGGAACGGGCGGCCTTGCTGGCCGAGGATCGGGAACTGATGACGGCCGAATTGTCGGAGGCGCTGCTGACCCAGGGGCAACTGCTGGTTGATCAGGGTACTTACGATCAAGCGAGGGAGATTTTGGGGTTAGCTTTAGAGGTGGCCGAGAGAAGTAACGATGAAAGCCACAAAGCCGAGGCCATAGACAATATCGGGCACGTTTACCGATCGCAGGGCAACTACAGCCAGGCGCTAGTACAGTATCGGAAGAGTCTGAAAATCTCGGAGGCGATCGGCAACCGGTTAGCCGTTGCCCGCACGCTGAACGCGATCGGGGTTGTCTATTGGGGGCAGGGTGATTACACCCTGGCGCTGGAGTATTATCAGAAGAGTCTGAAGATCTCGGAGGAGATCGGCAACCAGCCCCGCATGGCACGTGCGCTTGGTAACATCGGAAATCTTTACCAGGATCAAGGCGATTACAGTCAGGCGCTGGAGCAGTATCAGAAGATTCTCAAAATCTTTGAGGACTTGAATGACGAGGCTAACATCGCTGGCACTCTGGGCAACATGGGGTCAGTTTACGCTCTGCAGGGCAACTATGCGAAAGCGCTGGAGCAGTTTCAGAAGGGGCTCAAGATCTCAGAGAAGATCGGTGACAAACCCGTCATTGCCAACACTCTAACCAGTATCGGGTCTGTTCACTATCATCAGAACAACTATGCGCAGGCGTTGGAACAATATCAGAAGAGCCTCAAACTCAATGAAGAGATTGGCAACAGGGCTACTATTGTCATTACACTTTGCAACATTGGGAATGTTCATGCAGCCCAGGGTCGCTACGCGCCGGCGCTGGAGCAGTATCAGCAGAGCCTCAAGATCTCGCAGGAGATCGGTGACGAAGCCGCCATTGCTGAGGCCCTGGGTAATATCGGACATCTTCACCAATTGCAGGGCCACTACGCGCCGGCGTTGGAGTTCTATCAGAAGAGTCTGAAAATCGATGAAGGGATCGGCAATCAGGCCGGTCTTGCCGGTACGCTGCGGAGCATTGGAGAGAGTTATGAATTGCAGGGCAATCACCTCGAGGCCTTGCGGTTCGCCGAGCGTGCTATCGATCTGGCCTCACAAACCGATAGACGGGAGGTCCTTTGGAGCGCGTACTATACTGCCGGCAGAGCTTCTCTGGCTCTCAATCAATTGGACCGCGCTCGCCAGTCATTTGACGCGGCGATCAGGACCATCGAAGCCATCCGTACTCAAGTTGTAGGCGGGGAGCAAGAGCAGCAGCGGTTTTTTGAATCCAAAGTCAATCCATATCAGGCGATGGTTGAATTGTTGATCGCCCAGCAACAGCCCGGCGAAGCCCTGGGTTATGCCGAGCGCGCCCGCGCCCGTGTTCTGCTTGATGTCTTCTCCGGCGGCCGTCTCAACCTTACCAAGGCCATGACCGGTCCGGAGATCGAGCAGGAGCGCCAGCTCAACAACCAGTTGGTTTCGCTCAATATCCAGTATTCCCGAGAGAAGCAGAATCCGCAGGACGGCCAAAATCGCAGCAACCAGCTTGAAACTCAATTGCAGAAGGCCCGCCTCGACCTCGAGGCCTTTCGGACCAATCTCTATGCGGCTCACCCCGAGCTCAAAATACAGCGCAGCGAGATTCGGCCGGCCTCCCTTGAAGATGCCGCGAGCCTCATTCCGGACCCGAAGACCGCGCTGCTCGACTTCATGGTCACCGATGAGAAGGTTCATCTCTTCGTCCTGACCGGAGGGACTTCAGGGCGGGCGGTTTTGAACACCTATCCGCTCCAGGTCGAGCGCAAGACGCTGGCCGAGCAGGTCGGGCAATTCCGGAGCCGGTTGGCCAACAAGGATTTTGGTTACCGGAAACTCGCCCGGGGGTTATACGAGTTGCTGCTTAAACCGGCGGAGAAGCAGTTGCAGGGCAAGACCAACCTCATCATCTCTCCCGACCAGGTGCTTTGGGACCTGCCGTTCCAGGTCCTGCAGCCGCGGGAAGGCCGGTATCTGATCGAGGACGCCGCGATCTCCTATGCGCCGTCGTTGACGGTCTTGAGAGAGATGCAATCGCTGCCCCGGAAGAAAGACGCGCCGGCCGGGGTCTCGATCCTGGCGCTGGGCAATCCGGAACTGGGAGGGAAGAGTGTAGAACTGGTCAAGATCGCCATCATGGATGCCAATCTGCAACCACTGCCGGAGGCGGCGAAGCAGGTCGAGGCGCTGGGGCAATTGTACGGCCCGGCCCACAGCCGGATCTATAAGGGATCGGAAGCCCGGGAAGAGGTGGTCAAACAGGAATCGGCCGGGGTCCGCATCCTGCACCTGGCGACCCACGGCATTCTCAACGACGCGAGTCCGATGTATTCGCACGTCATGCTCTCTCAAGCGCCGGGAAAGAGCAGTGAAGACGGGTTACTGGAGGCCCGGGAGATTATGAATCTCGATCTGAATGCGGACCTGGTGGTGCTCTCGGCCTGCGAGACGGCGCGGGGCCGGATCGGCACGGGCGAGGGCGTGATCGGCCTGACCTGGGCGCTCTTCGTGGCCGGGTGTCCGCGGACGGTCGTCAGCCAATGGAAGGTCGAATCGTCGTCGACGACCGCGCTGATGATCGAATTTCATAAGCGATTCAAGACCCGGTTCGAGAGCGCCCAGCTCGCGACTTCGACGGCCGAGGCGATGAGGCAGGCGTCGTTGAAGGTGATGAAGGAGCCGCAATATCGGCACCCGTTCTACTGGGGCGGCTTCGTCGTGGTCGGCGACGGGCGATAGACCTGTTAATTCTGTTCATTCCCAGGCGTCTCCCCAGTCGATCTTCCGGGCCTGCCTCCAGGCCTCCTTTCCTTTGCGGGAGACGGTCAGGGCCGTCAGCCCGTCGGCCGCGCAGAGCCGGAGCTTGACGACGCCCGGATGCCGGAGCGGGTGGCGGAGGACCCGGGCCGCAGCCGGTGGCAGCGGTTCTCTGGTCACGGCCACATAAGAGAATTTTTCATCCTCGTATCCCAACTCGGCGCCCTTGAGCCGCCGGTGCAGCGACGACCGCTCGACGCGTCGCGAGAAATGGCACCAGTCATCGGCCGGCATCGGGCAG
>DATEFT010001085.1:0-7466 GCA_035280505.1 Blastocatellia bacterium | reverse complement strand
CAGCTTTTGTGCAATAAATATAGAAAGGCTTAAAGAATAATTTACGAACAAAATTTGAATCGCATAAGGGAAGCCCCAACGGAAAACCCTGAGGCCTGAATTGATCGACTTTCAAAACGGGCTTTAAGCATTTTGGGAGCCGTTCTCGTTAAGCCATTGAGGGTAGCTCATGTATCGAAAGATGTGAGATTCCTCCCAGCGCCGGATTCGCGACAGCGAGGTGGCCGTCTGGGCAAAGGTGGAGAGGCTCAGTCCGGGCGAGAGCTCTTCCGATTCAAAGGCCACCAACCGGCACGGAATGATCGGAAGATTCTGGCGGAGCGCCTCGCTCACGCCGGCGTGCCCATCGACGATCAGGTAACTGCCCTGGTAGACGGCGATCTCGACGACGGCGGTTCCGGCGGCTCCACCGGGGCGCGGCGGCTGGCGGAGTTCCTGGGTCGGGATCAGCCGCTGCGGAGACAACCAGCACCGGGGACCGGAGGCTCCGAGGACTGGAGGCTGTTCGAGTTGTTCCCAGACCACCCGGGCGATCTGCTCGGGAAGAGCCTGAGAGGTATCGATAATCAAGTCGTAGTTACGCCAGGATCCGCAATCGATCGAGTATAGATCCAGGTATCGCGCTCGTTCCAGGCGCTGGCGTTCCCGGTTGCTCTCGGAGGCCGCCTGAATCGAGGGATATTTCTCGTCGGATCGGCCCGCGTCGAACACCCGTTGGGCGGCGATTCGCTCCTCCACCACCAGATAGACCTTCAACGACGACGGCAGAAAGTGCCAGGCCAGCCGCGCGTCAACGATGAGGGGCGCGGGACTCTGAGCGAGACTGCTCAAATAGCTATCGACTTCGTTATCGATCTCGGCGTGGGATTCCGCGTATTTATTGATCTGCACGATCGACATCTCGCGTTGGAGAGCGGCATTTCTCATGATCGCGCCGGCCGAGATGACGTCCCACCCGGTCAGCTTTTTCAATTGGCGACATACTTCACTCTTCCCGCTGCCGATGTGCCCCGCGACAGAGATAATAGTGGGTTGAAGTCCCAAATTGAGACGATGTGCAGGCATAGAATTTAAGGTACGCTCCTGTGTCTTGATCAATATTCGGCGGTCTTGATATCGGATCGCCGCCGTTCACGATGGCAGAAGTCGAAAAATCCGCTCAAGCCCCGATGGCCTCGTCCGCTGATTCAGGGCCTGTCTCATTGAGAATAGGCATGGGATTTGGACTGCCCCTGCGTCAGGGCGTTCGGAACCTCTTCAACCCGTCCGGTCCACCGATCGCCCTCCTGTTGAATGATCGCAGCGCATGTTTTGTTCATTGGTTTTCTACCCGGTCACGACAATTCTACTGAAAGATGGCCGGTAAAAGCCAGACCGGAACCGCCTTCAATGATGCCTGCTGAGGATCTCAATCGGCTGCTCGATTCAATTCTTGATCAACTGATTCTTCTTCAAAAACGCCGTCACCGCGTCGTTGAACTTCTGCGGCTCATCCATCATCAGGAAGTGGCTGACGCCGTCCCAGAGTTGATAATCGACGCCCGGAATCAGACCGCGAACGAATCTTTCGTACTCGGGAGTCAGGGAGTCCCGCTTGGCCATGACGACCAGCGCCGGAACCTGGATCGGGTCCTGATTCTTCCAGATCGATTCGTCGAGCATGCCGTCGAACGCGCTGGTCATGACGTGTTGCGGCGTGCTCAGCATGGCGGTCTTGACCTCGTCCCGCGTGGCCGGGTCTTTGATCGGCGTCACCATGAAGCCGATCATCGATTCGGCCGCCTGTTTGTAGGTGGGCTCGCGCAAAGGCGCCAGGAATTTCTCCATCGCCGCCTTGTTGCCGAACGGTTGGAGCGAGCCGTCGACGATCACCAGCGCCCGCGTCTTGGCCGGATAGTGACGGTAGAATTGGCGAATGACCGGCGTGCCCATGCTGTGGCCGACGAGCGTCGCCCGCTCAACCTTGGCATCCTGCAGCACGGCGTCAACGGCCCGCGCAAAGAGGTCCATCGAGTAGGCCGTCTGGGGCTTGTCGCTCTGGCCGTGACCGGGCAGATCGATCGTGATGACCCGGGAATGGCCGGCCAGAGCCGGCGCGTTGGCCTTCCAGAAATTCAGGTTGCACGACCACCCGTGAATCATAACGACGGCGTCCTGACCCTGGCCATAGTTCTGGTAGTGCACGCGGATCGAATCGAGTTTGGCGAACCGGTCCTCCGGTTTGGCATCCCGGGCCAGGTTCGTTCCAGACAGTGAAAGCGCGAGGCCCCCACAGAGAACGGCGATCAGACAATAGGAGAGAAATTTAGTCATTATCGAATCCTTTGAGATTTAAACCGCCAAATACGCGAAATACGCGGAATTAAACACCGTTCGCGTCTTCCGCGTGTTTCGCGGTTGGTAAACCGATTTTGTAAGCAAAGTACTCAGCGGCTCGGCGCCGGCGGGGCGGGCAGCATATTGCGAATGGCCGTGATGCGCCAGCCGGCCTCGGTCCGTTTCAACACCAGGGTAGCCCACATGCTGCGGGTCGCGCCCCCGGCCAGACCCGTCAGTTCGTAACGTCCATCGGCGATGGCCACCTCCGGGGTCACGAACCGGACGGTCTCCACGGTGATGGTCCGTTTGCCCCCGGTGCCGCGCGAACTCGCCATGGCGCCGCTGACGACGGCGTCGCGTCCCCTCCGCCATTCGCCCGACGAGACGAGTTGATCCGCATCGCTCGTGAACAGTTGTTCGACGGCCTTCGCATCGACCTGTTCTCGCGCATCGACATATCGACTCACCACTTCGCGAATCGCGGCCTGATCATCTAGACCGTTGGGCAGACCGTTGGGCAGATGGTGGGCGCGGTCTGGTGTGAACCACCCGGCGACGACAAACAGTGAACACAGGACTGCCAGCGGCGTACGCATGACGACACCTCCTCGGATAATTGGGCACTTGATTCAAGCACACTGACTAAGAGGAATACGACCGCGATCTTAGCGCGAAATGAATCCTGTTTCCAAGCTCTGCGGAGCCGGATGAGTGGCCGGAAGGAGGGTGTCGGAGGGGCCGGATGGCAGTTTAGCCGCCGGCGACAGCGGCGGCGGCGGCAGCCTGTTTCCAGGTCAGCAGCACCAACCAGATGATGAAGACTTTGACCGGGAGCGGAAAGTGCTCCGGCAAGGCGGCGCTGGTGCACCGGGTGATTGACCCGTCGGGGCTGATCCAACCGACTTCAGTCTGGCCATCCATCAAGACAAACGCCCGGTGAAACATCGATTCCGCTTGAAGGGTGTATGACCTGTTCCCAAATCTCACCTCGTACGAACGGCGAAACAGACTGGTCTTCTCCGCTCGCGCCAGGATCACGCCATTCGATTCGAGGGCATACTCCTTGCCCAGCATCCCTCTCCGGTACGCTTTAAAGGTCGACTGGCCCAACGTGATGGAGCCTTTCTCTCCCATCCAGGAGAAGTCGACCTCGCCCAGGGTCAAATCGTGCTCGCCGATCAGAAAATCCCAGGACAACCAGCCTTTCGGTGTCAATTTCAGCATCTCTAAACTCCTTTCTCAAGACGGCCTTGATCCGTTCAGGCCCGGCGCCATGGCCATTCGTCCAATTCGATTCTTCCCAACTAATAAGTGAGCCGGCTTCCGTCTTTATCTCACCGGCAGGCCACTTTCTTTTTCTATTGACTGGAAAAAGCAATGATTTCAGACAAGACGGATTGGCGATCTCTTCGCGCAACCGACGACAACCCAACCCGGCATGACAATAAACACCCCTAAAGACTGGTGTTTTATGAAAACAACCTGTATAAATAAAATAGCCTGACAGGCTGCCCCCCCAGGCGCAGATGCGGCCGATCAGAATCCCAGAGCTCATCAACAGGTCAGTTTCGACCCGATTGAGTCCGGTCGGTCGCGGGATATTGGATCGGAGATTGAAGCTCCGTCGTGAAGAGACTTCGGTATGGAGGAAAGAAAATGTATACACCCGTGGTGACGGAAAATTATCGAGTGGTCAAAAAGGGACAACAATTCGAAACCTTGGACGAGGCCAGGGGGGCGGTCAAAAATCTATCGCTTGAAGGCGGTCAAATGCCTGCCATCATTGATGATCAAAATATGGTCGTCTGGAAGGGCGGCATAGTCCCCAAGGAGAAAGAATCGCGCCGGAAAGCAGCGAAAGTCGGATAGGAAGAGTTTTACTCTAGATTGCAGCGCGCACCTTCATCTGCTGATTGATTGATCCGTTCAAGGTTAGCCTCCAACGCGACGGCGGTCTCGGGCTCGGATTCGGTTTCAGTCCAAGGGCCGATCTCACGTTGCAGGTATGAGACAAACCCTGCTCTTGAAAAGATCATTTCTCGTCAGGCGGTCATCTCAAATTCCTCTGCCACTTAAAAGCGGTAGTCACCTTTGAGGTTGTCTATGAAAAAGGTCGCCCTGCAACTGGAGCATTCGGTCGAAGCCGACGTCAGCCCGACCTTCGCCTGGAAGTTTCGGACTGACGTCGCCAATTGGAACGACCCTCCCGCGAAGTTCGCCCTGGACGGTCCGTTCGCCGTGGGTTCACGGGGAACGACCTGGCTGCCGGGGCAAGATCCGATCCACTGGCACATCCCTGAGGTTCGGCCCGAAGAGTCGTTCGTCATCGAAATGGAACTGGATCAAGCGACCATCGCCTTCGAATGGCGCTTTGAAGCATTGTCCGAGCACAGCACGAAGCTGACACATCGGCTCGTCCTGTCGGGCGACAATGCGATGAAGTATGCAGAACAGGTTGAAGCGGGATTCGGCTCGAATCTGCCGAATGGCCTGGAAAGGATTGCCGCCGAGATGGAGGCAGCCGCACGCCAGGAGGGCGCCGCCGGCTAGCCCGGCCGGATCGAACCGAATCGCCCGCTCAACCGTCTCTTTCGAAACCCTGCCGCCCTGCCTTCCGTCCGGCTCGCGACGCCGGCAACTTCCAACCCTGAAATAACTCAATCCTTCGGATTCGCGGCCGAGCCATCGACTCCGCCGTCTCAAGCTTTGGCGATGATTGCCGATATGGGTGATCAAGCGTGTCGAGAGATTCTCTATTTTGCGGGAAGATGTGGAGATGTAATTGAGGCCTGGCGCCCGTCGAGCGAATCGGGACACGAATCTAAATTGAAATGACGGCGAAGATCGAACGGTCGCCGGTTCTGGAGGACAAGGCATCCATGCGCTACCCGGAGAGACTGGCTCGGACGTTGCGCGGTCTCTCTCTTCAACATGGCTGGACTCTCCTGTTCGTGCTGATCGCGGTGGCGGTGGTGAGTATCGGTCTCGTCGTCTTTCGCGATTTGAAGCGAATCAGCAATGGTCTCCACCAGCCGGATTCGAGCGAGATCCGGAGCGAACTGATCAATGGGCTCCTGTACCAGACTCAGGAGGCCCGCCGCAACCTGCTCAACGCCCTGACCGTCACCGACAGCAACCTCCGAAGCGCTTATCTGAATCAAACCCGCACGGCCGATGCCCGAGTGGAAGTGCTGATTCGAGAGTACCGGCAACTCGCCAGATCGTCCGCGACGGAAGCGGGCCTGGAGTTGGAGCGTAACTGGCAGACCTATCTCCTGATCCATGACAAGGTCATCGCCTCGGTCCTGGCGGGCAATCCCGGAGAGACGCTGGATCGGGATCTGCGCAAAAGCACGCAGTATTTCGATCAGGCGCAGGAACACCTGCAAAAGATCTCCAGGGTCGAGAAAGAACGGAAGCTGGCCGAGGCCCAAAGTTCATTCAAGCGGTCGCTCTGGAAATTGATTGCCCTCTTCCTGTTGATCCAGACCCTGGCCGGGATCGGAGTCCGGGCGATCCTCAAGCGGGCCGCCCAGAAGACCAGGATGCTCGAGGTGGTGCGGCAATCGGAGGCGCAGCTTCAGATCGCCAATGAACAACTCTCCAGCAACATCCAGGAGCTCACGCGCACCCATCTCGAACTCGTCAAGGCCAAAGACCTGGCCGAAGCCGCCAGCCAGGCCAAGAGCGAATTCATGGCCAACATCAGCCACGAGATCCGAACCCCCATGAACGGGATCATCGGGATGGCCACGCTCACGCTCGACACCCGGCTCACGGACGACCAGCGTGACTACCTGGGCCTGATCAAAACTTCGGCGGACTCGCTGCTGATCATCATCAACGACATCCTGGACTTCTCCAAGATCGAGGCGGGCAAGCTCCATTTGAATCCGATCGACTTTGAGCTGCGCCGAAACGTCGGAGAGACCATGAGAGCCATGGCGTTGCGGGGGCAGGAGAAGAGATTGGTCTTGACCTATCAGGTCGCCTCCGAAGTGCCGGAGATGGTGATCGGCGATCCGATCCGCTTGCGCCAGATTCTCATCAACCTGGTGGGCAACGCGATCAAGTTCACGGAACATGGAGAGGTCAGGCTCGACGTCACAACCGAGTCGCGAAACGGAGACGAAGCCTGTCTCCATTTCGCGATCCGCGACACGGGAATCGGGATTCCGGCGGAGAAACAGGCCGATATCTTCAAGGCTTTCACCCAGGTCGACGGCTCGGCCACGCGACAGTACGGCGGGACGGGGCTGGGCCTGACGATCTCGATGAAATTGGTGGCGCAGATGGGCGGGAATCTCTGGGTCGAGAGCGAAGTAGGCCGGGGCAGTATTTTTCACTTCACCGCCCGTTTCGGGCTGCAGCGTGACCAGTCCGTCCGGCCGGCGAGTCCCGAGCAGACGGCGCCCCTCAAATCGATGACCGTGACCTCGGCGGCCATTCCGGAGACCGCGTCAGTCGCAATCTCCACCACGGCCAGGCCATCGGCCTCGCCCCAATCCGCGCCCGCCGCACCGCCCGGGTCGGCCCGGCAGAGCAGGACCCTCTCGATTCTCTTGACCGAGGACAACTTGATCAATCAAAAGGTGGCCACGCGCTTGCTGGAGAAACAGGGTCATACGGTGGTGATCGCCAACAACGGGCGTGAAGCGGTGACCGCGCTGGAACGGGATCACTTCGATCTGGTGCTGATGGATGTCCAGATGCCGGTGATGAGCGGGTTCGAAGCCACGGCGGCGATCCGCGAGACCGAACGCCTGACCGGCCGCCATCTGCCGATCATCGCCATGACCGCGCATGCGATGAAGGGCGACCGCGAACTCTGTCTGAGCGCCGGAATGGACGGTTACATCTCCAAACCGATCCAGGCGACCGACCTCTTCCAACTGATCGCGGAACTGGTCCCCGGAACCGATTCCACGGTTTGATTTTGAACCCGCGAAAGACGCGAAGAACGCGAACTGATCCAGCTTGCGCCCATCGCGCACATGGGTAGCACATTTGGCGGATCAGGTTTGGGTGCGACACGAAGTCGCAATTTCGACTGTGATCCTTGAATTTATGAGATCACCTTGCGTTCTGCCGCAAGTACCCTACTGAGACATGCGTCGCCGGCAACGGCGGGGTGTGAAGCTCTCGGG
>DATEFT010001084.1:0-4795 GCA_035280505.1 Blastocatellia bacterium | reverse complement strand
GACGAAGGTTTTGGGAAGATGCGTGACGATCGGAAAGTCCGGATCCTCAACGATGACCGTCCCCTCGAAGATGCCCCACGGATGTTCGTCAAAGCGCCCGCCGAGCATCTCGCCGAATTCGGGCCACGAGAAGAAGGCGGTGCTGGCGGTGTGGGCGGCGACCAAGCCCTTGCCGTCCTCTTTGATGAACGACATGAGGTCGGCCCGCTGTTGTTCGGTCAGTTCGATCTCACGCAGGCCGAAGAAGAAGACGGCATCGAAATAGTCGAGATTCTTGTTGGTGATCGGCCTCCCGTTGAGAGTGATCGGCTGTTTGGTGATGAGTTGTGAATCGGTCCGAATGTAGGTGTCGTAGAGGCCGGACTCTCGCCCCAGCCGCTCGATTGTCGCCAGCGCGTGTGAGACCGAATCGTGCTGGACGCCGTTGCGAATGTCGGCCCAGGCGAGAAGCTGCTTCCGGGCAGATCCGGCGGATGGCGGACCGGGGAAGAACGCCGCCGACAGGCAGAGACCGATCAGGATCGTGACGGAGATCGAACGGCGGGTCATGGTTTATGACCTCCCGTCTTCTCTCGCTCTTCCCGGACTATCTCCACCAGCGCGCGCAGTCCGGCCGTGTAGGATCGCCAGCCGAGACCCATGACCGCGCCCCTGGCCGCCGGCGTGATGACGGAGCCGCGATGAATCTCATCCCGCGTTCCCAGATTCGAGATATGGATCTCGATCACCGGAAAGGAGACGGCCTTGATCACGTCGTGCAGGGCGACGCTGTGCTGGCTGTAGCCGGCCGGGTTGATGATCGCGCCGTCGACATCGTCGATATGTTTCTGAAAGGCGTCGACCAGCACGCCTTCGTGGTTCGATTGCACGGTGATCAACTCGATGTTCAACTCCGCCGCCAGTTTTTGCAGCCGTTCGTTGATCTGGTCGAGAGTCAGGGTGCCGTAGATGCCGGGCTCGCGCCGTCCCAGCAGGTTGAGGTTCGGGCCGTGCACGACGAGGATGCGCAGCCGGGGGTGCTGATCCTCCGGCTTGCCTTGCGCCATCGACCGGGAGCACGGCGCGGCCCAGAGCGAACAGATGAGTAACAGGAGGAATGCCCGATCCGCGAAAGATGACCGATTTCGCGTATTTCGCGGGCTTCGCGGTCTATCTTTCGATCTGGTCAATCGCGTGGCAACCGTCTTAAAAATCATGAAAGCCTCCATTTGCGTTCTACTGTTGGGCTTTGAGCGCGGCGTTCGGCAGGGCGAAAGCGATCACGCTGTCGGCGCTCGACGGATCGCTCAGGAATCCTCCGCCGGTGGCCGTGATCACCACGTACTGCCTTCCGTCTTTGCCCAGGTAGGTGACGGGCGCCGAGTGCGCTCCGGCGTCGATCTTGGTCACCCACAACTCTTTTCCGGTCTTTGAGTCGAACGCGCGAAAACGGCTGTCGTCGGTGGCCCCGATGAAGACCAGTCCGCCGGCGGTCGCGACGGAGCCGCCGAGATTGGGCCGTCCGGTCTTCTGTTTCTCCTCGGGCAGTCCTTCGGTGATGCCGAGCGGCACCTGCCAGGCGATCTCACCGGTATTGACGTTGACCGCGAACAATCGGCCCCAGGGCGGTTGCTGGCAGGGCCAACGCGTTTCAGGATTCCAGAACCGTCCGACGGGCCCGAACGGGCTGGTTCGAGACCAGGGTGTGCGCGCGCCCTCAGGGTTCTTCATCATCCATCCGATTCCGGCCAGGTCCTGCGTATTGACGAAGAGATATCCCAGCTTCGGATCGAACGACATCGGGTTCCAGTTGCCGCCCCCGAGCGTGCCGGGGAAGACCAGCGATGGTTTGGTCGTGTAGTGGGTGTAGGGGCCTTCATTGTGCATGCCGCCGTCCCGATCGAAGAGCGCCTCGCAGAACTTCTGATGCTCCGGCGTCACCGTGGCAATCTCTTCACGCTTGAAACTGTTGCGCGCCAGCGGCTCCGGTTTGATCGGAAAGGGTTGCGTCGGCCAGGTCTGTTCGCCAGGCACGTCCGTTTTCGGAATCGGGCGTTCCTCGACGCCGAAGATCGGCCGTCCGTCCCGGCGATCGAGGATGAAGAGCAGACCCATCTTGGTCATGAGGGCGACGGCCGGGATCTTCTTGCCCTTCGACATCACCTCGAACAGCGCCGGCGGCGTCGCCAGATCGTAATCCCACAGGTCATGATGTACGGCCTGGAAAGACCATTTCAGTTTCCCCGTTTTGGCGTCCAGCGCGACCAGCGCATTGCCGAAGAGATTGGCCCCCTTGCGATCGCCGCCGTAGTAGTCGTAGGTCGGAGACCCGAACGGCAGAAAGACCAGGCCCCGCTGAGCGTCGACCGTCATGAGGCCCCAGACGTTGGTGCCGGAGCGGGCTTTCCAACTATCGCCCTCCCAGGTCTCGTGGCCGGTCTCGCCGGGGCGGGGCACGGAGTGAAACTCCCAGACCATCTTGCCGGTCCGCGCATCCCAGGCGCGGACATCTCCGGACGCCCCCAGGCTCGGCGCTTCCTGTGTGTGGGAACCGGTGATGACCAGATTCTTGTAGACGATCGGCGGCGATGAGAGGCCGTAGAACGCCTCGTCGTAGCCGTTCATGACGCCGGTCTTCAGATCGATCTCGCCGTTCTTGCCGAACTCCGCCGCCGGCTGGCCGGTCTTCGCCTCGAGCGCCATCAATCGGCCTTCCGTCGTTCCGAAGAAGATTCGCGGAGAAGCTTGTCGATCTCCCGGCCAATATTCGACGCCGCGAGTCGTCGGAGAGCCGGTCTTGACCTCGTACTGCCAGAGCTCCTTCCCGGTCTCCGGTTCGAGCGCGACGATGCGGTTGTAGGCCGTCGTCAGATACATCACTCCGTTGACCACCAGCGGAACGGCCTGCGACTCGGGCGCTCTGCGACGGCCGCGTGCCTGAGGGCTGCTGTCAGGGGCTTTGGCGGGCGCCGAGGCCGGTTTCATGTGGTAAGTCCAGGCGCGAACCAGACTCGTGACGTTACCGCCGTTGATCTGGGTCAACGGGGAATAGCGCTGGCCGCCCGCATCGTGGCCGTAGGTCGGCCAATCGGTCTGTCCGTGAACGGCGGGAAGCGTCACGCCGATGGCGAAGATCAGCGCGAGGATCAGGCTTGCGATTGGGGTCGAGGGCCTCATTCTTATCCTCCTCCGTAGATAAACCGCGAACGACGCGGTCTTAAATCTCAAAGCTCCTGACCGTACCGGAGATTCGACCAGGGGTTTCACCCCCGGCTATTTTATGGTGTGCCTTCGGCGCTCAAACCGCGCATTCACAAAATCCGGTGCGGTCAAGCAAAGCTAGATCTCAAATAACCATATTCACAGAGTACTAAAACACGTACTTCAAGGCGAACTGCATAATTCTGGGGTTCTGCGCGCTCAGAATTTTACCGAAGTTCGCGTCATTGAGAGTAGTGATCGGAGCGTTCGCGTTCAGCCGATTGGGGGCGTTGAAGACTTCCCACCTGAACTGGATGTTCTGCGCCTCCGTGATCTTGAAGATCCTGGAGAGCCCCAGGTCGATCTGCAGGCTGCTCGGATTCAGGACCGTGAACGGGCGCAGCGAACTGTACGTTCCGGTGGCGGGCGAGGCGAAGGCGCTCCGGTTGAGGTAATGATCGACCGTCCGGTTCGAGTCATAAGGATTCGCCAGGACCTGCACCGCCCGCTGCAGGGCGGCCACTCCGGTCAGCGCATTGTCGACGCCGGTCGTCACCGTCGCGTAGTTCCCGCTCTGCCGGCGGACGATTCCGGAGAACTGCCATCCTCCGGCGAAGAGGCCGAAGATCCGGTTGGAGATTCTCGGCGCGCGAGCCACGAACGAAAGGTTGACGACGTGCCGCCGATCCGAGTCGCAATTGGCCCGGTCGGCGCCGCGGCTCGATGGATTCATATAGGTCGGCCCGGTAATCTCGGTGGTCGCCGGATCGCTGATGCAGTGTGACAGGGTCCAGTTGGCCAGGACGCTGAAGTTGCGGCTCAGCCGCCGCTGCGCGGAGAGCAGCAGCCCGTTGTAGTTCGAGGTCCCGCCGTCATCGATCTGGCCGATCGTGCCGTAGTACTGGCCCTGAGCCTGATTTTGCCGGTAGAGCGCGCGGCGCTGATTGGTGTTGGCCAGGGTCGCGCCCGGTCCGAAGACCGCGGGATTCAACTCTCGCCCCGTCCAGAGATGCGTCGATTTATTGCCCAGATAACTGGCGGCCAACAGCCACTCGCCGGTCTGGCGTTGAAGGCTCAAATTCCACTGCTGCAGATAGGTCGGTTTGAGGTGCAGCGGGGAGTTGACGTAGATGCCGAAGAGCGGGAATTGACTGTTCGGCGAGACCGCGGTCAGCGCCGGGAAGGGATTCCCGCCGGGGTACGTCAGCCACGGATTCGTGAAACCGCCCGCCGGATTGGAGAGGGTGATCTGGGCGCCCCAGGGCGGATTGTTCGCGAACCTGGTGTTGAAGAAGAGATGCGGCGTGTCGTAGAAGATGCCGTAAGAGGCGCGCACCGTCATCCGGCCGTTTCCTTGCGGGTCCCAGACCAGCCCCAGCCGCGGCGCCAACTGATTCTTCCTTCCGAAGGACACGCTCTGGCCGGGATAGCCTGGATCTCCGGGGAAGCTCATCCCGGCGGGCGCATTCCGGTAGACCTGGCTGCGAGTCCCCTGATCGAAGAGCGATTGCTCGAAATGGCTGGCCCAGCCGAAGGGATGATGCATCGGGATGAAGGGCTCCCAGCGCAGCCCGGCGTTGACGGTCAGTCGCGAATTGACCTTCCAGGAGTCCTG
>DATEFT010001083.1:0-10174 GCA_035280505.1 Blastocatellia bacterium | reverse complement strand
GGTGGCTGGTTTTGCCGCCCTGCTGCTCTACCATGTGACGGTCAACGTCGGGATGGTGGTCAGGCTGCTGCCGATCATGGGCATTCCACTTCCTCTCATGAGCTTCGGCTCAACATCAGTCGTCGCCACGTCCTTCGGATTGGGACTGGCCATTAGCGTGCGGTTGCGCCGTTTCGTCAACTGAGTGAGTCTGGGAAAGCCCGGACGGATTCGGGGGAGTCCAAACCTGTCAATCGTCGATTGACCGAGTTCAGCTCCGAATCTCCCAGGGATTCCCAAGACCCTTCCAGACTTACTCGGTCTCTGAGCTACGGTCTTGCATCAGTCCAGAGTCTTCAATCCGGACTCCGAAGGCGCGGCTCACGCACTGTATCTGGAAACGGGATTATTGTTGTAGCTCTGTGGCGTTGAAAGAGAGCGGACCTCCGGGTCCGCCGATCATAAAACCGGCAGTTGCTCTGTTGTCGACCGCCCGTCGCGTACTCTTACTGTCGGAAGCAGCGGCCCACGATTCGATCGTGAGCCCTGCCGCAGATATAAGCCGAGTTTTAAGCTCAGACGCCGCGACTACACCGAGAAAGGTTTCAAATGACAATATGTCAGTGCCGTAATGGCGGCGCACTTGAAAGGGCTGCGCTCAGGGGCGGTGTAAATTTGGCTGATGAGAGGTTCTGAGCCTCTCCGGCAGAGCTGGACGTGCGCGCGCTCCCGGCTGCAAGATTTATAAGTGGATTTTGAGCGTTAGCTTTGGTCTTTCCCTAAGCGGTTTTCAGTCTCGAAGCTCTCGCTCTAAACTCTCCACTTGAGACAGGAGATATTTGAATGTCGAAAGAGTTGATCGTGAGCGTCAACGGACGCGAAAAGAAGATTGCCATCGTGGAAGACGATGCCGTAACAGAGTTTTACGTCGAGCGTGGTGATGAAAATCAAGGGATCGTTGGCAATATTTACAAAGGCCGGGTCATGAAAGTACTGCCCGGCATGCAGTCGGCCTTCGTCGATATCGGGCTTGAACGCGACTCTTTCCTCTACGTTTCCGACTTCCTCGATGAGGATGAATTTGAGGAGACGGTGACGGAAGAGCGAAAGGAGGCCGCGCGTCAGGCGATTAAACCGGAACGCGCGCGCCACGGACGGGGGGCTCCCCGGATCGAGACCTTCAACCTGCCGGAAGCCGACGAAGAGAAGGATCTCGAGCAAGAGATGGCGGCTCTGCGCCATATCGAGGAGATCTCCACCGAACCCCGGATCGATCCGGAATCCGAGGAGGATTCCGTCGAAGTCGGGGAGGCCGGGATCGTGCCCGGCGCCGACACCGAAGCCAAGGACGATCTGGCCGAGATCAGTCCCCGCCAACGCCGCCAGCGCCGGCTGCGATACGTCGAACCCGGCGGCGAAGAAGAGAGAGCTCCCAGCCGGGGCCGATCCAGGGAATCCGCTTCTTCGGAGATCACTTCCACCACGTCTTCATCCAGAACTGAAAGGGCCGAGCGGCCTGAGCGGGCCGAAAGGGCCGAGCGGGCTGAGCGACCTGAGCGAGCCGAAAGGGCTGAGCGACCTGAGCGGACCGAAAGGGCTGAACGGACCGAGCGGCCTGAGCGGGCCGAAAGGGCCGAGCGGCCTGAGCGGGCCGAAAGGGCTGAGCGGCCTGAGGGCGACTCGGACGAGTTCGGTTCCGGCCGTCGCCGCCGCCGCCGCCGCCGCCGTGGCGGTGAGAGCAGCGATCCCGAGTTCGCCGTCGTCGGGGGGGAAGAATCGTCCGACGAGATCGCCATCGAACCGGAGATGGAAGAGATTTTCGAGGGCACTCCCTACATCATCGTTCACCACGAACCATTGGAGCGGATCACGGATGACGATTTCGTGACCGACGGCGAGTTGCTCAAGGATGCCTTGCTGCAGGAGCGGATCGCCGAGCGGATCCACGAAGAAGAGCGCCGCACCTCGCTGCTGGAGGTCGATCCGACTCCGGAAGTTCACGTCGGTTCGCTGCAACATGCGATCTTCTCGGAGCCGGGCCTGGAGCGCATCAGCGACGATCCGGACGGCGTCCAGGAGCGCGCGGAGATCGAGGCGCGATCCCGGTGGCACACCGAGAGCGCCGAAGGGGAGCCGATCGAGATCCGGACGGAGCCGGAGCAGGACGCCGAATCGGAGTCTGAGACGAGCCACGGTTCGGTCAATCACCTCGCCGACGGCGGCGACATTATGCACCTCGATCTGACCGTGGGACGGCCCGAAAACGAGGAGGCTCATGCCAACGGTGAGGTCCATCCGGAAGAAGAGTTGAAGGATTCCAGCGCGGAGATTCGCCAGCGCACGCGCCGCGGGGATTTCGCCACGCGCCGTGGCGGACGCGGACGCCGCCGGGGCTTCCGCCAGCGTCCCAACAATGCCACCGAGACGGTCGCCGACGGCGACGATCATGACAACGGCTCGGAGCATGAGTCGGCGGCCTCCTTGCCGCCGGTCTCGCGTTCCATCGACCGGTTCCATCACCGACCGGTGATCTCCGATCTGCTCCGCGAAGGGCAAGAGATCATCGTCCAGATTGCCAAGGAGCCGATCGGACAGAAGGGCGCGCGCATCACCTCGCATATCGCCCTGCCGGGACGCTACATCGTCTATATGCCGACCGTCGAGCACATCGGGGTCTCGCGCAAGATCGGGACCGACGAAGAGCGGCAGCGTTTGAAACGGACCTTGCATCAACTGCGCGCCGAGTCCGGCGTGGGCGGCGGGTTCATCGTTCGGACGGCGGCCAACGGTTGCCCGTTGGACGAGCTGCGCGAGGATATGCAGTATCTGATTCGGACCTGGACCGACATCCGGCGCCGCGCCGAGCGCATCAAAGCGCCCACCATCGTGCACCGGGATCTGGACCTGATCCAGCGGATCCTCCGCGATCAACTCTCGTCCGACTTCTCCGCGATTCGGGTCGATAACGAATTCGAGTACGAACGGATCGTCGATTTCGTCAATCGTTTCGCGCCGAAACTCGTCAATCGGGTCAAGCTCTACACGAAAGAGACGCCGATCCTGGAACACTACGGCGTCCAGGCGGAGATCGACAAAGCCGTCAAGCCGCGCGTCTGGCTCAAGTCCGGCGGGTATATCGTGATCAACCAGACGGAGGCGCTGGTCGCGATCGACGTCAACACCGGCAAGTTCGTCGGCAAATCCAATCGGCTCGAAGACACGATCGTCAAGACTAACCTAGAAGCAGCAAAGGAGATCGTGCGCCAGATTCGGTTGCGCGATCTGGGCGGGATTATCGTGCTCGACTTCATCGATATGGAGGAGCGACGCAATCGCCAGAAGGTCATGCAGGCCTTGGAACAGGAGCTGCGGAGCGACCGCTCACCATCCAAGATTCTCCAGTTCAACGATTTCGGACTGGTGGCCATTACCCGTAAGCGCGTCAAACAGTCGCTCGAACGCACGCTCTGCACGCCCTGCCATTACTGCGGCGGCGGCGGCATGATCAAGAGCGCGCAGACGATCTGCTATGAGATCCTGGCGGAATCCCGCCGCGTTTCCAAAGAGGTCGACAGCCACAACGAAGTGATCCTGCGGGTCAATCCGGAGGTGGCCAAGACACTGCGCGGAACCGAGCGCGACATCCTGGCGGAGATCGAAGCCTATCTCGGCGGCGTCGTCACGATCAAGAGCGATCCGACCATCCATCAGGAGCAGTTCGATATCGCCCTGGCCTGATCGAGGGTCCACACCTTTAACCGCGAAATACGCGAAGCACGCGAAAGAGCTGGAGAGCACTCTTTCGCGTGTTCGCGTTTGGCGGCCTGTTCATCGCGTCCCCAAAACCTTTCCACCAATTAACCGCTATTGCGCATTTCTTTCTTGGGCGAGGCCGATTTCTCGGTATAATTTCGGCATCAGTCTCGCGTCGGCCGGCCTGGACGGACATTCTTGACAGAATCTGAGCTTTTCCCAAGGCGTCATTCGTTTCGCGCCGGACGATAGAAATGAGCTGCGCATCACTGAGGTGATCAGGATGTGAATGTCCCAAAATTAAGGAAAATAGATGAACTATAAATTACAGACCCTCACCCTCACGGTATTATTCCTCACCTGTGCGGTCGTCGCTTCGTCGCAGAGCCTCGATCCCAAGTTGATCAACGGTCGTTGGAACCTGGTTCTGGAGACGGCGCAGTATCGATCCGAGGCGCTGGCCGACCTGCGGGTCGAGGCGGACGGAAACGCGCGACTGGTGCTGCTGACGCCGGTTGACGGCGAGGACGGCCTCTTCACCGGCAGCGTCGCGGGCAATAAATTTCTGCTCAAGGGACAGTACGACCGGGTTCCGGCCGAACTGGACCTGACCGTGGCCGGCGATCGCGTCAACGGCAAGATGACGGGAGGGAACTGGAGCGCCGAGGTCCAGGGTCAGCATCTATCCGCCGCCTCTCCGGAGATTCCGCGCAAGCGGTACGAACTGCTCTACGATGCCGTCTGGAATGGAGTCGGCCGGCACTACTACGATCGCGGTTTGAACGGAGTCGATGTTGCGGCGGTGCGCGCGCGCTATCTGCCGGAGATCAAGGCCGCCCGCAATGACGGCGAACTGGCGGTGGCCGTCAGAAGGTCGCTGCGCGAACTCCACTCGTCGAATACCGATTTCTTCCTGGCCGCGGAGAAACCTGCGACCACGTTCAAGACCGAACGGGTCGCCTGGAAGCCGCTGGCTTCGGATGTCGCTTACCTGTCGCTCTCGAACTTCACGGCCGACGATCTGCGGCAGTTCGACCAGCAACTCGATCGCGCCATGGATGAGATCGTCAAGTATCCCTCGCTGGTGCTCGATCTGCGCGGGAACCGGGGGGAGAATCTGGAAGCCGCCCTGGCGGCGCTCAATTTCCTCTTGCCGGAGGGGCGTTCCGTCGCCTACTTTGCGACGCGCCAGAGCCTCTCGCAATTCAAGGTCACGTCGATC
Organism: Blastocatellia bacterium; assembly: GCA_035280505.1. GTDB lineage: Bacteria > Acidobacteriota > Blastocatellia > RBC074 > RBC074 > JAKEHZ01. Next base: position 5,220 of record DATEFT010001083.1, on the reverse strand, counting down.
GATCAGCTCACTCCCTCGTCGCTGCCGGTGGCCTATATCGACGACCGGTTGGGCGTCAGCAAATTCCGAGGCGCGGGGATGTATCTGGCGGGCGGCAAGTATAAATGGACCTACCGCGGCCGCATCGCCCTCCTGGTCGATGAGAGCTGCGCGGGCAGTTGTGAACTTTTCGCCGCCGCCATGAAGGAAGCGCGCGCCGCCGCGCTGGTCGGACGCCGCACCAGAGGGGCGCTGCTCCGCACCTCCTCGGTCTATTTCAATCTCTTCAACTTCAATCTGATCAAGATGAACGTCTTCAGCGGCGAGGTCAAAAGTTGGAGGATGAATCTGCCGGTGATGGATATCCGGACGGCGGGCGGCCTGAAGATCGAGGGCCGAGGCGTCACGCCGGATCTGGCGGTCGAGAAGGAGGCCGGCGACAAAGCCATGATGGATCAGGCCCTCTCCTGGCTCAGAAAAGAGTAGGGGCCTGATCGCCGGAGCTCTCTTCAGCTCTCGGCTTTACCGACCACGACCAGTCCGATCGCCTGATTGCCGACCATGGTCTGCAGGATCACATGCTCGGATGGATCCTTGATCACTTTGGGGAGACCTTCTTTCGAATCGACCGGCACCAGGCTCCAGACGGATGGGTGCCCGGTTCCCGACGACCCGCGGCTGAGTTGATACAGATCTTCGAGCTTCAATTGAGCCGCCGGGTCCTTGTCTTCGGCGATGGGACAGGCCAGCAGAAAATCGCGATGGACCGAGACTCCCAGGTGGTTGCCGTCTTGCAGAATCAGTCCGTAACGCAAGGTGTAGTAGCCCGGTTTGATGCCCTGACTGCGATAGTCGATGACATTGGCCGGGAAGTTGATGACTCCGATGAAGGCCCCTTCGCCGAACTGCCCGAAGTTCGCTCCAGCCACGTCCCCCTTGCCGGTCGGAACGCTTTTGCTGAACCAGATTTCGCAGAACGGCTCGCCTTTTTCGCCGAGGACCCGCAAGCCTTTGGGTTCCAGGGCCTGGCGCGTGTTCTCCGGGACCTTGGTTTCGGTCAGGGCCCCGATCGCCTCGACTTTGTAACCGCTGGTCGCCTGGAGGTTGGTCCGAGTCGGCCAGGTCGGCCAGGTCGGCCAGGTCGGGAAAATGAATGAGAGCAGAATGGCAACTACGAACAATTTCATGATCGAACTTAAACCCAGCTTTTAAAGGCTAACTAAGACCATCAACCGCGAAACACGCGGAAGACGCGAAATGGATCGAATCGTGATTTCGCGTCTTCCGCGTGTTTCGCGGTTGATCATCGCGGTCTCTCAGGAATTAACGGGCGAACTGGCCGACGAAGGCGCTGCGCTTGTCGTGCATCGTCCATTCGGTGTTCAGGCCGTCCCCTTTGAACTGATCCAGCACCGCCACGGCCGGCATCGAGTGAGCCGTCGCCGCCAGCGGCGGATAGTAGACCTGTTCATTGCCGCAGATATGATCCTTGTCGGTCAGGCTCCGGGTGATGATGCTGGCCAGCTCTCCGGCCTTGACGCGGCCGGCCACCGGGTGCTCGCCGTAGTATTCGACTTCGAGGTTGATCGGCGCCGTTTCGGTGCGGACCACATTCTTGAACAACTCGCCCGCCATCGACTGCGCGAACGACTTTAAGGCCTCGCGTTGGGCCGAGGTCGCTCGCTGATCGACGATCAGCACGGCTTTGGCCGGATACGGATTTTCGAAGGGGCTGCCCAGCGTGCCCGAGGCTTGCGCCACTCCCATGACGCTCAGGCCGTCGAGTCGAACGCCGTCCCATTCGCCTTTGGAGACGCGCCAGGCGAGGATCGCCCGATCTCCAACCAGGTTGAGTTCCGACATGGCAAAGCAATGGCCGGTGTAGACGTCGGCATTGCGTGATTCGATATATTCGCCGTAAATCTGTTGGGCTTGCGCGAACGAAGCCAGCATCATTACGACCAAGCAACTCGTGAAGATCCAGGTCAATTTCCGCATGAAGATTGTCTCCCCCTTTCGGTCTGCGGTCTTCGGTTTCCAGTCTCCGTCACCGGGTGCCCGGCGGGAGACTGAAAACCGAAGACTATTCCCATTAGGCTATCGTGTCGTCGCGACCATGGCAACGGCGTTGCGAAGAGTTACAGAACCCCGGCTCGGCCAGCTTTCCATCCGGTCCCAGGCAGGTCTGGGTATTCAAACACCAGAAGATGCCGGTGTTCGAGGGCTGGACCGTCGGTTCGTGCTCCGCCCAGATGAACATCTCTTTCCAGCGCAGAGACGAGCAGAGATTGGGACGATTCGTGTCGTAGCGTTCACTTTCAGTCATCGTGACCTCCTTGCTTAACCGGCCGCCTGCAGAATCGCGCGTTTGACGGCGACCCGCGCCAGTTGGACCTTGTATGAATTGCGGGTTAACGGCTTGGCGCCGGCTGTCGCAATCTTGCCCGCTTCGGCCGCCACTTCTTCACTGATCGTTTTGCCGACCAGAAATTGCGCGGCCTCCTCGGAGACCCAGGGGATGGGGGCGACGTGGCCCATCACGACGCGCGCGGTCTTGACCTTCTTGCCCTCGTCGAGCGTGAAGGCCACCGCGGCCGCCGCGAGCGGCCAATCGAGCGACTCTTTCTGCCGCACTTCGTAGGTGGCACTGAGGACGCCGAGCGTCCGCGGGATCACGATGGTCGTCACGATCTCGTTCGGTTTCAGGGCGTACTCGCGCTCGTTCTCGGCTTTGGGCGCGACGAAGAATTTGTCGGCTTCGACCTCACGCTCACCGTCCGGACCGAAGATCTTGAGCTTGGCGCCGAGCGCGATGAAGGCGGGCGCGAGGCTCGACGGGTTGACGAAATAGGCCGGCCCCTCGTTGCCCAGGATCGCGTGATAGCGGTTGTCGCCGTTGGGCACGAGCTGGTCGCCGTTCTCGCCCTTCGCCAGCAGGCCGAAGCCGGCGCGGTAGTACCAGCAGCGCGGGCGCTGGCAGAGCTCGCCGCCGACCGTTCCCATGTTGCGGATCTGCGGGCTGGTGATGCCCGAGGCCGCCTGGGTGAGGGCCGGAAAGTTTTTGCCCAGCGACTGGATCAACCGGTCGAGGGTGGCCAGCGCGCCGATCTGGGCCGATCCGTCGCGGGGCGTGGAGATCTTGTCCAGATTCTTGATGGCCTTGAGATTGACGAGCCGTTTCGGCGTCACGATGTAGTCTTTCATGAGGCTGAGCAGATCGGTCCCGCCCGCCAGGGCTTCGGTCTCGCCCCAATCTTTGCCGAGCAGGGCGACCGCCTGTTCTTTGGTGGTCGGGCTGGCGTACTCAAATTTTTGCATTGGCCCCTCCTTTCGATTCGAGCGCCGCAATCACGCGATCGGGCGTCAGCGGAATGGTCGGAACGCGCACCCCGATGGCATTGGCCACGGCGTTCGAGATCGCCGCGCCCGGAGAGACCGTCGGAGGCTCGCCGAGGCCGATTGGACCGCGCTCATCGTAGCCTTTACCGGTCATCATATGGACTTTGAACTCGCCGATGTCCGTCAATCCGGCGAGCTTGTAGAACTCCATGTTGGGATTGAGCATCCGGCCGGTCTGCGCGTCCATGATCTTCTCTTCGTAGAGGGCGAAGCAGACGCCCATGATCATGGCGCCATAGACCTGGCTCTCGGCGGTCTTCAGGTCGATGATCAGGCCGCAGTCCTGGACCGCGACGAAGCGGTTCATCTTGACCACCCCGGTCTCGATATCGACCGACACGTCGGCCATCTGGACGCCGCCGACTCCGGCTGACGCCAGCGTCTCTTTCCCCGGCTGTTTGCCGCGGGCCGTGATGGGCTGCGTTCCGAGTTTGGCGCAGGCCTGTTGCCAGGTCAGGCTCTTGCTCGGCTCGCCGATCACCCGAATCTTGCCCTCGACCGCCTCCAGTTTATCCGGCGTGGTGTTGAGGGCCGGAGCGACCTTGGCCAACAGCTCGTTGAGCGCGTCGATCGAGGCGCGCCGCGTCGAGGAGCTGACGCCGCCGATGGTCGTCGAACCGCCGGACGAGCCCGAAGGCGGCAGGCGGTTGTCGCCGATGTGGACTTTGACCGCTTCGAGCGGCAGTCCGAGCGACTCGGCCGCCACGATCTGAACCGCGGTTCGCGTGCCGGTGCCCAGGTCCTGCGTGCCGAGCTTGACCTCGACCGCGCCGGCCGGATGGATCGTCACATCGCAATCGCTGGCGTGCGGTCCGCCGCCCCAGGTATGGAGCGAGAGACCCAGACCGCGTTTCAAGGTCTTGGTGCTGCCGGGGGCGCCTTCGCCGCGCGGCCGCCACAGTTTCTTCCACTCGATCAGCTCCGCGGCCTTCTGGAGTTCGTCGCGATAGACGTTGGCGCGGGCGCCGGTCATCTCGAGATTCTTCAAGAAGAACTCGAGCGGGTCCATGCTGAGCTTGGCCGCAAGGTCTTCGAGCGCTCCCATGGTCACCAGGCAGGCCTGCGGATGGTTGGGCGCGCGCCAGGCGCGCTGCGGGCCGACGTTGGTGACGATGCTGTGATGTTTGGTCTTGGTGTTGGGGATCTGCCAGACGTAGGGATAGGGCGGCATTCCGGTGCCCATGACGCCGCCGCTGCCCCAGGACTCGGACTCCCAGGCGACGAGCGTGCCGTCCTTCTTGGCTCCGACCTTGACCTTGGCGAAGGCTGACGGGCGCGAACCGGCGACCATCAACTCCGAGTCGCGCTCGAGCATGAGCTTCACCGGTTTGCCGTCGACCATCTTGGAGACTTTGGCCGCCTCGATTCCCCAGCGATCGACCGGGAACTTGCTGCCGAATCCGCCGCCGATGTGCTCCATCTTCATCCGCACGTTTCCGGCCGGGATACTGAGGGCGCGGGCGAACTCCCCGCCGTTGCCGGAGATGGCCTGAGTGGATTGATGGACCAGCAGCTCCTGCGGCCCCTCCCATTCGGCGATCAATCCATGCGATTCCAGACAACAATGGGTGATGACCTCGTTGCCGTAGGTCCCCTCGATGACCACATCCGCCTCTTTGAAGGCCGTCTGCGGGTCGCCTTTGGTCTGTTCCGTCGGCGGCCGGCGATTGGCGGCCGGGACCAGGTCGAGGTTCTCCTCGTTGACGAGGTGCGGCAGCTTCTCATACTGGATCTTGATCGCGCGCACCGCATCGGCGGCCGTCAACTCGTCGACCGCGGCCACGAACACGATCTCGTCGCCGGCCCACTGGATCTCCGTCCCGACGTCCTGGATGATCTTGA
>DATEFT010001082.1:0-7551 GCA_035280505.1 Blastocatellia bacterium | reverse complement strand
GTCGGAAGAGCGTCGCCAAGGCAACGAATGAAAAGGTTAATCTGTTTCAAACCATCGGGCGCATCATCCTCAATCCCGAAGTCAAAGACTGGGAGGTTCGCATCATCGTTTATCAGCATGTCGCGCCGGACCAACTCCGCGCCGCGGTGGATGAATGCGAGCAGATCGCGCGCCCGCTCGACGATTCCTATTTTGATTTGTTGGGCACACGCTACAGCCGTCTCCGGCAGTTCGCGCCTCGTTTCCTGGAGACCTTCACCTGGAGAGCCAATCACGATGATGATGCGCTGTTGGCGGCCATTGAAATGATTCGCGAACTCAATGCGACCCGCCAGCGAAAGCTCCCGGAAGATGCGCCGATCGACTTCATCCCGCCGGACTGGATCGATTATGTGATCGAGGACGATGAACAGCTCAACCGGCGATATTACGAGATGTGCCTGTTGTGGCAGATGCGCGAGGCCCTTCGCAGCGGCAATCTCTGGATCGAAGGCTCCCGCCGCTACACCAATCCGGAAAGCTATCTCGTCCCGCCCACACGCTGGCCCGCAATGCGGACGGAAACCAGCCGCTTGATGAAAGCCCCGGAAGATGGGCAGATCAGATTCGAGCAACGAGTGGAGGAATTCAAGCTGGCCGTCGGTCATCTGGCCGAGCGGTTGACGGTGCGCGATCGGGTCAGAATCGAGGACGGCCAACTGGTCGTCTCACCGCTGGAGGCCGAAGTGAGACCGACGAGCAGCGAGGAACTAGAGGAGCTGATTGTCGAACGATTGCCGCGCCTTGACCTGCCGGCGCTGCTGATCGAAGTCGACCGCTGGGTCGGCTTCAGCGACGCCTTCACCCACGCCGGCGGCAGTCCGTCACGCAAGCCCGGTCTGCGATCAAACCTCTATGCCGGGATCCTGGCACAAAGCGGCAACTTCGGCCTGACGCAAATGGCGCGGATGTCCGGCTTCGGCTATCAGCAGCTCCTCTGGGCGACAAACTGGTATCTGCGTGAGGAGACGCTGCGCGACGCCACAACCAAACTGGTCGATTACCACTTCCGCCTGCCGCTGGCACGGATGCTTGGCGGCGGCACGCTCTCGTCATCCGACGGCCAGCGGTTCCCGGTGGCCGTCAAGACCGCCAATGCCACCGCGCTGCCCAAATACTTCGGCTACGGCCGCGGGCTGACCTTCTATACCTGGACCTCCGATCAATATTCGCAGTTCGGGACGAAGGTCATTCCGGCGACGATGCGCGACGCGACGGTGGTGTTGGACGAAATCCTCGACAACGAAACCGAATTGCCGCTCTTTCAACATTCGACCGATACTGCGGGCTTTACTGAAATAACCTTTTGCCTATTCGACCTGCTCGGCTATCAATTCGCCCCGCGCCTGCGTGATCTCGGGGCTCAACAACTCTACCGGATTGACGGCGTCGAGATCCAGCAACCGGTCAAAAGCCTGTTCAAAAGGAAACTACGTCAGGAGTTGTTCCTCAATCAATGGGACGATCTGCTGCGTGTGGCAGGGTCACTCAAACTCGGGTGGGTGACGGCCTCGCTCTTGATCAGTAAGCTGCACGCCATGCCCAAACACAACCGGCTGGTCAAATCGCTTCAGGAATATGGGCGGCTGGTCAAAACCAACTTCATACTGCGCTACCTCGGCAGTGAAGAGTTCAGACGCCAGATCAATCGGCAACTGAATAAAGGCGAGGCGTTGCACGCACTCCGCCGGTTTCTCTTCGTGGCCAATGAAGCGCAGATCCGCAAACGTCATCCTGATGATCAGCTCAATCAGGCCGCCTGCCTGAATTTGGTGACGAATGCGGTGGTAGTCTGGAATGCGGTTTATATGTGGGAAGCGATCGAGCAGTTGAAACGCGAAGGCCGGCAGATTAACGAGGCCGATATCAAGCATCTGTCGCCGGCGCGCTATGAGCATATCAATGTGTTCGGAAGATACTCGTTTCCCGTTGAGGAAGAGCTCAAGCGCAGAAAGTTGCGGCCATTGAGGAAGCCTGGTGAGGGCGAATAGCGACGGGGCAGGTTCTGGCGTCTCAGTGCCAAGTCACCGAGAGGCCGTTCTACTAAATAATTCATTTGAAATCGACCATTTTGGCTCCTTTACTAAACAATCACCGTGCTCAGTGTCAAGACGGACGCCTCGAAACGGAGTGACGTCGAGTTGCTGGCTCGCCGGACGCTCGAGGCCTTCGGCCACGTGCATTTGCTGTTCAACAACGCCGGAGTCGCCGGCGGCGGCGCTGCCTGGGAGGCCACCTGGAACGATTGGGAGTGGGTGATCGGCGTCAATTTATGGGGCGTGATCCATGGGGTCAAGGTCTTCACCCCGCTGATGCTCGCCCAGAATACGGAGTGCCATATCATCAATACCTCCTCGACCGCCGGGCTCATCGTCGGCGGCTCCTTCGCTCCGTACTCGGTGACGAAGCATGCGGTGGTCGCGCTCTCGGAGAGCCTGTACCTGACGCTTCAACAGCGGAACGCGCTCGTCAAAGTATCGGTGCTCTGCCCGGGGCTGGTGCGGACCCAGATCGGCGACGCCGAGCGCAACCGGCCCGCGGAGTTGCGTAACGAACCGATCACGATGACCCCGGAGATGCAGGCCAGGCGGGCCGCATTCAATGCCGCCATCGAGACCAGCATGCCTCCGCTCCAGGTCGCGGAGGCGGTCTTCGAGGCAATCAAGAACGAGCAATTCTATATTCTTTCCCATCCCGAATGGATCGAAGCCATCCAACTCCGAACGGACAACCTGCTGCGTCTGGAAAATCCGCAGAACCCTGTGGCATTGCTGATGAAATTCATCGGGGCGAAAGACGAAAGATCGGAGTCATAGAGCGGTCCCGGACCAGCCCGGCGGATCCGAGGTGACAGGGAGAGTCCGTTGACTCACTCACGGTCACTCACATCGCAAAGCCAGTATGGGATCGACCTTCGTTGCGCGGCGCGCCGGAATCCAGCAGGCCAGGAGGGCCACCCCTGCCAACAGGATCGCGACGCCAATGAATGTCGGCCCGTCTGTCGCGCTCACGCCGGAGAGCAGACGTTCGAGGAGGCGCATCAGAGCACCGGCGCCGGCCAGTCCAATGGCCATCCCCACCAGCGTCAGTCGCAACCCCTGCTTGAGAACCAGGAGAACGACGCTACGCGATTGGGCTCCAAGCGCCAGGCGCACGCCGATTTCATGCCTTCGCTGCACGACCGTGTAAGACAGAACGCCGTACAGCCCGACCACGGCCAGCAGCAGGGCCAGCGCCGCAAACAGCCCCATTAAGAAGGCGTTGAATCGCTGCGGCTTGAACGAATCGTCAATGAGATCTTCCATGGTGGCCACGTTTGCCAGCGGCAGATCGGGATCTGCCGCATGAATCTGGCTCCGAACTGCATTGGCGAGCGAGACCGGATCTCTCGATGATCGCACCAATAAGGTCGTGAAATTGAAGACCGGAGTGAGAGGCGGCGCCTGCGCCAGCGGCGTATATCCGGCGGCCTGGAATTCCTGTAGCCACGAAGTGGATTCGCGGAGGTTTTTAACCACGCCGACCACTGTCAGCCACGGAAACTTCTTGAAACCTTCCAGCATGCCCGGCTGAATCAAATTCTCCGGCACGCCCAGCATGATCCGTTGGCCCAGCGGATTCTCTCCGGGAAAGTACTTTTCCGCCGTCGCCTGATTGATGATCGCGACCGGCTCGGAACTCGAGGTATCCTGCGGCGTAAAACCGCGTCCGGCGATCAGCGGCGAACCGAGCGCGCGCACCAGGTCTCCGGAAACAACGAAATAACGAAGGTGCCGGTTGGCAAGCTCTTGCAGGTGGGAAAAGGATTGGCCCTCGCGGACAAACGGAATGACGGCGCCGGAACCGGTGAACGGCGCCCCATTCATAAACGCGGCGGACTCGACGCCGGGCGTCGCATTCACGCGTTCCAGAACCTCGCGAAAGAAGATCTCGAGTCGCTGCGGCTGGTCGTATTTGCCGGAGGGAAATTTGAGATCGATCGCCAGCAGGGACTCCTTTTTGAAGCCGAGCTCGACCTGCTGCAAACGAGCGAAACTTTTGATCAGCAGCCCCGCGCCGATCAACAGGATGACGGATAAGGCGACTTCGAGAGTGACCAGCGCGCCGCGCAGCCTTTGATTGCCGGACGCGCCCGTGGAGAGGCGCGCTCCATCCTTCAATCCATCAAGAACCGCGCCCTTCGAAAATCGCAACGCGGGGAGCAGGCTGCAGACCAGGGTCGTCAGCAAAGTGAGGAGCAAGGTAAAGCCCAGCGTCTGCCCATCGACGCCGATCGCCGCTTCGCCTGGAATGAGCGCTTCCGGCGCCAGCTTCAAAAGCAGTTCCAATCCCCACCGCGCCAGCCAGAAACCGGCCAGACCGCCGAGCGCCGCCAGGGACAGGCCTTCCAACAACAGTTGGCGCACCAGACGCCAGCGCCCCGCTCCCAGCGCCGCGCGGATCGCCAGTTCCTTCTCGCGCGCGGCGGAGCGCGCAATCAGCAGATTGGCGACGTTGGCGCAGGCAATCAGCAGCACAAACACGACCGCGCCCATCAAGGCCAGCAGCGACGGGCGGATTTCACGTGTGGCTCTTTCGCTCAGCGGCGTGATCCGCACGCCGACATCGACACTCGTTTCGGGATACTGCTCGGCCAGCCGCGCGGAGATCGCGTTCATTTCGGCGCGCGCCTGCTCAATCCTGACGCCCGGTTTCAGACGACCCACGACCCAATTCCAACCGGCCGTGCGGCCGGTGTTCGGAGACTCGTTGGCAAACAGACCGATCGGAACCCACACCTCAGCCCGCCCGAATTTGAAGCGAGGCGGCATGACGCCGATGACCGTATAGACCTGATTGTCGAGCCGCAGCGCGCGGCCGATGACGCCGCTCTCGCCGCCAAAGCGCTTTTGCCAGAAGGCATAACTCAGCATCGCCGTCCGGGCCGAATCGAGCCGGTTGTCCCCGGCCGTGATAACACGACCGAGGATGGGCGGGACCTCCAACAACGAGAAGGCTTCGGGAGAGATGAAGGTGCCGTTGACGAGCTCCGGTTCGCCGCCGCCGGTCAGATTGAAGGTCTGAGAGCGCGACACCGCCAGATGCGTAAAGACGCTCTGCAGTTTTTGCCAGTCCAGAAAATTCAGATAGCTGACGCCTCTCTCGTACTCCGGCTGAGCCGGCTCGTACGTGGACAAACTCATGATCCGATCGGCGCCCGGGTAGGCGAAGGGATTGAGCAACACAGCGTTCACCACGCTGAAGATCGCCGAATTCGCGCCGATCCCCAGGGCTAACGTCGCCACGGCCATCAACGTGAAGCCGGGTTGTTTCGCCAACATTCGCGCGCCGTAGCGGAGGTCCTGCCATAATTCCTCCAACCTCCCGAATCCCCACCAGGCGCGACTGTCCTCCTTGGCCAGAGCGACGCTGCCGAATGCCCGCCGCGCTCCGGCTCGCGCCTCCTCCGGCAAGAGCCCGGTCTCGATCTGCTCCGCAGTCTCCAGCTCCAGGTGAGTCCGGATCTCTTCCTCCAATTCCCGGTCCGCGCGTTGACGGTTAAGTTTCCGAACGAGGTATTTTAGTTCGTGCCACCATCGCATAACTGGATTTACCAACCGCGAGAGACGCGAAAGACGCGAAAGGTCTTTGATTTCGTGTCTTTCGCGGTTCAAAAAAACCTGGGTCGTTTTTGTTTTCGCCTGAAACCCTCTGGTCGAGGCTCTACCAGAGTATCGGCCGACTTGGGTAGAATGTCAACGTGAGGCGAGAGATGAGGCGCGCGATGAGTGCAGTCAGGGGCCGCCGTGCTAACGGCCCGGTTCCCAAAGATACTTCCCGGTCTTATCGATATAGCCCGGATGACCCGGCCGGCCCCGGAGTTCGATCGCCGCGACTCCATCCGAGAAGGAGCCGGCGCCATCGAACTTCGGCCCAATGACCATCTTGCCGGTCCGATCGAGATAGCCCCAGCGCCCGCCGACCCGGACCGGCGCCAGCCCTTCGGAGAACTTCCCGCCGCCCTCGAATCGCAGGGGGATCACCACCTTGCCGGTCGGATCGAGATATCCCACCTTTCCGCCGATCCCGACGGCCGCCAGTCCGTCCGTAAAGGTCTGGGCCCAGTCGTATTGAAAAACGATGGCGTCCCGGCCGGTCCGGTCGATATAACCGAACTTGTCATCGGCCGCCGCCACGGCCCGGCCTTCAGAGAAATCCTCGGCATAGTCGAAACGGTAGGGAATCGCCAATCGTCCGGTTCGGTCGATATAGCCATATTTGCCGTCGATTTTAACGGCGGCCAGCCCCTCGGAAAAGTTCAGGGCGCTATCGAACTGTGGGGCGATGACCTCTCGACCGGATCGATCGTAGTAACCGCATCTGCCATTCACGCATAGATGAAGGAGAGGATCCGCCCCGGCCTCATTCGGCCGGATCTCCGGGAGACCCTTGATCGGATAGACCGCGGTCACCAGCCTGGCCGCATCGACCCGAATCCCGATCACCAATCGACCCGACCGGTCGATATATCCATACTCGCTCTCGAAGGGGCCGCCGATCCTCACCAGGGCGAGTCCGTCTCTAAAGCCGCCCCGGATCTCGTACGACGGTTGGACCAGCTCCTGGCGCGGCCGTCCGGAAGAGTCGATGAAGAAAGAGTCCTGGCCTTTACGGACCAGCGCCAAGCCGTCGGAGAAGTCACGGGCGCCGTCGAACTGCAGGCCGATGACGATCCGGCCGGTCTTGTCGATGTAGCCCCATTTTCCGTCGCGCCCCCCTCGAACCGCGTACAGGGCCGACGGACTGCCGGTCTGCCTGAGGCCGAGCTGGCAGATCAACAGGACCGTTCCGACCAGCGACCAGAGAACTCTCTTGATAACCATGATCGTTCCTTTCCCGCCTCCCCGGCCCCCAGGTTCCCCCGGGCTCCGAAGACGGCAATCATTTTCCGAGGTTTTCCGAGACCCGGAATTGTCGAGGATTCTCTTTTAACTAGCAAGAATCGGCAGCATTTGGCCGGATGGGCCGGCCGGACCGGTTCGGATTCCCGGGCTGAAGGTACGGATTAGACTTTTTTTTCCTTCCGGATTGAGGTAAAGAGTAGATACCTCCTGAGGCAATTCTGCGATATCGCGTCCAAAAACGTGATTTATAAGACGGAGTAAAGAGCATGAAATCGACAAAGAATGAGTTTTGGAGATCCGGTTGCGCGGCGCTTCCCAAATTGGGGGCCTGGTTCGTGATCGTGCTGATCACCACCAATCTCTTCACCGTGACCGCCCATCGCGAGACGATCGGCCAGGCTGCGATCGCGGGCCTCGCCGCTCAACCTGGCGCCCTCGAAGCCGGGGTCATGCCGGCCGGCAGTTACGTCCCTCAATCAATCTATTGCGCTTCCGACGACGGGCGGCGCCACTATTGCGATGCCGATACGCGGGGCGGCGTCCGGCTGGTCAATCAGCGGAGCGGCTCTCCCTGCACTTATGGACGAAGCTGGGGCTATGACCGGCGCGGAATCTGGGTCGATCGCGG
>DATEFT010001081.1:0-6675 GCA_035280505.1 Blastocatellia bacterium | reverse complement strand
GCGTTGAATCGAATCGCGAGAAGGGAACGGAAGGCGCTGGCCGTTCCGCGCACGATCCTGGTCATCGACGATTCGGCCACGGTGCGCAAACTGGTGACGGTGACGCTGGAGCGGCGCGGGCATCAAGTAGTAACGGCGAATGGAGCGATGGAGGCTCTGGCGAAGCTCAACGAGCTGACGCCGGATCTGGTTCTGCTCGACATCACTCTGCCTCATACCGACGGCTATCAGATCTGTAATCTGATCAAGGCCGCGAGTCACACCCGGGGCGTCCCGGTCGTCATCCTGAGCGGCAAGGACGGGTTCCTCGACAAGGTGCGCGGCCGTACGGCGGGCGCCGTCGGATATGTGACCAAACCTTTCGAGCCGGCGGCGCTGGTCAAGATCGTCGAGAACTATTGCAATCAACCGGGCTCCCAGGAACAGTCGGGTCGGGAGGGTCGAGCGAACAGCCTTCCTGCTCCGTCCCTGTGACGGCGGGCCGAGATGAGTTAATGAGAGCACTGACAAGAGACAACGGGAGCCGGTACCGGCCGGTCCAGGGGGTTCCCGCCGAGGAGTTGACGGAAGCCGAGCGCGATTACGAATTGGAAGACCGCCTGATCTTTCTGGTCGCCCAGTTGGAGCAGTTGATGATCCGGTTGCGCGAACAGGAGGCGCCGCAACCGGCGGCGATCCCCCGGGTGCTGGCCGAGATGATCAATCGCACGATGGCCCTGGTCGAGACCCTTCCGGCGGCCGATCCGCAGGCCCGCGCGCTCCGGCCGGCGATCGAGGAGGCCGGCCGCGTCCATCCCTTCGTCAGGTTGTTACCCGTGGAGAATAACCGCCTCATGCTCGAGCACCTCTTCGGCGGCGGCCGGGAATCGGCGGGATACCTCTCGACGAGCCAGACCCTGATCCAGCAGGTTTGTCAGGGCATGATCCTGGTGCTCCGCAGCTATTTTATCGTCTTTGAGAAGACATTCTATTTATCTACCATGCAAGATCGATGGAGAGGGCTCTACCAGGTATTCATCTCAGACCTGGCCTCGGCCGTGACGGAAATCCAACCCTTGCATTCAATCAAACGTACGAACGATGTCCGCAACTGATCGGTGAGCGGTCCGGGGCCGGGCGTCGCGAGTTCAAGATCTTTAGTGCCGTATGACCTGCGGTTACGGTGGAGTATGGTGAGTTGTGGAAGCAGGCCAGAATTGACCCGGCTGCTTCCCTGAGAGGCAATAATGGCAAGAACAATTCTCGTTATTGAAGATAGTCCGACGCAAATGGAACTGGTGAGAACAGCTTTGCTCTCCGGAGGGTACCGGGTGATTACGGCTGCCACCGGCGATGAAGGTTTGAAGAAGGCCCGCAAGGAACGCCCCGAACTCGTGTTATTGGATGTGATCCTGCCGGGGAAGAACGGTTTCCAGATCTGCCGCGACCTGAAATCGTCGCCCGAGACGAAAGACCTGCCGGTGATCCTCCTGACCATTCGGGATCATGCCAGCGATCGTTTCTGGGGAATGAAACAGGGCGCCGATGCCTATGTTACTAAACCATGGAAAGACGAGGAGCTACTGGAAGCTATCGCCAGGCAATTCTAGGGTGAGTTTGTTATCGAATCGGTACCGCGCGCGGTATCAAAGACCGGAAGTAGAAATAACATGGTTGATAAAAAAGAGACGCCGGTGACCCCGCCCGAATTGATCATTGATAACGACTCGGAAGTGCCGATCTTCAGGCTGGAACTGGACCGGCCCTTCCGACCCGGCGACCTGCCGTTGCCGGAATGGATCGCCTCCATCACCGCGCCCGAGGCCGCGCCCAATCTGCCGGGAACGGAACTGCTCGGGCTGAGCTTCGATTCAATCGGGTTCGGGGATGAGCACCGACTGGCGCGGCGGCCCGAGCCGCCCGAGCGATTGGAGCGGCCGGAGGCCCCGACGCTGCCGATCGAGCGGTTCAACGTCGACCCTTCCGACGCGGCGGCCCTGGCTCTGGTTCTCAAAAACTATCCGGCCCAGTCCCTGGTCCCGGCGACCGGTCTGAACCAGGAGAAGCATATTATCTTCACCCTGGCGGGAACCAGGTATACCGTCCTCATGAGCCATGTCATCGAGGTCGGCGAGCTCAATTCCTTTACCAAGATCCCCAATGTCCCGGAGTGGGTGCTCGGGATCACCAACCTTCACGGCGACATCGTCTCCATCGTCGATATTCGGGCCCTGTTGGGATTGGAGCGTGAAGACTGCATGGAGAATTTCAACCTGCTGGTGACCCAGACCTTCGAGGGCGACATTACGGCCTCGCTGGTCGTCGAGCAGGTGCTGGGGATCGCGAACATCTCCGCCGCGCAGATTCAGGTAGTGGAGACGGCCGCCGAAGACGGCCTGACCTCCTACGTCCGCGGAGTCTATACCTGCGGCGGCGAGTTGTTGAACGTTCTCAACCTGGAAGGGCTGTTGCGCTCACTGGACGTCGTGCACTGACCCTGGTCATCGGAAACCTGCCCCGGTCGTTCCTGGATGAGTACTTTTTTCGCGGACTGGATCTTTCCAGCCTTCTGAGCCGGCCCCTTCCGTAATTTGACTAACTATCCGGTTGTTCACCGGCGGCGGGCGCCGTCAGGCGTGAGCTTTGTTCAAACTGTCGATCGGATGAGTCTCTGTTTTGGGAGATCAAATACATGTTAGCTAATGGCAGCAAAAATCGGTCTTCGGCTGGAGACCCCTTGGGATTGATCAGAAAAAACATTACCGCCAAGTTGATTCTGGCCATGGTCATGATGGCCGTGGCGCCGCTCATGATCGGGGGCTTCCTGATCAATCGGAATACGGCGAACGATGTGCTGGAACAGACCGGCCATTCCGCCCAGGAGGTGGCCGCCCGCACCGCGGACCTGGTCGCGCAGACGCTGGCCGAGAACGTTCGGCTCCTGGAGACGCTGGCCGTCTCCAGCGACATTCAATTTCAGGCCCGCGAAGTCAACCGGACCTACTACGGGACCGAGAAACAGATCGTCGAGAGGCTGCTCATTCTGGATAAGCAGTGGATCAACACGCCGCCGGCGGTCGCCGCCGAGAGCCAGTTGATGCGCGCGGTCAACAATGAATCCCGCAATCCCATCGTGCGGGTGTTACAGGGGTTCAAATCGCGGTTCCCCAATCATGTGCTCCTCTACATGACCGACCGGTACGGCGGGAACGTGGCCTCGACCGGGCCCCTCCCGGACTTCTACCAGGGAGACGAGCCCTGGTGGCAGCAGGTCTATCGTGAAGGGACCGGCTCCGTCTACATCGGCAAACCGGAGCTGGACAGGAATGCCGGAACGATCGTCGTCAACCTGGCGGTTCCGGTCCGGGACGTGAACAACGAGGTGGTGGGCGTGCTGGCCTCGGCGCTCGACGTCAAGGGGATTCGGGAACTGCTCGGCTCGGTCAAACTGGGCCGCACGGGACACATGGCGATCGCGGATGCGGAGGGCGAGATCCTCTTCGATCCGATCAGGCAGCCGGAGCCGGGGCAGAAGCTGCCGGACGCGCTCCTGAGCACCGAAGTGCAGAAGAAGAGCGTCGGCGGCTGGGTGCCGGCGACGAATTTCGGCGATCAGCCGGCCATCGTCGGTTATTCGCGGGTTTCGCGGAGCTTCGATTTTCCGGCCCTGGAACAGCTACAGTGGACGACCCTGGCCATGATCGAGTCGCAGGAAGCGCTGGAGCCGGTCTCCGCCTCGACCCGTTATGAGCTGGGCCTCGGCCTGATCGTGGTGCTGGTGGCCATCGGGCTGGCCATCTTTCTGGCCAGCCGGTTCACGCTGCAGATCAAGCACATCACCAACCTCTTTAAAGAGATCCGGCTCGGGCATTACGAGATGCGCGCTCCGGTCGTGACCTCGGATGAGCTGGGGCAGATGACCTCGGATCTCAACCAGATGCTCGACGAGACGCTGATCCTGATCCAATCGCGGAGGGAACGCGAAGAGCTGCAGAACTCCATCATGAAGCTGCTCAACGACGTCTCGGGATTGGCCGAAGGCGATCTGACGGTGGAGGCCGAGGTCCGTTCCGATATCACGGGCGCGATCGCCGACGCCTTCAACTATATGACGGCCGAACTCCGCCAGATCATCGGCAAGGTGCAGGACGTGACCCGGCAGGTGGGCTCTTCCGCGTCGGAGACGCAGAACACGACCGAGCAACTGGCCATGGCCAGCGAGGGCCAGGCGCAGCAGATTCTCGCCGCTCGCGAAACGATCGAGCAGATGACCCGTTCGATCCACCAGGTGACGGAGGTTGCCAACCGATCGAAGAACGTCGCCGAACGGTCGCTCCAGACCGCCAAGCAGGGAGCCGAGGCGGTCCGCGACACGATCCGCGGGATGAACGGCATCCGCGACCAGGTTCAGGAGACGGCCAAACGGATCAAGCGGCTCGGCGAGCAGTCGCAGGAGATCGGCGAGATCGTCCGCCTGATCGGAGATATCGCCTATCGAACGAGCGTGCTGGCATTGAACGCCTCGATCCAGGCGGCCCGGTCAGGCGAGGCCGGGAGGGGATTCGCCGTGGTGGCCGAAGAGGTCGAGCAGCTCTCGAAGCGCTCCACCGAGGCCTCTAAACGCATCGGCGTCCTGGTCAAAGTGATTCAGGCCGGAACCAACGAAGCGATCGCGGCCATGGAAGAGAGCACTCAGGAGGTGGTCGAAGGGTCGCGTCTGGCCGACCAGGCGGGCCACGCCCTGATCGAGATCGAGAAGGTCTCGGTCCAACTGGCCGAACTGGTCGATTCGATCTCGCTGGCCACCGAACGGCAGGCGCAGGGTTCGCAGACGGTCTCGCGGACCATGATCAAACTATCGGAGGTCACCCAGCACACCGCTCACGGGATCAAGCAGTCGGCGGTCTCGGTCAACAACCTGGCGGCCCTGGCCAACGACCTGCGGTCTTCGGTGGCCTCCTTCAGGCTCTTGAGCAATGGACAACCTTAGAACCGGCGCTGCGGCGCGGACTCCACCAGTGGCATATGAAAAGGAGCGGTCATGTTGAAGTTTGAATTTCTGCGGCGATTGAAAGTCTGGCAGAAGATGGCCTTGATGGCCGTGTTTATGAGCCTTCCGATCCCGGTCATCACCTATCTGCTGGTGGTCGAGAAGGGAAAAGCGATCGAGACCACCAGCATCGAGGTCTACGGCATTGAATACCTGACGCCGTTGAAGGGGCTCAGCAAAGACCTGGCGCGCTATCGCGGGCTGGTCCATGCCTATCTGCGGGGCGTCTCGTCGATGCGCTCCCAGGTCGCGGATGTCGAGCATCTCGTGGATGAGCGATTCGCCGCCGCCGAAGAGATGGGGCGAAAATTGATCGCCGGCCGCGGCCAGAGTTACGGGAATCTGTTCCAGACCACCGACCAGTTGCGGGCGATCAAACAGAGATGGGAGGCGCTCAAGAGCAAGTCGCTCAACGCCCAGCCGGAGGCCAACTTCGCCGAACACACCCAGTTGATCGCCGAGGTCCTGGACCTGGTCAAGCATGTGGCCGGCACCTCGAAACTGGTCCTCGACTCCGAGTTCGACGCGTACTACCTGATCGATGTCACCTTCAACGAGATCCCGGAGGCCATGGAGAACGTCGGGATCTTGCGCGATCTGGGGGCGGGCATCGCCGCCGCGAAACGGATCAACCAGGGAGAGCTGGCGCAGATCGTGACCTACCTGTCGCAGGCCCGCCGCGACGTCAAACGGATTGAACGCGGAGTCTCCGCCGCCTATCGTCTCAACCTCGGCCTCAAGAGCCGCCAGGGAGATCTGCTGGAGATCTGGGTCAAGGAGTCGGAGTCCTTCATCAACCTGGTCGAGCAGCGGCTGGTCCGGGCCAACGGCATTCAGGCGCCGCCCCTCGACTTCTTCACCACCGGGAACGGGGCGGTGGAACAGATGTTGAAGCTGGACGACGTCGTCTCGAACGACCTCAACCTGATCCTCCAGACGCGCAATAACGGATTCTCCGGCGAGCGGAACGCGATTCTGGGCCTGATCCTGTTGGGCGTGATCGTGACCGCGCTGGCCGTCTTCTTCATCGCCCAGGGGATCACCCGGCAGACGAGCGAGATCGGCACCCTGATCACCCAGATCGAGCGGGGCAACCTCTCGGCGCGGGCCAAGGTGACGACCGAGGACGAACTGGGCCTGACGGCCATGGCCTTCAACGAGATGCTGGACAATACCTACGGCCTGATCCAGTCGCGCGAGGATCACAACCATATCCAGGAAGCGATTATGAAGCTGCTCGATGAGGTGAGCGGTGTGGCGCGCGGCGATCTAACCCGTGAGGCGGAAGTGACCGCCGACCTGACGGGGGCGATCGCCGACGCCTTCAACTACATGATCCTCGAGCTGCGGCGGTTGATCAGCCAGGTGCAGGACGTCACTCAACAGGTGACGACCAGCGCGACCGAGACCCAGGTCGTGACCGAGCAACTGGTCCAGGGCAGCCAGCAACAGGCCGCCCAGATCACCAACACCTCCGAAGCGCTCGATGATATGAGCGTCTCGATCCACCAGGTTTCGGAGGACGCGACCATGTCGGCGACCGTGGCCGATCAGGCCCTGACCGCCTCCCGGAAGGGGGCCGAGGCGGTTCAGAACACGGTGAAGGGCATGTTGAAGATTCAGGAGCAGGTGCAGGAGACCGCGCG
>DATEFT010001080.1:0-5672 GCA_035280505.1 Blastocatellia bacterium | reverse complement strand
AGGATTTCATCCTTCACGCGGCGTTGCTGCGTCAGGCTTTCGCCCATTGCGCAAAATTCCCCACTGCTGCCTCCCGTAGGAGTATGGCCCGTGTTTCAGTGCCATTGTGGCTGGCCGTCCTCTCAGACCAGCTACTGATCGCAGCCTTGGTGAGCCATTACCTCACCAACAAGCTAATCAGACGCAGGCTCCTCCTCAGGCGCATTGCTGCTTTAACAACTGTCTCGATAACGAGCCGCTGCATTATGCGGTATTAGCCAATCTTTCGACTGGTTATTCCCCACCCGAGGGTAGATTACCCACGCGTTACTCACCCGGACGCCACTCTACTTATTCCCGAAGGAACTTTCGCGTTCGACTTGCATGTGTTAGGCACGCCGCCAGCGTTGATTCTGAGCCAGGATCAAACTCTCAGAGTAAAATCCTGATCACTCTCTCAACTGACATAATTACTATGTTCGGATGATCGAATGACCTATTCTATCTATGGTCTCTCAAGACAAAGACTCTCTAGGTCTCGACGTATTCACGCTCTGCTTAGTTTTCAAATATCGCTCAAATTATCGCGCCTTTGGCATTCACTCGGTTTGCTTCAGTCGCGTTTTGCCTCGTCGGGCAAAAAGGGATTATATACAGGTCGCCTCTGATGTCAACAGGCTTTTTGATTTTTTTTGCGTTCATCATCACGAATTGCAAAAAGGCCCTCGCGCGCCCTGAAATCAGCTATTTCCGCTATTCCCGGCGCCCACGTGGTACAGGTACCACCACCACCACGTACCCACCACTCCACGCAACGAAGTACGAAGTGAGGGGTTATTACTTTCTAAGTCGCGCCGCTCGCGAACCGGGTTTCGTTGACGCTCACTCAAGTGGTAAGTACTATCCTCATGGCGCTATGGCGCTATGGCGCTAGTAGGGAAGACTCGATGATGGTTCCTGAATACACAATCCGCGAGTGCACCAGCATTGAAGAGTTCGAGGCCTGCCTGAATCTGCAACGCGCAGTCTGGCAGTATGATTCGCTCGACCTCACCCCGTTGCGCGCCTATGTCGCCAACCAACGAGTCGGCGGCTTCACACTCGGGGCCTATGAGGCGGACCAACCGGGAGCGGAACCCGGGAGACTGATCGGATTCGCGCACGCGCTGCCGGCCCTCGATGCCCGGCGCACGCCCTACTACTACTCCCAGATGCTCGCGATCGAACCGAACCGGCAGAATGGCGGAATCGGGGCGCGGCTCAAGCTGGCGCAACGCGAATATGCGCTGAGACACGGAATTGGATTGATCGACTGGACCTTCGATCCCATGCAATCGCGCAACGCGCGGTTGAACCTGGCCAAACTCGGCGGCGTGGTTCGGAGATACCTGGTGAATCATTACGGCACCAGCAGCACGAGCGTGCTCCACCAGGGGCTCGACACCGATCGCCTGGTCCTCGAGTGGTGGGTCAAGTCGAAGCATGTGGCCGAGACGCTGGCGGGGCGCCGCCGGACCGATCGACCTGAAGCGATCGTCGAGATTCCGCGCGAGATCGGAGCCCAAAAGCGGACCGACCCGGAGACGGCGCGCGCCTGGCAGTCGAAGGTTCGCCAAGAGTTTCAAAGACATCTGGAACAGGGGCTCTACTGCGCCGGGTTCGAAGTGGATCCGGACGGCGGCCCCAGCCGATATCTCTTTTTCAAAGATGATCGCGTCGAAGAGAGGAGTGAACCGGGAGATGAAGATTGACCGCATCGAACTTCGTGAGATCCGTCTGCCGCTCGTCGCGCCGTTCGAGACCAGTTTCGGGGTGACGACCGAGCGCCGCATCATCCTGGTTCAGGTCTTCAGTGAGGGACTGCGCGGGTGGGGCGAATGCACCTGCGGCGAGGGGCCGTTCTACAATCACGAGAGCACCGATCCGGCCTGGATCGTGCTGCGCGAGTTCGTGGCGCCCCAGACCATCGGCCGGGAGATCGCCGCGCCCGAGCAGGCCGAGGGCCTGACGGCGCGGATCCGCGGCCACAAGATGGCGCGCGCCGCCATCGAGACCGCGATCTGGGACCTGGAGGCGCGCCGGCGCGGGATTCCGCTCTGGCAGTTGATCGGCGGCACGCAGGAGGAGATCCCCTGCGGCGTCTCGATCGGTCTGCAGGAGAGCGACGCGGCGCTGCTCAAGAAGATCGAGACCGAGGTCTCCGCGGGCTATCAACGGATCAAGCTCAAGATCAAGCCGGGCCGGGATTACGACATGCTCAAAGCCGTTCGCCGCGAGTTCCCCGAGATCAAACTGACGGTCGACGCCAATTCGGCCTACACCCTGGACGATCTCGAGCTGCTGCGCCGGCTGGACGAGTTCAACCTGATGCTGATCGAGCAGCCGCTCGCGCACGACGACATCATCGACCACGCCGGGCTGCAGTCCCGGATCGGGACGCCGCTCTGCCTGGACGAGTCGATTCTGAGCGTCGACGACGCGCGAAAGGCCTTCCAGATCGGCGCCTGCAAGATCATCAACATCAAGCTGGGCCGCGTCGGCGGCCATGCCGAGGCGCGGAGGATCGAGAGCTACTGCCGCGACCGCGCGGTGCCCGTCTGGTGCGGCGGGATGCTGGAGGCCGGCATCGGCCGCGCCCATAACATCGCGATGGCGACCCAGGCCGGGTTCATCCTGCCCGGAGACGTCTCGGCTTCGAAACGTTACTGGACCGAAGACATCATCATTCCGCCGGTCGAGGTCACGCCGCGCGGCACGATTCGCCGACCGGACGCACCCGGCATCGGGTACGCAGTGAATGAAGAGCGCATTAACCACCTGACCTTACGATCCGAGGTGATCGAATAGGCCTTCAGTCGAGAGGAGAGCTATCATGAAAGCAGTCTGGAACGGCGCCGTCCTCGCCGAGAGTGATCGAACCGTCGTCGTCGAAGGCAACCACTACTTCCCGCCCGACGCGATCAACAAAGCCCATTTTCAGCCGAGCGCCACCCACACCGTCTGCGGGTGGAAGGGCACGGCCAGCTACTACAACGTCGTCGTCGACGGCCAGATCAATGCGGATGCCGCCTGGTTCTATCCGGAGACTAAGGAGGCGGCGAAAGAGATCGAAAACTATGTCGCGTTCTGGAAAGGCGTGAAAGTTATGGAATAGAGACACACCGGTCGACGGCTCCCCCTCACGAACCCTGGTGAACAAACGTGGAAAGTATAGTCGAGTCACAGTCTTTGAATTCGCCCCGGATCGCCGCCTCGTTCGATCCGGAGGCTGAAGTGGTGGTCGCGCCGGGCGATTGTCTGGAGACTCTACGAACGCTGCCCGATGGTCTGGCCAAGTTGATCATCACCTCGCCGCCCTACAATCTGGGTAAGGCCTACGAAAGATCGACGGGGTTGGAGCTCTATCTGGAGACCCTCCATCCGATCCTCCGCGAACTCGCGCGCGTGCTCTCGACCGAGGGATCGTTGTGCTGGCAGGTCGGCAACTACGTGGAGAGCGGCGAGATCTTTCCGCTCGACATCTTCTACTACCCGATCTTCAAATCGCTGGGGCTCAAGCTGCGCAACCGGATCATCTGGCACTTCGAGCATGGGCTCCATGCGACCAAGCGCTTCTCCGGGCGTTACGAAACCCTGCTCTGGTTCACGAAGACCGAAGGCTACACCTTCAACCTGGATCCGGTGCGGGTGCCCTCGAAATATCCGGGCAAGACCCATTTTAAAGGGCAGAAACACGGCCAGCCGTCGGGCAATCCGCTCGGCAAGAACCCCTCCGATTTCTGGAAGATCGTCGAGCGCGACTGGGAGGCGGAGGTCTGGGAGATCCCCAACGTCAAAGCCAACCATCCGGAGAAG
The DNA here is from genome assembly GCA_035280505.1 of Blastocatellia bacterium. Taxonomy (GTDB): domain Bacteria; phylum Acidobacteriota; class Blastocatellia; order RBC074; family RBC074; genus JAKEHZ01. Next base: position 1,838 of record DATEFT010001080.1, on the reverse strand, counting down.
ACCATCCATCCGTGCCAATTTCCGATCGAGCTGGTCGAGCGCTGTGTCCTGGCCTTAACGAACAAAGACGACTGGGTTCTGGATCCGTTCGCCGGAGCCGGTTCGGCGCTGCTCGCCGCCCTGCGCCACGATCGGCGCGCCATCGGTTGCGAACAGGAAGAGAGATACGCGCAGATCACCAGGGAACGAATCGCCGAACTCTACTCCGGTCAGTTGCGGTACCGGCCCCTGGGCAAGCCCGTCCATCAACCGAGCGGGCGCGAAAAGGTGACCCAGATTCCGGGCCAGTGGCTGGAAGAGAGCCCATCGGCCCCGGAAGACCGTGAAGAGCGAATCGAGTAGCGCATCATCCGGCTTTCGCGTGTTTCGCGGTCCGCATCTCAAATTCCAAAGAACGTAATTTCCCAAGTAATTACAGTCCAGATCAATCCGAGTTTAAACATGCCTAAAAAGCCTTCTCAACCACCGGCCATCGAAGAAGAGATCGAGCGATTGCGGCAAGAGATCCTGGAACACGATCACCGCTATTATGTGCTCAGCGAACCGATCATCTCCGATTTCGATTATGACGCGCTGATGCGCCAGTTGCGTCAATTGGAGGAGCAGCGGCCGGACCTGATCACGCCCGACAGCCCAACCCAACGGGTCTCGGGGAGCCCGGCCGAGGGATTCGACGAATACTTCCACAAACGCCCGATGCTCTCGCTCGACAACAGCTACAGCATCGAAGATCTGCGGGAATGGGCGCGCCGCTGCGAAAAACTGGCGGGCGGACGCGAGTTCGATTACGTCGCCGAATTGAAGATCGACGGCCTCAGCATCTCGCTGATCTATGAGCACGGACGGTTGGCCCGCGGCGTCACGCGCGGCGACGGTTTCCGGGGCGAGGTCGTGACCAACAACGTGCGGACCATTCGGTCGATCCCGCTCCGAATTCATCCGAAGCCGGGCGAGCAACAGCCCGCGCCCGAACTGGAGGTGCGCGGCGAGGTCTACCTGCCGAACGAGGTCTTCGAGCGGATCAATCGGGACCGCGCGGAACAGGAGCTGCCGATGTTCGCGAATCCGCGCAACGCGGCGTCCGGCACCATGCGCCAGCTCGATCCGAAGATCGTGGCGGAACGCAAGCTGGAGGTCTTCTGCTATCTGCTGCTCTTCGACGGCGCCCCGGCCTTCGGCGCTCATGACCAATCGCTCCAGTGGCTGGCCCAGCATGGTTTCCGGATCAACCCCAATTATTGCCACTGCCGAACGATCGAGGAGGTCGTCGCTTACTGCAACGAGTGGGAGCAGAAACGGGAGGAACTGAACTACGAGATCGACGGCGTCGTGATCAAGGTCAATCAAGTGGCGATCCAGGATGAGCTGGGCGCGACCTCCAAGTCGCCGCGGTGGGCGATCGCCTACAAATTCCCGGCGCGCCAGGCCTCGACGCGGCTGCTCGATGTGATCTATCAGGTCGGCCGCACGGGCGCGGTGACCCCCGTGGCCGTGCTCGAACCGGTGCTGCTGGCGGGAACCACCGTCTCGCGCGCCAGCATGCACAACGCCGACGAGATGAAACGCCTCGGCGTCATGCGCGGCGATTGGGTCTTCATCGAAAAGAGCGGCGAGATCATCCCGCAGGTCGTCAAGGTGATCACGGAACGCCGCACCGGCGCAGAGACCGAGTTCGAATTTCCCTCTCGATGCCCGGTCTGCGAGACCGCGCTCCTCAAGCCGGCCGGCGAGGCCGTGACCCGCTGTCCGAACCCGGACTGCCCGGCCAAGCTGCGCGAGGGGCTGCTCCATTTCGCGGCGCGGCGCGCCATGCGGATCGACGGCCTCGGTGAAGCCCT
>DATEFT010001079.1:0-5969 GCA_035280505.1 Blastocatellia bacterium | reverse complement strand
TATGACGCGGGATTGGAAGCCGCGATCGGCAACCGCTCGGCCCTGATCCCGAACGGGTTCAGTTACAGCAACACCGCCAGAGCCGTGACCGGCGCTCCGAACAAACCGCCTTACCATTTTCACCAGTTCGGCGGCAACCTCGGCGGCCCGATCAAGAAGGACATCCTTCTCTTCTTCTTCAACTACGACGGGCAGCGCAACACACAACCGAACATCCTCAATCCGCTGCCCCCGGCGACCGCGGGGGTCGAGGCCTCAGGGCCCGGCCTCGACAAACTCCGGGCCCTGGCCGATACCGGCAACTATGTCCGGCAATTCAACCAGGATGTCTATCTGGGGAAACTGGACTGGCAACTCGATCAGGCCAACCGGCTCAGCTTTCGCTACAACCGGCAGAACTTCACCGGGACCAACCTCGAGAGCAGCGGCGCCAACGTGGCCCAGGAGCACAGCGGAAACAGCCTGGTCACGACCGATTCATTCTCCATCACGTTCAACACCGTCGTCTCGCCGAGCATCGTCAACGAGTTTCGCGCCCAGGTGGCGCGCGACCGGGAACCGGGCTTCGCCAACAGCGACCGGCCCGAAGCCGTGATCTCCAACAACGGCCAGTCCGCGCTGAGCATCGGGCGCAACAATTTCAGCCCGCGCGAGACGACCGAACGCAAATACCAGTTCATCGACAACGTCTCCTACTCGGTGGGCAGGCACAGCTTCAAGGCGGGAGTCGATTTCAACATCGAGCGGATCAAGAACTTCTTCCCGGGCTTCTACGGCGCCGGTTATACCTTCTCGAGCTACGCCGATTTCTATAACAATGGGTTGCCCGCCTTCACCAACGGGACGGTGGTCACCTTCACCCAGACCTTTCCCGGTCCCGGCACCACGGGGCCGACGACCTTTCCCCACTTCAACGAACACGGTCTCTTCCTGCAGGATGACTGGCGCGTGACCAACAACCTGACCCTCAACCTCGGGGTCCGTTACGACATCCAGTTTATGAAACAGGCGTCGACGCGCAATCCGAGCGCGAACCTGGCGGCGGCGGGGATCGACACCTCGCGGATCAACAACGACTACAACAACGTCGCGCCGCGCTTCGGTTTCGCCTGGAAACCGACGTCGAACGACCGGCTGGTCGTCCGCGGCGGCTCCGGCATCTTCTACGGCCGCACGCCGGCCATCGCATTGGGCACGGCCTATTCCAACAACGGCCTCAACTCGGTCAGCATCATGTTGACGCAGACCTCAACGCCCAATACCAACAACCTCGTCTACCCGGACCGCTTCGCCAGCCTTGACGACCTCCGCGCCCGGCTGGGCCCGACCGGATCGCTGCCGGGACCGAACATCTTCGTCTTCGAGCGCAACTATCAGCAACCCTACACGATCCAGAGCAGCTTTGGAGTTGAGTACGGATTCAGAAACGACCTCTCGGTGGGCGTCTCCTACCTCTCGGTCAAAGGGCGCCACCTGCAGCGGACGCGTGACATCAACCTGCCGCAGCCCGTTCCGACGGCGCTCACCGGCGGGATCGTCCCGACCTTCCTGCGGCACTCCACCACGGCGAGCCTGGTGCGACCCATTCCACAATTCGGCCGGATCAGCGAGTTCGAGAGCAACGGCAACTCCGACTACAACGCGCTCGTGCTCCAGGTCAACAAACGCCTGTCCCGCCATTTCCAGACGGCCTTCTCGTATACCTTCTCGAAGGTGCTCGACGACGCGCCGGATGCGACCTCGGTCGTGGCGGGCAACGCCGGAGATGACGTGAAGCAGGCGCAGCAGAGCTTCCTGTTGCGCGATGAGCGGGGCCCGGGCAATTCCAACACTCCGCACCGCGTGGTGGCGAGCGGTCTGTGGGACCTCGATTACGTCAAGGGCTGGCACGGTCCCGCCCGCACCATCCTCGGCGGCTGGGAGCTGAGCGGCATCGTCCAGCTCAGCAGCAATCTGCCGTTCTCGGCGCGGATCCCGAACACCGTCGACCTCAACAACGACGGCAACCGAAGTTCGGATCGCGCGCCGGGTTTCGGACGCAATTCGTTCCAGAGCGGCCGCTTCTTCAGCGTCGATCTGCGGACCGCCAAGACCTTCTCCTTCACGGAGAAGTACCGGCTGCAGTTCATCGCGGAGTTCTTCAACCTCTTCAACCGCGTGAACATCTCCAGCTTCAACGGCCAGTTGTACGACGTGACCGGACCGACCTCCGCTCCCGTCCTCCGGCTGCGTCCGGGTTTCGGCAATCCGCGCGGAGCCTTAGATCCGCGGATCGGCCAGTTGGCGCTGAAATTTCTCTTCTGAAATTTCCCGACCATGAACGAAACCCGCGAGGAAGGCTGCGGCCCTCTTCGCGGGTTTCGCGTTTAGTCGAGCGGTTCGATCCGGGCTACTTCGTCGGCTCGGCTCCGGACTTGACTTCGATGTTGTTGCTGGAGAGCGTGGTCCCGAGCACGCGTTGGAGGACGGCGACCGATTTGTTGTAATCGGCCAGCGCCTGCAACTCCACGAACTGAGCCTGGGTCAGTTCATTCTGCCGCTGCAACACGAAGAAGGTGCCGACCATTCCGGCGGCGAACTTCTTCTGCTCGCCTTCGAGCTGTTGTTCGGCATAGATCTTCGCCGCATGCGCCGCGTCGCTGCGCGCCCGGGCGGTCTCGAGCGACTGAACCGAGTTCCGCACCTCGACCTCGATCTGCTGCAGTTGGCGGCGGGTCTGCAGGTCGAGCTGGCGATCCTCCTCCCGCGCCCGTCCCAGGTTGGCCTGGGCCGCGCGATTGCGCAGCGGGAAGTTGATCTGAACCCCGACGCTCCAGGTCCGGAAATCGTTCTTGAAGAGATTCTTGAGCGAAGTCCCATAACCGCCGACAAAGGTCGGAACCACGTTGGAGATCGACTGAACCTGGGCCTGATCAAAGGTCCTGAGAGTCGGGACCGTCACGCCGTTGATGGTCGCGACCCCGTTGATCGCGTAACAGCTAGGCACCCCATTCACGTCGATCGGACTGTTGCAATTGGGGCCGGTGTTGATCGCTCGAGCGCCGCCCAGCCCCTCGATCTGATAGTTCCCGACCAGATCGATCTGAGGCTTGGCCTGGTTGCGATAGAAGTCGATGTCGATCTTCTTGCTCTCCCGCTGCAAGGCGAACCACTGGACCTCCGGGCGATTCTGCCGGGCCAGCTTGACGGCATCGTCGAGCGGCAGGCTGAACGGTTTGATCTCGAACGACTCGGTGGGATCGATCCGGGATCTCCACAGATCGTCATCGGGCCCGCTCGCGGTCATGGACTTGAGATTGTTCTCCGCCTGCGCCACCTGATCCATCCTGACGAAGACCTCCTGGCGGTTGGCCTCCAGCGAAGCCGCCGCCGAGACGACGTCGATCGGCGCGAGGGTTCCGACCTCGACCTGGCGCTTGTTCTGATTCAACTGGGTCTCGGCCAGCTTCACGGCCTCACGCGCCACCACCTCGTTGCGAAGGGCGAGCGCCAGATCCCAATAGGCCGCCTGCACAAAAGCGATGATCTCGATCGCCCGCTGGCGAAAGAAGGCGTCGGAGATGTCGAGCCGCTTCTTGGCGAGCTTGAGCGCATGCCGATTGGGATCGATCCTGAAATTCTTGAAGAGCGGTTGGGTGAAGCTGACTCCGAGGGTCGGAACGTAGCGGGTCGAGAGGTCGTTGGTGTTCGAACCCAATCGACTATTGTTGAAGTTGGCCTCGAGCGTGCTGCCGTATCGCTCGAGATTCTTGCGCAACCCGTAATTAGCCTGGAGACTGTCATTCCGGATCACGGAATCGGAGGCGTTGGCGAAGGTGAAGGTCGACGGCTGGATCTGCCGGACATACTGCATGGTCGAAGAGGCGACCGGGTCGTAATATCCCTGGAATTGAAAAACGTCATATTGCGCCAGCTTGACCGTCTCGCGCTCGAGCTCCATGTCGACATTCTTATCCAGGGCGGCGATGATCGCATCGCGCAGCGTCCAGCGCACAACTTTGCCCGGGTCCAACCCGATGCTGCGCTGTGGGATCGGGCGCGAGACCGGCTGATCGGTGGTGTTTTGAGTGTTGGCGGCCGGTTGAGCCGGATCTTGGGCGGCCACGGGAAGCGCCGGCGCCACCAGGCAGAGCGCGGCCAAAATCGAGCTGGTCATTCGGCGGGCCGCGGCCCCCAGGGTTTTGGGATTAGTGGTCCTCATCCTCATCTCTATTCTCCATCTTGACTGAACTTGCTGAATAAATGCGGCGTCGGCCTCTCTGCCGCGCCTAATCCGTTCTTCGAATCCTCAGCGCCAGCTCATCACTCGCGCTCATTTTAAGATTGAATGGACGATTAAAAACCTACCGTTGACACTCTACGAAGCGGCTCTGAAAGGGGTTGCAAAAAAGTGCGCCGCGCGGCCGCCGGGCGTGGCTAATAAACCTGCTCTTAACTGCGATAATCGGCGTTGATCCGAATGTAGTCTTCGGTCATGTCGCAGGTCCACTCGGTGACCTCGACCTCGCCCTGAGCGAGATCGAGGGTGATGGTCACTTCATCTCGATTTAAGATCTCGAGGGCTCGCTCTTCATTAAAGACCACTCCGACGCCGCGCTTGGCGACCAGCAGGCCGCCGATCTTAATCTCCACCTTCGAGACGTCGAACTTGGCCCCGCTGCGACCGGCGGCGGCGAGAATGCGCCCCCAATTGGCGTCGGCCCCGGCGATCGCGGTCTTGACCAGCGGACTGGTGGCGACGGCCGAAGCGATGCGCTCGGCGTCGCGCTCGGTCGGCGCGCGCAGAACGCGAATCGTAATCAGCTTGCGAGCCCCCTCGCCGTCCCGCGCGACCTGAATCGCCAGATCCCGGCAGACTTCGCTCAAGGCATTGGCGAAGAGCTTGTATTCCGCCCGGGTCGTACTGGTGATCGGGCTATTCTCCGCGCGGCCATTGGCGAAGGCGACCAGCGTGTCGTTGGTCGAGGTATCGCCGTCGACCGAGACCCGGTTGAAGCTCTGATCGACCGCCTGCCGCAAGGCCGTCTGCAGCGACGGTTTGTCGATCGCCGCATCGGTGGTCACGAAAGAGAGCAGGGTCGCCATATTCGGATGGATCATCCCGGCGCCCTTGGCGACGCCGGCGATCGTCACGCGGCGGCCGCTCAGCTCGACCGTCTTGCTCGCCCGTTTGGGCCGGGTATCCGTCGTCATGATCGCCTCGGCCACGCGCCCACCGCTGGCGCGCGAGAGGTCGGCCGTGGCGCCGCGAATTCCGCTTTCGATCTTGCTCATATCGAGCCGGACGCCGATCACGCCGGTGGAGGCGACCAGCACCTCGCGTTCGTCACAATTGATATACTCCGCGACCATCCGCGCCGTGCGCCTCGCGTCTTCGAGCCCCTCCTCGCCGGTGCAGGCATTGGCCCCGCCCGAGTTGACGACCACCGCGCGATGGGTCTTGGACCGCAAATGTTCACGTGAGACCAGGACCGGAGCCGCCTGAACCAGGTTGCGGGTGAAGACGGCGGCCGCCACCGCCGGAGACTCGGAGAAGATGATGGCCAGATCCTCTCCGGCTTTCTTGAGTCCGCAGCGGGTCACTCCCGCCAGAAATCCGCTCGGTGCCGTGATCGAGAACGAGGATGAACTCCCTCCCGCTCTGCCGCTCTTTTGAGCTCTGTTTTTACTCATTTTCATAGAACCAGCCGGCCGCCTCCTACCCGGGCCTCCGGCTTTAACCTTTCATCCTTAATTACTTATCCAAATCGTATGCCAGTTAACGCTAAATAATAATCCATGCAATAACTGGACTTAACCGACTGCGGACGTCAATGTACGTAGATCCGGTGTCCGATTTCGAAATAGATTTGTTCAGAATCGAAAATAGTTCAACGGTCGGGGCTTGAACGTTCGATCTTTCTCACCATCGGGATATTGACCTGGCTGACATCAAACGGCTCGGGATGGACGCCTTCGACCAGATCGAG
>DATEFT010001078.1:0-3321 GCA_035280505.1 Blastocatellia bacterium | reverse complement strand
TCCAACGGCTCATCTGTACTACCTCCGGGCTGCGATTGGGCACACTACTCATCGACTGTCCTATCGCGGGTATAGAACAGTAGATTGGGCCTGCTCTGTTCGGCAGTTAATCCAGCAAGTCGCTAATAAATTCAATTGTGGGTATGAATGCTTTGGGGCAACCGCACTATTGTAGAAAGCTCGGCGATTATACCCCATGCCTGGTCATTATGGATGTCATTAACTGATCGACACCATAAAATGTTAGCATAATTTAGCCGCGCGCGCATATAACAAAATCAGTTTATCAGCCGCGAAACACGCGAAATCCGCGGAATTAATGACCTTTCGCGTCTTCCGCGTGTTCCGCGGTTAATCTATCGATTTGTCGGCCCGGTGAAATTATGAGTACATATAATGTCTTACTTACTGATCGTCACCGGCAGCTCTTGCCGCGCTTGATTTCCGAAGAAGTCCTCCGCCAGCACCCGCAGGATATAACTGCCGGGCGCTAATTTGGTGGTGTCCCAGAAATCTTCACGAGCTTCTCCGTGTCGCACGATGTTAGTGACCAGGTAGTCGAAGACGGTCAGGCCCTGGTAGCCCGACTGGCTGCCTTCGGTGTAAGCCAGGCTGACGGCTTGGGGATCGTAGGAGATCCGGTCGAAGACGATATTGTAACGGGGCTCTCCGAAGTCGGCCGCCGGAGAGTTGTCGGAATTGAGGATTTGATAACCGAGGCGGTAGACGCCGAGCCGCCGATAGCGCGGATTGCCGTCTACCTGGTCGTAGGCGCGGACCGCGATGCGGAGTTTGCCGCTCAACTCGACCGGCGGCGGCGGCGTCTTTTCGCGTTTGCCGGTGGCGGGCTGCTGGACGAGCAGGGGGATGTCACGTTCGGTGGTGATCGTCACCGCTTCGATCACGGGCGGAATGGTGTCGGTCAATCCCGGCAGTTTGAGGGCCGTCAGCGCATTGAATTCAAAGGCGAACGGTCCGGTGACGAGATGGACATGGTTCAATCGGTTGAGGGTTCCGATCGGATCGCCGGCCTTGATGAGAGTTCCTCGCCGCACCCGGACCCGGGTTGGACGGCCCTCCTGATTGCGGTAGATCATGACCGCGCCATCGGGAAGGTTCCCGAGCGGCTGATCGTTCTGATCCCGTCCGATGCGCAGATGGATGTATTGGAAGAGCGGCAATCGGATGTTCTCTCGCGGCCCCCCGACATCGACGACCGCCAGCGGCCAGGTGACTCTTTCGGTGAAGACGGCGCGCACGACCTCGCCATAAGCCCCCGGCACGTCCAATCCCGCATGGAACCAGGCCATGCGCTCGGGCAGTCGCTCGCCTCTGATTTCACCGAAGGTGCCGGCGATGTCGCGGCGTGCCTCCGGCGGATCGAACGGCCATCGGGGAGTGACCACGTTGCGCATCTCCGGGGCTTGAATGATGACGGACTGCGGATCCACGCGGCGGCCGATCGCGCTTTCGGCCGGGACCAGCGCCCGCACCAGCCCGTTGCCGCTGTCGGCAAACGCCAATTCGCCGTCCGGCAGCAAGGCCAGCCCGGCGGGTTGGTTGAGCTGTGCTTTCGAGAGTTCGTCGTCGGCCAGTCCGTACGGGAACGGCCGCGGGTTGCCGCCGGTGACCAGGGTGACTCTCGCCTGCTCGCCCAACTGGTAGAGCCGGATGGTGGAGCTGAAGGCCTCGGACACATAGAACGAATTCTGATCTTTGACGGCGATCGCGATCGGCCCCTCGAAGTTGTCATCGACCGGAGCCCCGTCGGACCGGTTCGAGACGGCCGTCCCCACGATGGTGGTGACGCGGCCGTCCGGGTAGGCGCGGCGGATCTGGTTGTTCCCCAGGTCCGCCACCAGCAGGGATCCGTCTTGGGCCACGGCGATCCCGCACGGAGTATCGAATCGGGCTTCGGCGCCCGAGCCGTCGGTAAACCCCGGCTCCGCCCCGCCGGCGATCGTTCGCACCTGGCCGTCCGGCGAGATCTCGCGGATCCGGTCGTTGTAGGTATCCGCGACGAAGATCGTTCCGTCGCGGCCGGTCGCAATCCCCACCGGGCCGTTAAATCGGGCTTGCGGGCCCGGGCCGTCCGCAAATCCGCTGACCCCGTCGGCGCCGGCAATCACGCTGAGGCGATTGGTCTTCGAGTCGATCCGGACGATGGTGTGGGCCCCGGTATTGGCGACGATCAGGTCTCCCTGAGCGTCGAACGCCAGGGCGGACGGCGTCTCGAGACCCTCGGCGATCACCGAGGCCTGGGCCGAACTCGATTCCGAAGCGTAACCGGCGGCCGGCAGCCGATAGATCCGCCCGGTCACGCCATCGCTGAAGAAGATCTCGCCGTCGTCGTTCGCGGCGATGCCGAAGGGCTCGTGCGCCACTTTGTCGGTGGCCGTCATCGCCGCCAGGGTCACGACCGAGACCCACGGTTTGGGCGGGCGGAGCCACCAGTACCAGGCGCCCAGCCCGGCCGCCGCCAGCAGAGAGAGGCCGACCGCGAGTTTCAAGCCCAGCCGGGGGCGGCGCTCAGGTCGGCGAGAGGAAGCAGACTTCTGCGTCCCACGAGGGGAAGTTTCTATTCGGTGAAGACTCATATGGCTCGGTGATGTTACTTGGATTTCGGAGCCAGCAGTATACCTTGTGATCCGGGAATATTACCGGCGAGCTTTCATAAAATATTTTTATCCCAGAAATCTGGCTCCGGGGATGCCGCGAGTCTCGGAGTGTTTGACCATGCCTGCGGGCGCGCCTAAACTCTACGAATAAGAATTATCAATTGTGCCAATCGTCCACCTTTTTGTGCTTTGAAATTAGGGATTCAATATGGCTGAAACCAGCAGGATTAAACCAGGTCGGGAGACCTCACCGATAGGCGGAGCGGCGCCCGCGCCGGCTCGCGGAGTGGCGTTCTATATTCAGGGCAGTTGGGTCTTTTTCAAGAAAATGTGGCCGGCGATCTATGATCTGACGACGACCGAGACTTACGTCAATGCGTCGGCGATCGCCTTCAATATCCTTTTATCGTTCTTTTCGTTCGTGGTTCTGATCGGCAGTTTTCTGCTCAACGTGCTCAATTGGACTCGGGGATACGAAACTCTCTATCGGTTGTTGCGGGCGGTCGTGCCGAAAGAGTCGGGCATGCTCTTCACGAGCCTGGACCGGGTGACGCAGGGACCCGGCGGTAAAGCCACCATCATCTCCTTCGCCCTGCTGGTCTTTTCGTGTTCGGGAATCTTTCAGCCGATCGAATTGGCGCTCAATCGGGCCTGGGGATTTAAAGAGCGCGGGATGGTCAAACAGTATGCCGTCTATCTCGGG
>DATEFT010001077.1:0-10496 GCA_035280505.1 Blastocatellia bacterium | reverse complement strand
CTCTCTCCGACTTTCTCTGCCGCCCGGAATCCGTCCGTTGAAGGTGAAACCAGATCATTGGCGATTGCTCAAGCATTAATAGATTTGTTATCTGCCAACGGTTCAGATCGGGTAAAGAATCGTAATGCGTCTGTACGACCGGATCACCAAATTCCATGCTCCAAAACGGGTATTGGTTGATTTTTTCATATTGACTGGTGCAAGGGGCGAGAAGCTCCAAATTAGCGGCGGCGGCGAGGGAGTCAAATGAGTCAATTGTATAACTGTGCTCGACCGGCTGGAGCAGTGCGTCGGCCAGTCCCGATTCAGGGAGGAGCTTACACGACTCCAGAAATCCACCCATCAGGTTTTTCGCTTGCCAGCCGTTGAGGATCCGCTTAGTGATCTCCCTTTCCATCTCGAAATTTATGCCACTAGTCACGCTGCTGAAAATCCTGATGGCTTTTTGGAAAGCGGTGGTCAAGATCCTGTGATACCGGTTGTACACCATGATTTCTAGAACGCCCGCCGGTGTTAACGCCGCCGCTAACTTTCTGATCGGCACTGCAGGGTCGGCATTATGGTGAATAACGCCCGTCGACATAACGTAATCAAATTCCTCATGGTATGAGACTTCATTGATGCTCTCCTCCCTCAACTGAAGGTTGGAAATCCCCAACTGCCTGGCATTGTCCGCGGCCGCCTGCAACGAGGTGGACGATAAATCCGATCCCAGCACGGATGCTCGAGGGAAGCGCAGAGCCGTGAAAATCGCCTGGTTGGTGCCGCAACCCGCCACCCAGATCCTCGGCTCTTGAGGGATCACGGACTGGCCCCAACCGCCAATTGATTGATTTAACATCACCGTCTCAAAATCCGGGTCAATCGGGCAGTCGAAATAAAGAGGCGCCCAAGGGTACTGAAATTTCTCATAGAATGTCTTGTTAATTGAATCGACGCGGGCTGTTGATTCAACAAGAACCAAATTCTCTTCATCACTTGCAATCATGGTGAGGCTCCTTTCCGATGTTCGCACCTGGTGTCGGGACAGATTTTGTAAGATGGCGTGTCAGGACGTTAACAAGCATGTGAAAGCCTGTTTCCCTTATGAATTTAAAGTTAAATTCATAAGGGACCTGGTCATCTCGCCTTATTTGCATTCCGTGAGGATCCCTGACTTCCTACCCGCCCGGCCTCTTCTATGACCCGGCAGACAAGATCAACCGGAGAGGTCTCGCGAAAGCGAGCGGAGAGGGACTGGCAGCAGCGTCTCACGGCCTCCGAGCTCATGAGATAACTTAAAGCTGCCGCTACTCGCTCGGGCGTCAGTTGGCGCGGCGGAACAGACTCGGCGCACCCCATGGCTTTTAGCCGTGCAGCGTTGTCCGGGCGATCGCCCCCAGCTCCGCTGATGAGTTGAGGGATTCCGGCGGCAATAGCTTGTCCGATGGTTCCCATGCCGCCGTGATGACAGATAGCGGAGACATGTGGCATCACGGCGCCAAGCGACGGGACACGGGGAAAATAGAAACAATCTTCCGGAAGTCGAGGAGGCAGAAGTTCACGGTGGCGACTGACCACCAGCACTCGGCACCCCGCCAATCGACCGGCCTCAATGGTGGCTTCGAAAAAGTTGGATCCGCCGAAGACCCCCGTTCCGCCCGTGATCAGGACGACCGGCCTGTCACTTCGCATGATCTGCAGCAGCGAGTCTTCCACTACTCCTTGAGCCGGGTCGTCAGAGAGGATGAACCCCGCCAGCCGGGGCTCGCACTTCCAGGTCGAGTCGGATGAACAATACCAGTCCGGCCAAAGCCCGATGCCCGTCTGGTACCGTAGCCATGGTTCCCACCGCTCGACTACCGGAAGATCGAGTTGCCGGCGGAATTCGTTGAGACGCGAGCCGATGCTCAAGTTCACCAATTGTTCGACCAGCGTCAAACCCAGGACGTCAGCCGGCGTCATGAATATCGAGACCAATGGCATCGGCATTAGCTCGGCCGCCATCCTGGCGGCGAACCCCGGCCCACTGCGCGCGACCAGGACCGTCTCTCCGGGCAAATAGTGTTTACGGATCAGTTCTATCTCAATCGGGATTTTCGGCAGGATGTGACAGTCCAAAAAGGCGAGCAGGCTTTTCGGAGTATTGAGCAGCGGGCCGTCCCGCATCATCCGCTCTGATTCTTCCAGGCTATCGATAGCCTCAAAGTTCACCCCCGCGTCGCGAGCGACATCTGAATAGTAGCTGTGGGTCAGCAGCACGACGCGATGCCCGCGCGCTTTCAAAGCGGCACCGATCGTAATGTAGGGGAAGACATCTCCTCCTGTCCCCATGGTGGTCAGAATAATATTTGCCATAATTGGTAATCAAACGGTCAAATCCTGCGGGTACATTCAATGGCCAGCCATAACCGGCAAAACCTGCCGGGCTTTATGTAGAAGGCGATACTGATCTTCAAAGCATTGCAGGAAAGCATCGATGGCCATTTTCGGCCTCTCGACCGGAGGAAGGCTCAGTTCATCGTCCAGACGGAGCATCTGCACTCGACGTATTCGGAAGCGTGACTCGAACAGAAGCGGCAAATAGGTCTAAAACCGAATGACGCCGTTCACCAAGCCCATTCAAGGCATTGGCCAGCTTTTCAATCCCACCAAAATCCTCGACATCTTTGGGGGTGATCACCCCTCCGTAAGATTCAAGGAAGGTTGATCTCTCCTTCTCCGACGAGGCATTCTTGAAAAAGCCATTGATTATTTCCACCAGGCGGTAGTGACGCCACCAAAAACTCATAGAAATACTCTTGTCCAAGGCTCGGACATAGTGCCAATAATTTCCCGGAATAAATAGAATCTCCCCGGGATGGATAATGGTCTCAAACAGTGTGGCTTGGCGAAATAGGGGATGCAGGGAAAAGTCTACCTCATCCGGATCGTAAATCTGACTATGCCAATAAGCACCATTCTCAGGCGCCCTTTGGTACATGAAAGCATCTTGATCTGGAGCGGCCAGCACGATACGCTTTCGGCCATGGATTTGGACGAAAATATTATTGATCGCGTCAAATTGGTTATGATTGTCCTTGTGAAATCCCAGAATAGTCCCCGCGGGGCCCACCCACAAATTTACAATCAACTCCCTTTCTGAATTGCAGTACTCAGGAGCCTGAAAATAATCGCTAAGCCCGGGAAACTCTTCTATAGGGCATTGATCCATATATAGAAGTTTATCAGTGCCGGACTGAATGCGATCGATATAATCCGCGAGCTTCATCTTTAAGACCCGATACGTATGTGTCGGATTAACGCTTAGACCAATGACTTTCGGACCATACTCTTGCTTGAACCATTCGTGGTTCCATATCGATAGTGCTTTCCAGCGGGACAAAGCGCCGGTGATGACTACCGGTTTCATGGGGATTTCATAGCGTTGAAGGAATTCCTCGGGCGATGGCTGTTCCACACGCTCAATCTGAAAATAGGTAGGTCCAGTCATATTCTTTACACCTTTCTTGTACAGCGGGTTCACTCAAATAAGTAACCGGGCGCCGCCTCGGAAGTCAATCGCCTGTCCGAAGCGACGCCTCGCTAACGCGGGTCACCGGCATCTGATCGACCAGCTTTCCGCAATCGAGTTTCACGATCCTGTCGGCCAGATGGTAGTAACGATCATCGTGAGAGATGACGAGCACCGTCTTTCCTCTCGATTTGAAATCGGAGAGGATCTGCAAATAGAAGATGTCTCTAAAACTCGGATCCTGATCGGCGGCCCATTCATCGAAGATATAGAACGGCTTGTCTTCCAGATAAGCGGTGAGTAGAGCCAGCCGTTTACGTTGCCCCTGCGAGAGCTCGATGGTGGAGAGCTGATCCTGACGCACCTCCACCTTATGTTGGAGCTGCAGTTTAATCAGATATTCCCTGGCCCGCTGCTCGAGTTCGGGACTGTTGAGGCCGAGCAGAGTGTCAAAGAGGTAGAAGTCCGAGAAAATGGCGGAGAAGAGTTGACGGTAGCTGTCTCGGTTTTGGTCGGTGACCGGGCCGCAGTCCAGAAGGATCTGCCCGGATTCAGGGACATAGAGACCAGCCAGCAATTTGGCCAGCGTCGTCTTACCGCTGCCGTTGCCTCCGACCAGAAAAACTACTTCGCCGGGATAGATCGAGAGGTCGATCGGTCCCAATTCGAACTTGCTGTTCTCGCCTTCGCGCGAGTAGGTATGGGTGACGTGCTTCAGTTCCACACTTCTCCAGGACGCCTGCGGACTGAGCGCTCCCGACGCTTCCGACTCAACCGTATCTCGTTCCAGAGATAAGCCCATTGATTCCACGGTCTGCAACGCCACTGCCGCTCGAGCCAGCGCCGGAATCAACGCCCATAGCACATTGACTGGAGAGACGATATACAGTAAAAGCAGGACCGACCCGACCAGAACTTGCGGAGAGAGAGAGAGCAACAGAGGGGCGGCAAAGAGAACGGTTCCGATCATCATAAATAACAGAAACTCTCCCAGACTTCCGGTAATCACGAAATAGGTGGCCCCCAGAAGATTATTCCGCCGGTAGGCAGCCGCTGTCGACGGTATGACGTGAGAAAGGAAGGTCGATCTCCGCGCAAAGTGAAGTTTCATCTCTTTGATCCCATCCGTCATCGCGCGGAAATGCTCAAAGAGCCGATTCTGCTCTCCGCGAGCCAACTCGATGTACTTCACTCCTCTGCCGGAGATCAATCTGAGACTGGTAATTCCTACCGCCAGGATGACCACCACCAACAGCAGGATCGGCCAGGAGAGGTATCCCAGATAGAGCAGGCAGGCCACGAGCACCGCAATCTGGGTACAGAGGGTCGGTAGTGCCGTATATGCCGATCCGATAACGGCCACATCATCCGTCAGCGATGCTAACAACCTGGCGATTCCTATCTCTTCGAGCGATCGTAATGGAGCGGCAAGGATGCGGCGACACAATTGTTGGCGCAACTCGAAGACCGCATCCTCGGAAAGCCTCGTCAGTAAGATTTGAGAACCGACCAGAGTCACCGGAAGAAGCAAGGTGAGTCCGGCAAAAGCCGACACCAGCGTCAACGGTGAAGAGTGATTAAGCGTCAACACGGAATTGATTAAGACCAACAAGACCGTATGACAAACGCCGTTGATGCCCCCCACCAGCATCGCCAGAAAAACTGTGGCTTTAGCGCGACGAAAGAGAAAATGTAGGATATTCATCAGGAGTTCTCCCTATCCACTTGGTTATTGGTTTACCCCTACCAGGGAAGAAAATTGCGATTCACCAGTTTTGAAGGGTGTGACAAGGCGCTCTACTATTTGAAAGGTCCTTACTTGGCCTGCTGTAACCTCGACTGGAGCCACTCTCCGACTACAGCGACATGAGGCTGTCGCAGCATTGTCAGATGGTTGCCTGGGCCATACCAGACCGTCAGGTTGGGAGCCCAATGCTTCCATCGGGCGACCGTGCCGACAGAGGCCCTCTCATTGGCTGCTCCGTCTTTCTTTGGGTCGCATGATAAGACCAATGAGACCGGATCCGGGTAGACGTTGCGGGGACGATAGCGTGTCCGCAATGAGGTTTCGAAAGTACGTACCATTCCGGCGAGGTCCGTGGCCCGCGACTGGCGAGGCATCAGTTCCGCCCACACCAGGCGGTCGAACAGCAGGTCCAACTGTCCCGGCGGGTCAAGCACCTCCATCCGGTCAAGGTCTATTTCCAGTGAGCGTCCGGCAGCCTGCTCATATAAATTGATCAGTTCCACGACGGCTTCGGTTCGCGAGTACTCCTGGCCGAGGACTCCATCATGATCCCCAGAATCGGGGGGGTCACCGTCGAGGATGGTGAGCGAAGCAACGGCCTGTCCGGCATCACGCATCAGGTGGGCGATTTCGAAAGCAACCCATCCCCCAAACGAGTGCCCAATCAGGTGCACCGGGCCGCCCGGGTATTTTTCCCGGAGAGAATGAAGATAGGATCTAGCCGCCGCTTGAACCGTGGTATGAGGTACCAACTTCCCCTCAAGTCCGCGAGGTTGGATGGCTTCAATTGGCCCCAGGCTTCCGAGTCCGGCAGCCAGACCTAAGAAGCTGGTGGCTGTGCCGCCTGCCCCCGGCACGCACAAAACCGGAGTCGGCCCCCCTGACCCGGTATTAATCGACAACATCGGGCAATATTCTTTTTCTGGCTGGTGGATACTGACCTGTCGCGCCCGGCCGAGAGCCTCGGAAAGTGCGGCCCCGACTACTGCGACATGAGGAGGTTTCATCATCGACATGTGGTCGCCTGGCACCGGGATCAACTCGATCTGCCTTTCCGGCACGACCGCTTCCCAGTTGCGGAACGGGCCGGCGGCCGCCATCTTTCCCTGATCCTCGGCCACAAAAATATGGAAGGGGATCGGAATCGGATCGGCGAGATAGTGGCTCATGGCGAGCGAGTAGCGACGGTTACGATCCAGATGGCATCGGACTTCTTCAACTGATAAGTCGCCGGGCAGAAGCAGTCGCTCCCGGCAGGCCCGAACCAGAGCTTCGAAACTTGGATCTTCGTCGTTCGATGCTCCCAGAGATTGGTACAGTTCCGCGTCAACACGAAGCAGATGCAGCAACAGGCCGTTGTCATCCGCCGGCGTTTCGTCAAGAATCTTGGCCCCGGGCCCGAAATAATATCCATCAAAATTGCCGAGGAACTCCACTGTCGCATCTTCTCCGATAAGTTGAGTGGCAACCGCATAGGCAAGGGTGCCGCCGAAGGACCAACCCGCAATCCGATATGGTCCATCCGGCTGCACGGCTCGGATCATTTGTGTCATGCGCGTCGCCATAGCTTGCATCGTCCGCAGAGGCTCTTCCCGGATCCCGGGAGCGGCCAATCCATAGACTGGGAAGCCCGGAGCGAGGTGGGGTACCAGTAGCGGACCGGAAACCACCTCTCCCGATACTTCGTGCACCAGGAAGAGCGGTGGCTCATCGCCCTCGGTACGGAAGGGGATTGCGGCCGATGAATCAGCTTGAAAGAACTGAACGTGAGCAGCCATCAATTGAATGGTTGGGTATGTGAAGATATCAGTGAGCGAGACGGTGATGCCAATCTGCTTCAGTTTGCTTACTAAGCTCATCGCCAAAAGTGAATGGCCGCCCAGTTCGAAGAAGTTGTCGTACCGGCCCACCCGTTCGAGTTTGAGCACCTCGGCCCAGATCCGGGCCAATTGAGTCTCAGTTCGGCCAACTGGTGGCTCATACCGGTCAGAGGGGAGGATCTGCCCATCGGAGACCGGCAGAGCTTGTAGTGTTTGACGATCGAGCTTGCCGTTGGGAGTCAGGGGAAGCCTCTCCAGGTGAATGTAGGCAGCGGGCACCATATAGAGGGGCAGTTCCGATAACAGATGGGCACGCAAAGCATGGGCTCCGAGGTCTTCACCCGTGTAATAGGCAATCAGCCGCTTGCCGAACTCCGGATCTTCGTCAACCAGAACCACGGCCTGGCGCACCTCGGAATGAGAGGAGAGAGCCGCCTCGATCTCGCCCAGTTCGATTCGGAAGCCTCGGATTTTGACTTGGAAGTCGTTACGTCCCAAAAACTCGATCCTGCCGTCCGGGAGCCAGCGCCCGAGATCACCCGTCTTGTACATTCGCGCCCCAGGTTTTCCACTGAAGAGATCGGGCAGGAAACGTTCGGATGTCAGTTCAGGGCGATTGAGGTAGCCTCGCGCCACTCCCACGCCACCGATATAGATTTCGCCGGTCACCCCTCTTGGAGCCGGTTGATGACGGCTATCGAGAATGTAGATCCGCGTATTGTCGAGGGGGCGGCCAATCGACGGTACTTCCAGAGCGTCCGGAGAGGGAGCGTCGATCGTAGCATTGATAGTGGCTTCAGTCGGGCCATAAGCGTTAAAGAGTCGTGGAAGGTCGCCCCTCCGGGCAAACCAGGCTGACAGAGCCTTGCATTCCACGGCATCTCCACCGATGGCAATGGTGTGCAGGTGTGGGGGGATGATAGAGTCGTTCGATTGCCCCAATTGTTGCCAGAACAGCGTGGGCAGGTTGGCGAAGGTTATACCATGCGCTGCACAAAGTTGCCAAAAAGCATCACCGTTGGTGAGCCATGCGTCGGTGCGCAAGACCAGACAGGCACCTGAAAGTAGAGATCCGAACATCTCCTCCAAGGACATATCAAAAGTAGGACCGGCAAATTGTAGAATCCGATCTGAAGAGTCGAAGCTATAACGTCTTTGGAGGAGTCGGATCTGATTGTGCAACGAGTGATGCTCAACCATCACTCCCTTGGGCTGCCCGGTGGAGCCCGAGGTATAGAGGATGTAGGCCAAATTCCGTGCATTCAATCCAACGTCGGTGCAATTCGGGTTGAGAGTAGAGTGGTGAGCCCACTGCTGCGCATCGGCGCCAAGATTCACAATGCGCACACCGGGCATCTGCTCGGCCATCTGCTCTCTGACAGCGCCCCAGGTCAGCATAACCACTGACGCACTGTCTTTGACCATATAGGCCAGCCTCTCAGTTGGAGCGACCGGGTCCAGCGGAACAGAGGCGCCGCCGACCTTGAGCGTGGCTAGTATCGCCACCATCATCTCTATGCTGCGATCCATACAGATCGCGACTCGTGTGTCGGGAGTTACCCCCAATTCCTGCAGATAATGCGCCAGTTGGTTGGCCCGCGCGTTCAACTCACCATAGGTCAGGCTCTGGCTCGTATGTTCCAGGGCCAGGGCATCCGGATTCTTTCTGACTTGCGCCTCAAACAACTCATGAACACATGTATCCTGCGGATAGTAGGCATCGGTCGCATTCCACTCCACTAGAATCTGCGTCCGTTCGGCCTCCGGCAGGACGTCGACAGCTCGGGTCTCGGTCTCGGGTGAGGTCTCCAACGCTCTGACCAACTTCTCCAGCGCCGTCCGCATCAGGTTGCAGATGCGGCCAGGATCGAGTGGCGAGACAATCTGTACGGTGAGCGCGAACCCGTCATCCAGATCATCCACAGACAGCGCCAGCGGATAATTGGTCCGGTCCTCGGAATCGAGAATACTGATGCCCGCCCAGGCCATTGCCGCACCCGGTGAGAGATCTGCCTCTTGCGAGCCGTGCCGGTAATTGAAAAGAGCACTGAAGAGCGGCATGGGTGCAGCCACCCCGCTGCATCGCTGCGCCAGCGCCAACGATGCATGTTCGTGCCTCATCAGTTCGGCCAGTAACGTGTGGATGTGCTTCACGCTTCTCTCTACTCCCTGCTCTCCCACCCGGATCCGCACCGGCAGCGTGTTGATGAAGAGACCAGGTGTCCGGTCCGCTCCTTCACCTCCCTGCATCCGACCGAAGAGCACCGTCCCGAAGACCACGTCCTCTCGCCCCGACACTCTCGCCAGCACCTGCGCCCACGCCAGATGACAGAGGCTCGCCGCACTCACTCTCAGCGCTCGCGCCCGCGCGCGGATCCTCTGCCCCAACCCCACCTCCAGTTCTATTCGTTTCTCCTCAATGCCAGAGCCGTCGCCTCGCGCGTCGAGCAGGCCAAAGGGGGCCGTCGGCTCCTCGATATCGCCCAACATGGACCGGAAGAAGGCTTCGTGCTCCTCCTGATCCACTCCCAGGCGGGCCTGCGCCACGAAGTTCCGGAACGGCAACGGTTCAGGCAGCCGTTCCATCTCCCCCAGCAGCAGGGCCTGCGCCTCCCTCGTCATGATCTCGATCGTAGTGTGATCGATCGTCAGGTGATGGCTCAGCCAGAGCAGTAGCCAGCGTTCATTCGCCTCATCCCGGGTGATGATGCATCTCATCAGCGGAGCCCGCCCCAGATTCAGCCTGATGCGCCGCGGTGAATATCGCTCACGCAGTTGCCGCGCGATCTCCACTTCCTCCCGATCCTCCGTCTCTTCTGCTACTTGATCGAAGGTGACCTCCTCGATCATCAGCTCAGCCTCCCGCCACACCACCTGCACCGGCGCGGACAACCCTTCCCAGACCACCGCCGTCCTCAGGATGTCGTGACGCGCGATCACCGCCTGCAGGGCTCCGATGAACTCCTCCAGGCGCGGCCGGGTCTCGAAGGCCAGCAGGGTCAGCAACAGGTAGGCATCACCCTGGGCACTCACGAGGTGATGGAAGAGGATGCCCTCCTGCAATGGCGCCAGCGGATAGATGTCCTGGATGTTGGCCGCTCCCCCCGGCACTCCCGCCGTGATGATGTCGATCTCGGACTGCGTCAGCCTCACCAGCGGCAGCATCTCGGGCCTGATCGCACGGCAGCCCGGCGGAATCAGATTCGGCGGAACCTCGATCTCAGTCCCGGTCTCGCCTGCCATGGTCTCGGCCAGCACCCGCAGAGTCGGCGCGGTGAAGAGGGTACGGACGTTGGTCGGCAATCCCTCCCGGCGCATCCGCTCGATCAGCGTCACGGCCAGCAGCGAATGGCCGCCCAGTTCGAAGAAGTTGTCATTTCGGCCCACCCGTTCCACCTTCAGCACCTCCGCCCAGATACGCGCCAGCCCGATTTCG
>DATEFT010001076.1:0-9870 GCA_035280505.1 Blastocatellia bacterium | reverse complement strand
GTGCGGTCGCTGAGATAATGAGCCATGGCAAACACTCTCCAAGTTTGGGCTAAAAAGCCGTTAAAACCATTTCTGATGGAGACGCTATGCTGCAACGGCAATGGTGAGATGAAGTCGAGAGCAACTTTTGAAATATTCCGGGAGCCCTCTACTTGTCCTCACCGGTGCGAACCGCGCGAAGCGCCCGGTCCTGGGGAGACCGGGCGCTTTTTGATGTTTCAAGGAACCGTATTCATTTTGAACGAAAACCACCGTATAGGAAAGGTTTGTCCGGTCAAATCGGCCTTGCCTGATGCGCACGGCCTCATATATAGCGGGAGAAGTCAGGCCGAAAATTCATTACCTATTCATACCCTGTCCGGCCTGACCTCAGTTCATCGATGCGGCAAGAGAGAGAGCCCGGAGCCTCAGCCGCCGTCTCTCTCTTCAACCATCGAATATTCATCAAGCTGGTGCGATGCCTAAGATTGATATCAGACGAGTTGCAATTTTGGTGTTCGGTTTCTGCGTGCTGTCTATGGCGCTTGGGTGGTTTTTGCAGTCGCCCCCGGAGCCGCCGCAATCGAAAGAGCAACGGCCGCGACTGGAATGCTTTAAAGGTCGAATCCTCAGACGCCCGCAGTGATTGGCCGAGCCCTCGCCAACCTGGGTCTTGCCAGGCGCTCGGCTCTGGTCCTCCCCGGCAATCGGTCAATGGGCCTCAGATGTCAAATGGTCGAAGTCTCGGGCCATATCTTCAAGCCGCGTCAACGCCTCGTTCAATGAGTTGAATCTTTCGAGCGGATCAAGCGCTAAGAGCTTCTGCAGGAACGCTTCAATCGGCAGGCATGGCGCCGCGCCGCAATCAGCGAAAGAACGAAGACGGCCCTCAGCGATCATGCGGAGCTTGGTTTCAAATGGAATACTTTTCGGATCATCTGAACCGTAATTGACCGGCACCTTACCGGTGTACAGTAAAAACAGGATCGCGCCTAGAGAGTAAATCTCACTCTTGATGCCGTAGTCTGTCCGGGAAGACTTGCGTATCATCTGCCGCGCAACCTCGGGCGCGTTGAAGTGAACCAACCCGCCTTTATATGGCGCGTCAGGGTCTCCGATCTCGTGAGTGAGACCGAAATCTATCAGATGTACAGCGCCGTCAGTTGAGCGAATGAAGTGATTCGGTTGAAGGTCGGCATGAAGAAACCCGAGTTGATGAAGCGCGGCTACTGGTCTAATGAGCGATGAGAATAAGCGCAGAAAGTTTTGATCGTTGTTCTTATCACCTCGCATGGCGCGCGCCAGTTCTGAGGCTGATTGTCCATCAATCCATCTCGTGACTACCCATGAAAGCCGGGCGTCTGATCCGTGGTTGAGGTATCCCCCTATATCGTGAAAGGAAAGCCGCTCCAGGATGCGGCCTTCTCGTCTGATCGATTCAACTCGAAAGTCCGGGTCAAACTCCGGATGGTTCTTCACCTCTTCGTGATCAATCACCTTTAGAGAATAGATCGCCGCATTCTCGGCGACTTTCGCAACATCTACTCCACGATTCGAGCCGATATGTTGTACGTACTGAAGTCGCCGGCCGTGAGCCTCATTGATGGTCTTCAAAGCCTCATTGATAATCTTCGGCGCATTCGCTATTTCATCTTTCATCGCTGTCACCTAATAGATGCCTGAAACGGTTTTGTGTGAATGACTGACCGGAAAGGGAGATCTCACGCGAAATCACTTCTTTTAGGCAATCCTCGAATAGTGATGTGCGCTCACATCTCGAACAGAGATCTATCACGGATGATTGCCAGATTTCAGAGCGCGCCAGCGTCCCTATGAGGTCGAGCATTTCTTGACTGCCTGACGACATTGGAAAATCAAAAGCCCTAGCCCCAGCATCGAATGAAGACGCATGAATCTCCAGCAATTCAGGCGTGATCCCAAAGAAGCGACTGTCTATAGGCTTCACCGCGCTGCGAATAGATAGAAGGTGAACGGGCGGCACCGGTACATCTCGCCCGTCTCGGCTCTTAACTCTCTCTCCTTTCCAAAACTTCCCGAATAAAACGCCTCGCCCAGTGTAAAGCACCTTCAAAAACCAATGGGGCCAACGGAAAATATCTTCCCCCTCGATCTGATTAAGCGCCTCGCCGTCAAAAATCAGATTCTCGCAAGCGAGCAGGTTGCCCCTCTTCTCGTCAATCTGCAAGCGGCTGGCTCGCAAAATCTCTGTATGAATCAGCCCCACATAAAACAGATTTCGACACAGAGACTCTTCATCTCTCGCGTCTACACGATACTCGGAGAATAACAGCAGGTTGTGCAGGCCCGAAGGATTGATATATGGACAAAAAGAGGCTGACACAGCGTCAAGATAGTCTTTCACCTGATCGCCGCACCGATCCAATGGCTGACGGAAAACACGGCCTTCGCTGGTGGCTGATCGTGGCATGGACGTTATCAACTGACTGGCAAAGGTCGAGGTGTAAGGACGGCGCTGCCCGGTTCAGTCCTTACACCTTCGGTCTTAGTGTGCCGTTGCGGTGATCGACCGGCCGGCCGGCTTGGTTCCAGTTATCTCCTGTGCGCTACAGTCCCATGAGGCATATAAAATGCCCGTTTTACGGTACTGCTCATAAGCCTGGGCGTCATGCTCGCCGTTGGCTCTGAAACACCAAATAGACGGCAAGTCGCCGAAGATCGCTTCATAGTCGGCGACCCATTCCACCGGTCCAGTGCCTTTGATCGGCCCGTGCCCGATTGCTCGCCTTTCGCCTAACACTTCATTGCAGAAAGCCAAGTATTCATCCGGACGATTAAGTAGATCGTGCCATACTTTATCGACGATACAGACCGGCATGAACGCGGGCTTTCCCGTGCGCTCCGTATATCTTTTTGCAGTGCTGAAGAACTTTCCGAGTTCTTCAAGAGCAGCGCTTCGCTCTCCACTTTCTACCTGTTGTGGAATCGACATCGGTAAACTCCTTTCTCTGTGAAATTGGTTCTCCAGACACTCGAAGACGCTCGATTCTTTCAGAGAGCATCAGATAGAAATCGAGCGTCTTATCCTGGTCCGTCCTCGGATCTGTTAAAGCCGGGGCAAATGTGCATCGGAATATTTGCCCCGGCCCTCCCTTAACATCTCCGACAGTTCTGCCAGCTAGGAATACGACGCGAGCCGCTTTTAGTGCGCCCAAGCGTCCTGGCTCACTTCGTTGATCCGGATGATATCTACGATGATGGTAAGAGTTTTAGCTGAATTTTGTTTTTTTCTTGATCAAAGCGGCGGCCGGGCGCTGTCGTCGGCGAGTGGTCGAGATCTCACCGATCGCGCTGGCGTCGGGAGTTGCCGCCGATCGTCGTCATGGTTGCCGGCTGGGGCCTCTCCCTCCCGCTACTATGCTATCCGGTTTTCCAGTCTTCAACCGATGCGACGGTGAACAATCGGCGTTCACCAAACTCACCCGCTCTAGCCGCCGGTTCGGCTCCGTTTTCGCTTCGGCAGGGCTTGCTCGATCTGCGCCCATTGTTTATCGGTGACAGCTCGCCAAGTCATTGGATTCCTCCGTGACTTGGTAAACTATCCCATTACTTTGACTTGTCAATCGGTTTTGGGATGACTTCTAGTCTCGTTGCGCTGTGAATGAACCGGGCTCAATAAAGCCGACCCCTCCTCACCTGCTGCTAGGTGAGATCACGACCGATCCGTTTTCCGACAAGCATGATTGATCCACGACCTGGTAGCTGCTGTGGCCATAATTCCTGTCGCGAACGACATTTTATCTGTCCTGTGACTGCCTGCTGAGAAAATCTCATTTTTTCTTGCAAATACTTAGTGTGCATTCTACACTAAGCCTGTAGGTGGCGTGAACGATGAGCATCGTCAGGCAGAAATACGGATGTCGCGTGCCCTCATATCCGGAATGTTGAAAAATCAGATGACCAGAGCGCCCGAGACGATCGCGATCCCCAACCTGAGCGGGAATGCGCTAAACGGATCTGAGGAGGATTCATGTCCAATAGCTGGAACAACATCACTTTTCTGATGCTGGGGGCGATAATGCTGGTAGTTACCGTCCCGACGGCCTTTATGGATTGGTACAACGTCAAAGGGATCTGGATGTATATGAGCTACCCGTCATCTTTCAAATTGACGGAGGGAAGAATTGTCTCTTCATCGACATATACAAGTCTGGGGAGGAGCAAGCAGGGGAACTGGAGTACCATTTCTCATTTCGCAATTGAGTATGAATTCACGGTCGATGGTAAGAGCTATCGCTCAGATAAGGTAAATTTCAGTGGTGATATTGTGCCTTATCAAGAGATTGCCGAGCTTTACGTCGAGAAGTACCCTGTCGGGAAAACAGTAACTGTTTATTACAATTCTTATGATCCGACCCTGAGCGTGTTACAGCCGAAAAAGAAAGGGATCCTGCCAATGTTACTTCTTGGTTTTGTGATCGCTTCCGTGCTCGTGTTTGGGCTCTCCGCCGGGTATTGGCTGATCAAAAAGGCCTTTTTTCCCAAGAATTCATCTCCCCCGCCGATGCCTGACGGTTATGAAGAGGCCGGCAGGTATCATCGCGATGGGTGACGTGTCGATGGATGTCGGTATTTGCCGCCACAATACCGGCTCGAAGTTAATTTCACGCTCTAAGATTCATATCAGAGAGTTGCAGTTTTGATGTTCGGATTCTGCGTACTGCCTATCGCGCTGGGGTGAGTTCTGCAGTCGTCCACGGAGCCGCCGCAATCGAAAGAGCGGCGGCCGCGACTGGAATGCTTTAAAGGTCGAATCCTCCGACGCCTGCAGTAGTCGGCCGGGTCATCGCCAATCCGGGTCTTGCTACGTCTTCGGCCCTAGTCCTCCCCGGTAATCGGTTAATGGGCCTCAGATGTCCAGTGGTCAAAGTCTCGGGCCACATCTTCAAGCTTCGTCAGCGCCTCATCCAATTAGTTGAATCTTTCGAGCAGATCAACCGCTAAGAACTTCTTCAGGAACGCTTCAATCGACAGGCCTGGCGACATGCCGCAATCAGCGAAAGAACGAAGACGGCCCTGAGCAATCATGCTGAGCTTGGTTTCAAACGGAATGCTTCTCGGATCATCTGAACCGTAATTGACCGGGACCTGATCATCGGCCTTTCGCGCTTTCGCGTCTTTCGCGTCTTTCGCGGTTCCGAATCAAAACTTCAAGAAATCTACTTTCCGCTAGCCACCGGCTGACGACTCCGGCCGGCGCTCGCCGGGCGGAATCGGGACGCGGACCAGGATGGTCGTGCCGCTGCCCGGCGACGACTCGATCTCCAGGGTGCCGCCGATCAAGGTCGCGCGTTCGCGCATTCCGACCAGGCCCAGCCCCTTCTCGGCGGCGCCCGAGCGGCCGCTCGGCTGATGGTCGAAACCGATGCCGTCGTCCTCGACCATCAGGATGGCCTGCCCGGCCCGGCGTTCCAGCACGACGCCCACGCGGCCGGCCTGGGCGTGCTTGGAGATGTTGTTGAGCGCCTCCTGGGTGATCCGGTAGAGATTGATCTCGGCTTCGGGCCCGAGGCGTTCGTGATCGAGACCGACGGTATGGAACTCGACGGTGATGCCGAACTGCTTCGACCATTGCGCGATGAAGATCGAGATGGTCGAGGCCAGACCGAACTCATCGAGGGTCGCCGGACGCAGTTCCCAGGCCAGAAAGTCGACCTCCAGATCCAGCCGCTGGATCTGGTCCCGCAACTCCGCCAGACGGTCGCAGGAGGGCGTCTCGGTCTGCCACTGAAAATTCTCGATCCCCAGTCGGAGCGCGGTCAACTGCTGTCCGAAATGGTCGTGCAGTTCGCGGGAGAGGCGGCGGCGCTCCTCCTCCTGCGTCTGGACGATCCGCCGCAGCAGCCGCTGCCCCTCTTCTTCGATCTCTTTCCGCCTGGTGATGTCGAGGTTGACCTGCAGGACCCGCTCTTCGCCCTGGGCGCCCGCCTCCGACAGGGCCCAGCGGCTGGCGACGACCAGGCGCGAGCCGTCCCGCCGGGAGTGGATCAACTCGCCCTCCCAGTGCCGGTCGCGCCGCACGATGGCGCGGATCTCGGCGAGCGGCTGGGGAAAGATGGTCTGCCACAACTCATGCGAATTGCGCCCGAGGGCCTCTTCCGCCGTCCAGCCGTAGAGCCGTTCGGCGCCTCGATTCCAGAAGACGATCCGGTCGGCGGAGTCACGGGCGATGATCGCGTCGTAGGCCAGATCGAGCAGATGGGCTTGCTCGCGCAGCATCTCCTTCTCGGCCAGTTTGAATCCGATGATCTCGGCGGCCTGGCCGGCGTAGAGGTCCGTCAACCGCAGTTCCCGTTCGGTGGGCCGGTGCGGTTGGCGGAAATGGGTCGAGAGCATGCCGAGCGGCTCGCCGTTGCGATCGAAGAGGAGCGTGGATTGGACGGCGCGGTAGCCGGCGGACGCGGCGATGGCCCGGATCGGCGCATAGTCCGGATCGGCCTCGATATCCTCGATCACGACCCGCTCGCGCCGCCGCAAGGCGCGGCTGCTGGCGCCCTCGCCGTCGGCCGCGACCCGGCTGAAATATGCCAGGAACTCCCGGTCGAACCCGCGCTGCGCCACGATCTCCAGGCTCCCGGTCTGCCGGTTGTAGAGTCGAACGCTGCCGAAGTCCGAGCCCTGCAGTTCGATCACGGCATCCAACACCTCCTGCAACAACGGCTGCAGTTCGGAGGTCGCGAGCAACCGGTTGTTCAGTTCGTGCAGACGCGTCATCGCCGAGAGATCGGCCGCCAGCCGGTTCTGGAGCGCCAGCAACTCCTCTTCGGCCCGCTTGCGCTCGGTGATGTTCTGCGTGACCCCGACGAATCGCGGCTGTCCGTCGGTGGTCTCGCGGACCAGCACGCCCTGCCAGCGCCCCCAGACGAACTCCCCGGTCTCGGGATGCACCAGGCGAAATTCGCCCTCGTACGGCTCGCCGAGCTCGATCGCTCTCGACACGGCTTCGATCGTCGGCTCGCGATCGTCCGGGTGCAAGAGTCCGACCGTCTTCCGGAAATCGTCGAAGAGCGGAAATCCGAGGACCTCCCGGTGATTGGGCGACCACTCGATCTGTTCGGTGATCACGTTCATCTCCCACGAGTAGATCCGGGCGGCGTCCATCGCCATCCGCAGGCGATCCTGCGCCTCACGCAACGCCGCCTCTCCGCGTTTGCGCAGGGTGACGTTCCCGGCGACCCCCAGCAACCGCACGGGCTGGTCCTCCGAATTGCGGATCACGATCCCGTGCGACTCGATCCAGATATATTCAGAGCCCGGCGACCGGACCCGGTACACCGCCGTGAAAGAACCGGTCTCCCTGATCGCCTGCCTGGTGATCGCGGTGACCCGCTCGCGGTCGTCGTCATGGATCAGCCGGAGCGCCGCCTGCAGATCGTAACATTCGGCGGGCAGCGACTCTTCACCGACCGTCCGGGCGGCGGTCTCCGAATACTTGACGGTTCCGGTCGTCAAATCGATGTCCCAGGCGAAGAGGCCGGCGGCCGTGGTCGCCAGCCGCAACCGCTCTTCAGACTCGCGCAGGGCCTCATCCGCCCGCTTGCGCTCGGTGATGTCCCGGCCGTAGATCGCCAGCCCGCCGTCTCCCATCGGATAGGCATCGACCTCGAACCACCGATCGTACGGAGGATAGAAATTCTCGAACCTTACCACCACCCGGTCGGTCATGGCCCGCCGGAGCTCCCATTCGACGAGCGTCTCCCGGACGGCCGGAAAGACCTCCCAGTGATCACGCCCCAGCAGACTTTCGCGCGGAATGCTGTTCAACCGCTCCGCCGCCGCGTTCACGTAGGTGATTCGCCAATCGCGGTCCAACGCGAGAAAAGCGTCGGTGATACTCTCGATGATGTCGACGACCTGCGCCTGCAACTCCGCCTCGCGCTGCACCGCCTCGCGCCGCACCCGGGCCAGCTCCAGCGTTCCGCCCACGCGGGCCAGCAGCTCACGCTCACCGAACGGCTTGATGATGTAATCGTCGGCCCCGGCCTCCAGCCCCTTGATCCGCGCATCCTCGCCGGTCAGGGCCGAGACCAGAATGACCGGCAGCGTGTGGGTCTGAGGGTCGGCCCGCACCGCCTTGATCAGCTCGAACCCGTTCAGCCGCGGCATCATGACATCGGCCAACACCAGATCGGGCGGGCGTTCGCGCAGCATGGCCAGCGCCGCCTCGCCGTTGGCGGCCGCGAGCACCTCATACCGCTCCCGCAGGAGCCGGCCGAGATATTCGCGCGTGTCTGGATGGTCATCGACCAGCAGAATGACCGGGCGTGACGAACCGGAGAGCGGGCGGCTCGTTCCGGCCGGGCTCGCCGGACTCCCCACCTCGCGGAGCCAGTCCGGGGGCTGCCGATCCGTGAGTCGCCGAGGTTCTTCGGTCCACAGACAGAAGACCCCGCCGATCTCCCCCTCGTCGTCCGGAATCCAACTCTGCGCAACCGTATAGGAAGTCTCTCCGTGAGGATGAAGGATGCGGTTTCCGCCCTCCGACCCCGGCGGTTCCATCCAGAGTTCGCGCCAGACCTGCCCGCCCGGCCGTCCGAGCCCCCCGGGATGGCGATCCCCCAGAATCGGGATGCAGGCATCGTTATAGATGACGATCCGCTCCGGCCCCCACCCGACCAACATCGGCTGGCGTGAACCCAGCACGATACAGATGGCGGTCTTAAGGCTTTGCGGCCAGTCGGTGATCGAACCTAGAACAGTCGTCGACCAATCAAAGTGGCGAATGCGATGCCCCATCTCGCCGCCATCGACAATCGACCAGAAGTCGCCTCTCTTGATATCAGGTCTCATGTTTTTCGCACGCTTTGATACACGAGTTTAACACTTGACTGTATCCTAAGTAACACAGTTGCTGGAAAAATGAGGAGATACTTCTTCTTGCATTCACAATTGACGCTCGCCGTGCAACAAAAACGATCAAAGCGGCTTAGCTTGACTTCGGGGCCTGATTCTCTACGGCGAGCCGGTTGAAACGTAATCGAATCTTGAAGACAAGAGATTAATATTGTAGACCGGCAATATACTCCCGTTTTTTGCGTCTTTACAGTATTGGCATCCTTGGCACCACAGTATTGGCATCCTTGGCACCCAGAGTAACATTCCGGGTGCAGTCGGCGACACTGCCGCCTAAAATAGTTATGTAGTAATCGGCGGAGCGGACGTAGGTTAAGTTTTCCTACTTATTGCCGCCCCGAAACGCCAACATTAGATAAAGAAAATTAGGGCGAACCTTACTTTTTCCTGAGATAATTAGCTCTGGCCTACACCTTAAAGTGGGAAGACCGTTACAATAGAGCTGGAATACCGTTCAAATAGCTATAAGTAGATCCAAGGTACTACCGGTCTGGTCTGATTGAATGGATTCCATTCGGACCATTCGGAATTGCCCATTCGGAATTATTTGGATTGTGGGCCGGTTGCGGGCCGGCAGTCGGATCGACCGAAACGTATAATTTTATTATCGGACGGCACAGGTCGAACTCATCCAAATCGAGGTACCGGAATAAAAATATCTGAATCAAAGTTAGCCCTTTTCGAAGCCAATCCGGCATTAGCAACTGGGGGGAGCAATTCCGGCGGCCACAGACAATGGATGGCAGCCACCTCTCAAGAGGCTGTTGATTGCCGGAGAGGCTCTCGCCCAACCTCCAGATCCCCGGCCGGCAAGTGTGGTTTGAGGTTGAGAGAAGCTGAGCGACCGCGAAAGAGGCGGTCGGCAATCCGATTTTGACAGCAAGGTGCTGAAGCACCGAAGTCGAGCCTAAGCCCCAGCTTCATCAATGGGGCGCAAGATCCAATAATCAAGGAACGATGCGGAAGCGAAGCGCGTCCGCTCCAGTTCTTTAGTCTTAC
>DATEFT010001075.1:0-2830 GCA_035280505.1 Blastocatellia bacterium | reverse complement strand
GATCAGTCCGGTGACGGCCAGCGGCGTGTCGGCGGCGAAGGTGGTCGCGACCATCGAGGTCCCGGCCAGCCACCAGGGCACGTCGCGGCTCGAGAGAAAGAATTCGTCGGTGCTGCCGCGGGCGCGGCGGGCGTAATAGATACCGATTCCCAGGTTGAAGAGGAAATAGAGCGCAATGATGGCCCAGTCGAGGAATGTCAGTTTCACGAGATGGTCCTCACGGTTATGTGATCGGAGCGCCGGATTTACGGCTATCTTCGGCGGAAAAGTCGGCGGCCTTGATGTTCACTTCCCGTTGATCGGTTGATTGGAGGAGAGATTGGTGATCGGGGTCGCTAGCAATCATTCGATCGGATGGAAGCCACGAGTGGCGGGGCACGATTCGCCGGAAATCCGCCCGATTCCTGGCCGTCTTCCGACGGATCTCTCAGTAATCCACATGATCCGCGAGAGACGGGGCAAATCGTGCCCGCTTTTCATCCCAGCTCAGCCGGCCGTTCGGCCCCACCGCGGTGGCGCCGACGAACGCATTGAAGAAGCGAAAGTAGTTGAGGCGGTCCTGCCTCCGCGCCGGATTACCGCCGTCGATCGGATGTCCGATCATTTGAAGAGGCCGGAACTCTCTGAATAATTCTCCGGCCCCTTCTTTCCTCCAACCTTCTCCCTAAGGAGGACATCCCCTCTGCTCTCTCCCGCGGGCAGTACCGGAGGGATTCCGGTTTCGGCTCGTCTGCCGCAATGTGCGGGAGAGAGAGAGAGCTTTTAGATGTGGCGATCGATTTGGGGGAAATCATTCATCGCGCACGTTCATAACCGGCCAAAAAGAAGATGAGCAGATGTTGCCCCAGGGTGCCATCCCGAAGCTCCCTGCTCATCTTCACCCATCAGTGCAGGCAAGCATCCGGCCCGGATGATGAGATTCGCTATCCTTTACCGGCAGTAACCGGCTTACTGGATACTTTGCTCGCAAAATTAGCTGACAAACCGCGAAAGGTGTTTGATTCCGCGGTCTGAATCTCAAATTCCAAAGAACCTGATTTCCGGTGTGCCGATTTCCAGGGCACTAAACAAGACTCATGGTGTTTGAGTCAATGACCTAACGGTTACGTATCAGTTATTACTATGGTAATGACCGGCACCGGGTGGCTGGAGCGGCCCGGCAGCCGCCGGAGATCGAGCCGCCGGACGGTGCGAGCTAACGAGCGTATCCATAATACATGGCCGATCAGCCATCATTTTGTTACAACGTAATGCAAATTGCGGCTGGTGAGTACGTCAAGGTCGAGAAGAAGTTCACAGGTAACGACCAGGTTAGGTCACACGTTACGCAATCTTGATACTGTAACGAGGGATCGAAGCGAACGATCTTTCGATCGGATCTCGATGAAAAATCGCTTAGTCGCGTCTGGAGCG
Source organism: Blastocatellia bacterium (assembly GCA_035280505.1). Lineage (GTDB taxonomy): Bacteria > Acidobacteriota > Blastocatellia > RBC074 > RBC074 > JAKEHZ01. Next base: position 1,417 of record DATEFT010001075.1, on the reverse strand, counting down.
GATCGGCGGATCGGCGTCATCAATTTATTTTTTATTCTTCAAACAAAACCGGCTTCTCGATGCATCTTTATCTACGAAACTCTCTTTGCCTGCTATATCAAAAAAAGCCCCATAACATCGGCCAACGACCGTTGGACCGAGGAGTACCATCAATGAGGAAATATCTGGTAATTTCGCTGTCTTCCATCGCACTGGGACTACTTTTCTTCGTTCTGGCCTTCAGCAGTCAGGCGGCCCGGAGTCAGCACGTCTATCTCGGAAGTGACGAGCGGCTGGTCTATGTTCCCTACTCCAACGGCGACACGATCCCGGACTTCTCCAATGTCGGTTACGGCGGCGGCGGAGTGGCCATTCCATCGGTGCCCGTCGTGAAGACGGTGGAGCCGGGGGAGGGAGATGACGGCGGCACGATCCAGGCCGCGATCGATGAGGTGAGCGCGAGATCTCCGGACTGCCAGGGGTTTCGCGGCGCGATTCTGCTCAAAGCGGGGGCCTATGAAGTCGAAGGCACGGTCACGATCAGGGCGAGCGGCATCGTGCTTCGCGGAGAGGGAGAGGGCGAGAATGGAACGTTGATCAGGGCCACGGGCACCACGCCTCGCACGCTGATCAACGTCGCCGGAGTCGGCAATCGCACCGAAGTTGCCGGAACGAGGCAGGCGATCACGGACTCTTATCTTCCCGTCGGCGCCCGGACGCTCAACGTCGCGGATGCTTCCGGCTTTCAGGTCGGCGATCGGGTCCTGGTCGTCCGCACCCCGAATCAGGAATGGATCGATGCCATCGGCATGGATGCCTGCGCCACGAAAGGGACCGGATATGATACCTCGGATCTGGTCGGTTCGACCTGCATCTCAGCGGAAGCCTGGACGCCGGCGGCGAGGACCATGCGCTACGAGCGCCTGATCACCGCCGTGAACGGTAATCGGATCACTCTCGAGGCGCCGGTGGTCGAGGCTTTCCAGGCGGAGTTCGGCGGAGGTTACGTGGCGAAATACGAGTTTCCGGGCCGAATCGAAAACTGCGGGATTGAATACCTGCGGTCCGAGTCGGCCTTCGCTTCCGAGACCGATGAAAATCATGCCAATTATCTGATCTCGCTGACCAACGTCGAGAACGCCTGGGTCCGCCATGCGACCTCGGTCTATTTCGTGCAGGGCACGATCTTCGTGGGCGCCGGCGCCAGGTCCGTGACCGTGCAGGACAGCAGCTCTCTGGATCACAAGTCGGTGATCACCGGCGACCGCCGGTACCCGTTCAATCTGGACGATTGTTCGTTCGTCCTGGTGATGCGTTGCTATTCGAAGACCGGCCGGCATGACTTCGTCACCGGCAGCAACACTCCGGGGCCCAATGTCTTCTTCGACAGCCGCGCCGAGGAGTCGTATTCGGAATTGGGGCCGCATCATCGATGGGG
>DATEFT010001074.1:0-9585 GCA_035280505.1 Blastocatellia bacterium | reverse complement strand
CCTGCGATCTTCCAGCGAGTTGAGCATCGACCCGGGCTATATCTCGGTTCCGCAACCCATCGAATTTCCGACGGAGAACGGGCTGAAGGCCCATGCCTTTTTCTATCCGCCCGCGAATAAGGATTTCACGGCGCCGGAGGGCGAACGTCCCCCGCTGCTGGTGATGAGTCACGGCGGCCCGACAGCGGCGGCCTCTCCGACCTTCAGGCTCGGGATTCAATACTGGACCAGCCGGGGGATCGCCGTCCTGGATGTGAATTATGGCGGGAGCACCGGTTACGGGCGCGCGTATCGGGAACGGCTCAAGGGGACCTGGGGGATCGTCGATGTCGACGATTGCGTCAATGGGGCCAGGTATCTGGCCGCCCGCGGTCTCGTCGACGGCGACCGCATGGCGATTACCGGCGGAAGCGCCGGCGGCTACACCACGCTCTGCGCGCTCGCCTTCCGCGACGTTTTCAAGGCCGGAGCCAGCCATTACGGAGTCAGCGATCTCGAAGCGCTCGAATATGACACTCACAAATTTGAGTCTCGTTATACTCACGGCCTGGTCGCGCCGTTTCCCGAGCGAGCCGATCTCTATCGCGAACGTTCTCCGATCCATCACACGGATCGGCTCAAGGCACCGGTCATCTTTTTTCAGGGGCTCGAGGACAAGATTGTGCCGCCCAACCAGGCCGAGATGATGGTCGAAGCCCTGCGGAAAAAGAGACTGCCGGTCGCCTACCTTACTTTCGAGGGCGAGCAGCACGGATTCCGGCAGGCCGCGAATATCAAGCGGGCGCTCGACGGCGAACTCTACTTCTATTCGCGGGTCTTCGGTTTCGAACTGGCCGATGAGGTCGAGCCGGTCCCGATCGAGAATCTGTAAGCCGATTATCGAGTCAACAGGATGCCCTGGCCGTTGCTGAAGATCCCGGCCACGCAACCGGTCATCAAGGTCGCGAGGGTGGCGGCGAAGAGAGCTCGCAGTCCGAGGCTTGCCAGGTCATCGCGCCGCGAAGGCGCCAGCGCCGCCGTTCCTCCGACGAAGATCGCCATCGAGGCCACGTGGGCAAAGCCGCAGAGCGCATAACTGAGGATCACCACCGTGCGCGGATCGGTCAACTGCCCGCTCACGATCATCTGCGATAAATCCTGATACGAGACCACCTCCGTCAGAATGATACGTTCACCCAGGAGGCGGGCGGCCTCGGCGATGTCCGCCCGGGCGATTCCCAGCAGCGCCGCCAGCGGATAGAAGAGTCCGGTCAAAATTTTGACGAGCGAGAGCGGTTCGCTCGATCCCACCCAACTGCCCGGCAGAAAGGCCAGCAGCTTATCGAGCAGTTTTACCAGCCCCAGGATCGCGATCAGAAGCGCCGAGATTCCGGCCGCCAGTTTCAACCCATCCATGGCGCCGGTGATAATTGCGCTCATCAGATTTCGCGAGCGCGTCTCCGGGGCGTCTTCCGGAATCGTCATGAGAGTCTTCGGCGTTTCGGTCTCGGGCACCAGCAGTTTGGTCATGACGACGGTGGCGGGAATCGAGATGATCGAGGCCGAGACCAGGTGCCCGGCGATCTGCGGAAAGACCTTGCTGAGAAAGGCGACATAGATTCCGAGCGTTGTGGAAGCGACCGTGGCCATTCCCGATCCGAGGACCACCAGCAGCTCGGAGCGGGTCATATTGTCCAGATAAGGGCGAATGACCAGGGCGGATTCGACACCCACGAAGATATTGGCCGCGCTGCACAACGATTCGGCTCCGCTGATCCCCAGGGTGCGATGGAAGACCCGGGCGCAGATCCGGACCAGGATCTGCAACACGCGCAGGTGATAGAGAGCCGCCGTGAAGGCCGAAAAGAAGATGGCCACCGGGAGGACCTGGAAGATCAGAATGAATCCGATAGATCCGGGCTCGCCGGGTTTGGCGGCCAGGGGGCCGAGCAGAAAAGCCGTCCCGCTCTGTGAGACGTCCAGCAGCGCGATCACCGCATCGTTGAGCCACAGAAAGACGCGCTGCGAAAAAGGGAGGCGGAAGACCAGCAACCCGAAGGCGAGCTGCAGTCCCATTCCCCAGATCACGGTCTTCCATTTGACCTGGCGCCGGTTGGAGGAGAAGAGCCAGGCGATCGACGCAAAAGTAAAAAATCCGATCACAGAGAGCAGATGAAGAGACATCTCGAGTCCTCAGTCAATGGGGCAAATTTTTCGGCTGTCTGCAAGCCCGGAAAGAAGCGGCATTCTATTGCGTCTCATTCACCTAATCCAGGCCAGGGACAAAATTTACCGGCGCCGGTTGTCTTCTTGCATTGTGGTTGCGGGGTGTGGGAAGCTAGAAGATGTAAGCGGGAGTTCAAGCCGCAATGCCGCGAAAGCGGATCACCGACACTTCTCAATCGGCGGATGATTTCAAAAGGCTGATTTCAAGTTGAAATGGTACTCTCCCTTGACCGGGGAGCGCCATCAGTTTGTGAGATCTCTGGAAGGGGGGATGCGCGAAGTGCGAAGATTTTCAATCGCCTCATCGATGGTTATTCTATCGGTCGTTTTCGCAAGTTCATGGATCCTGCTGCCGCAGACGGCCGTCTCGTTCGGACAACAGAAAGAGAAACGCATGTCTGATGTCAAAATCATGACGCTGGACCCGGGACATTTCCACGCGGCGCTCGTGCAGAAGGAGATGTATCCCGGAGTTGCGCCCAAAGTGCACGTCTATGCGCCGCTCGGGTCGGATCTGTCGGAACATCTCAACCGGATCGGCCGCTTCAACCTGCGGACCGATCAGCCGACCAGGTGGGAGCTGGAGATCCATACCGGGGCCGATTTCTTCGAGCGCATGTTGCGCGAGCGGCCGGGGAACGTTGTCGTCATCTCGGGGCGAAACCAGGGGAAGATGGACCGGATCCAGGCCTCGGTGGCGGCGGGACTGAATGTCCTGGTCGACAAGCCCTGGATCATCAGCGCGACCGATTTCGGCAAGCTCGAAGCCACGCTCAATCAGGCCGCGGCCAGGAAGTTGGTCGCCTACGACATCATGACCGAGCGTTATGAGATTACGACCATCCTTCAGCGAGAGTTGCTTCAGGATCCGGAGGTCTTCGGTGAGATCACCAAGGGCACGCCATCGGAGCCGGCCGTCTATTTCGAGAGCGTGCATCACATCCTGAAGGTGGTGGACGGCGCGCCGAATATTCGCCCCACCTGGTTTTTTGACGTCAAACAGCAGGGCGAAGGCGTGGCCGACGTCGGGACGCACCTGGTGGATCTGACCCAGTGGATGCTCTTCCCTGAACAGTCGATCGACTATCACCGGGAGATCCAGGTCTCGGCCGCGCGCCGTTGGCCGACCGAGATGACGCCAGCCGAATTCCGCCGGGTCACCAACATCGCCAAATTTCCCGACTTTCTCTCATCCAATGTGAATGCCAAGGGCAATCTCGACTACTATTGCAATGGTTCGATGACCTATGCCTTGCGCGGCGTGAATACCAAGATCGATGTGATCTGGAATTACGAGGCGCCGGCCGGCGGCGGAGACACACACCTGGCCGTCTTTAAGGGGACGAAGTCGAAGCTGGAGGTCCGTCAGGGCAAAGAGGAGAATTGGAAGGCCGAGTTGTACGTGATCCCCAACGGTTCCACCGATCGGGATCGGTTGCTCTCCGCGCTCAAGAAGAGGATCGAATCTTTACAGGGCCGATATCCGGGCGTCAGCGTGGAGGCCTCCGGCGAAAAGATCAAGGTCGTCATTCCGGATAAATATCGCGATGGGCACGAATCCCATTTCGCGCAGGTCACTCGCCGGTTCCTCGAATACCTGCGTGACCCGAAGACCATGCCGAAATGGGAACAGGCCAATATGCTGGCGAAGTACTACACCACGACCAAGGGATTGGAATTGAGCTATCGTGAATAAGAAGTCTAGAGAAGTCTAGAACTCATCCCTAAACCCGCTTTGCAGCCTTAGCAGATTGGAAAGTAAGTTACTTGAAAATTTTATTTCAAACCGCGAAATACGCGAAATGCGCGAAAGATGAATGTTCAGCGTGTTCCGCGTATTTTGCAGTTTAAACCTGAAATCTCGAATAACTTTGTTTCCAAAATCCTCTGAGCAGTATGAATTATAAGAACAATATCCTTGAACTCATCGGTAACACTCCCCTGGTAAAACTCAATAAACTCACACGCGAAATCAAGCCCCTGGTGTTGGCCAAGATGGAGTCGCACAATCCGGGCGGAAGTGTGAAGGATCGAATCGGTCTGTCGATGATCGAGCGCGCCGAAAAGAATGGCGAGATTCAACCCGGCGGCACCGTGGTCGAAGCCACGAGCGGAAACACCGGGATCGGATTGGCGCTGACCTGCGCGATCAAGGGCTATCGCTGCGTCTTCGTCATGACCGATAAGTGCAGCCAGGAGAAGGTTCGTTACCTGAAGGCGCTGGGCTCCGACGTGATCGTCGTCCCGGCGGCGGCCAAGCCGGATTCACCGGAGCACTATGTCAACACGGCCCGCCGAATCGCCAACGAAACGCCGAACGCCATCCTCGCCTTTCAGTACGGAAATCCGGCCAATCCCGAGGCACACTACCGGACCACCGGACCTGAGATCTGGGAGGCCACTGAAGGTCGAGTGACGCATTTCGTCGCCGGCCTGGGGACCGGCGGCACGATCAGCGGGGTCGGGCGATTTCTGAAAGAGAAGAATCCGCAGATCAAGATCATCGGGGCCGACCCTTACGGTTCGGTCTTCAAGACCTTCAAGGAGACCGGGAAACTGATGGAGGCGACCCCCTATCTGGTCGAGGGGATCGGTCAGGAGATCATCCCGGAGAACGTCCATCTGAAATATATCGACCAGATCATCAACGTCACGGATCGCGACTCCTTCAATATGGCCCGGCGGCTGGCCCGCGAGGAGGGCATCTTCTGCGGAGGCAGCACGGGAACCATTGTCTGGGCGGCCTTGAAGGCGGCCGAGAATCTCGGCGAAGAGAGCGTCATCGTCTTCATCATCTGCGACACCGGCGAGCGATATCTATCAAAATTCTTGTCGGACGAATGGATGAAAGAGAAGCGGTTACTCGGTTTCGAACGCATGACGCTCGGCCTGATCAACGAGATGAAGACCAACGGCGCGCCGCGGCTGGTCTCGGTGGGCCCCGACGACGAGGTTTCGGACGCGTTGCTGCTGATGAATACGCACGGACTCTCCCAATTGCCGGTACTGGCCGACGGCAACTCGGTCGGGAGTATTCGCGAGGGACGGGTCATGGCCCAGCTCTTGAACAATCGCGAGCTGTTGCAGGCTCCGGTCAGTGAAGTGATGGATGCTCCCTTCCCGGTCGTCAACGAAAATGTCGAGCTGGAGCGCGCAACCAAATATCTCAAGCACTCGCCGGCGATCCTGATCGAAGAGTACGGACGGATCGTGGGCGTCGTGACCAGATACGACGTCCTCGACATTCAACGTTGAAGCCGTCCGGATCAGGCCAGGCTGCCTTCCAGTTCGCGGTGCGCCCAGGTCTGCCCATCGGGGAATTGGTTCTCGGCGATCGATTCGGGCTTCATCGTGATGCTGTATCCGGGAGTGGTCGGGACCAGGTAATAGCCGTCGCGAATGACCACCGGGTCGAGGAAATGTTCGTGCAGGTGATCCACATACTCCAGGACCCGATTCTCCAGCGAGGCGCCGACCGCAATGTAATCGAAGATCGCCAGATGCTGCACATACTCGCAGAGACCCACTCCGCCCGCGTGCGGACAGACCGGGACTCCAAACTTGGCCGCCATCAATAAGACCGCCAGCACTTCGTTGACGCCGCCCAGCCGGCAACTGTCGATCTGGCAGAAATCGATGGCCCGGCTCTGCAGCAGTTGCTTGAAGATGACGCGATTGTGGCAATGCTCGCCGGTCGCCACCCCGATCGGCGCGATCGCTCTGGCGATCGCCGCATGGCCCAGGATATCGTCCGGGCTGGTCGGCTCTTCGATCCAATAGGGCGCGAATCGTTCCAACTCACGCATGTAGGCGATCGCCTGCGGCACATCCCAGATCTGATTGGCATCCATCGACAATCGGCGATCCCAGCCGATCTCTCCGCGAACCAGTGTGGCGCGGCGGACGTCTTCCTCGAGGTTGCGTCCTACTTTGAGTTTGAAGTGGGTCCAGCCTTCAGCCAGCGCGCTTCGCAACAACTCCCGGGTCTGATCGTCCGAATACCCCAGCCACCCGGCCGAGGTCGTGTAGCCGGGAAATCCCTGTTTTTGGATCAGCGCCTCCCGCTCCGCCCGCGAGGGCTGATTGCGCCGCAGAATCTCGAGCGCTTCGTTCGGCGTCAAGGCATCGGTGATGTGCTCGAAGGGGACACAGGCGACCAGTTCTTCCGGCGTCATTTCAGCCAGCAGTCTCCAGAGCGGTTTGCCCACCGACTTTGCATAGAGATCCCACACCGCATTGACCACGGCGGCGGTAGCCAGATGAATAACCCCCTTCTCCGGACCGACCCAGCGGAGCTGGCTGTCTCGCGTCAGGCGCCGCCAAAAACCTCCCAGGTCGGCAGTCAGGTCTTCGAGTCTCTGGCCCAATAGATATGGCGACAGCGCTTTGATCGCCGCCACACACAACTCATTACCCCGACCAATCGTGAAGGTCAGTCCATGGCCCTCCACTCCCGCCGGATCGTCCGTCCGCAAAATCACGTAGGCCGCGGAATAGTCAGGATCCGGATTCATGGCATCCGAGCCGGCCAGGGTTCGGGAGGTCGGAAAACGCAGATCGTGGGTTAGAATTTGAACTATTTTCATCTTCTCGGTCTTCTCCTTTGTGGATTCAGGTCTGAGCGCAAATCCCCCACTCTCGCTCGCAGAGCTCCTTTGTACATTCCAGTGTACATCCCGGTAAATGTGGTGGTTATACCAATGTGGTGATTGATTGCTTCCAGCTCGGAGAGATTTAACACGCCTCCCCTGGACTGTCAATCATTTCAGGCATCTGGAGCGCGAAATATGATTTATTGATAATTATCAACTTGACAGCAAATTGTAATGGTAGTATAAGCAGCCCAAGTCGGTATCAACTGATATAACCAATTCGAACAGAAATCGGAAATTGTGATTATCGGTCAGGAGCGGGAGGCAGATTATCGGGGCAGATCCGGGTCGGGTCGGGAAGTTCAACGAAGGACCCGGAACGGCCAGAAAGATTGGATTGCTGGACGTTTCTCGACTTATCATGTCGGGTCAGGTCAGTCCCCAATAGATCCGAAGTTTTGACGGGTCTGTTCGATCGATCTGAAGGATCGCGCCAGCCAGGACCGTCGCGCGATCGAGAGCAGTGCGGCAAGCGGATCGAATCTGCATTCGGGAAATGGGAATAGTGATATGACCAATAGCAAAAAATCACGATTTAAGGTTATCCATCCAGCGGGCCCGGGCCAAACCACTGAGCAGGTGATCGCCCAGGTGTCAGAGCTGATCAAACGTGAAGAGCTCAAGCCCGGGGATCGATTGCCGCCGGAACGTGAACTGGCCAAGCAGCTTGGAATTAGCCGCCCGAGCCTGCGGGCGGGGTTGCGCACGCTGATCTCCATGGGGGTGCTCAAATCGCGCCAGGGGGCCGGCACCTTTATTGCGGACGGACCGCCGGCGCTCGATAGCGAGCCGTTACGATTGTTGGCGGCGTTGCACGGTTTCACGTTCGAGCACATGTTCGAGACCCGGAGTATCCTTGAGGTCAGCGCCGCGGGGTTGGCGGCCGAGCGCGCCGAGGGGGATCTGTTGGTGAATATGGCGGAAGAGATCGCCGAGATGCACGCCACGCTCAATGATCCCCAGCAATATCTCATTCACGACATCCGTTTTCACCGGGCAATCGCGGCGGCCTCCGGTAATCCGACGCTGGCGACGCTGGTCGAGATGGTTTCGGCCGTCATGTATGAACGGCGGCGGGATACGATCGAGCGCGCGCATGATTTTACGGAGTCGCTGGAGCTGCACAAGCGCGTCTACCGCGCGATTCGGGCCCGGCGGCCCGAGGAGGCGCGCGAGGCCATGCGCGAACATCTCTTCCGCGCTCAACGCGCGCTCGCTTTGGAAGAGAGTGAGCAGCAGGCGACACACCATTTTCAGAATGACCGGGCCTGAAGCCGGCGTTGTTTCGGGCCACATAACCTAGCAATCAAACCAGCAAGCTATCGCAATCAGCCTGGCGAAAATTCATGGAGCCAGGATGGGAGTAGTGCGGCCTTTGAGACCGCGAAATCCGCGAAACGTTGATGATTTAGCGTTTTTCGCGTGTTCCGTGGTTCCAACCAGGATTTCAAGTAACTTACTTTCCAGAGTACCGAGAGACGGCTATGAACCAAGACCATTTTTCCAGACGTGATTATCTGAAGATGTTGGGGGCCGGAGCCGCCGCCGCGGCCTCGGATCTATCGAGTTCGGCGCACGCCTCGCCGATCGCTGCCCGCCCGGAGAGCTCCGAAGAGGAGGCCGACCGCGCCCGGCGCATGAAGTGGTGGCACGAGGCCAGGTTCGGCATGTTCATTCATTGGGGGCTCTACAGTGTGGCCGGCCGCCACGAGTGGGTGATGGAGAATGAGGCCATCCCGGTGACCGAGTATGAACAGTTGGCCAAACGATTCGTTCCCAAGCCGAATGCCGCGCGCGATTGGGCGAGACTCGCCAGGCGCGCCGGAATGAAGTACATGGTCATGACGACCAAGCATCACGAAGGATTCTGCCTCTTCGAGACCAAGACCACCAATTATTGTGCGCCCAAACAGGCGGCCGGCCGCGATCTGGTTAAAGAGTATGTGGAGGCGGCCCGCGCCGAGGGGCTGCGCGTCGGTTTCTACTATTCACTTATGGATTGGCATCACCCCGATGGAGCCCGGTGCGAGACCGACGAACCGTCGCGCCAACGATTTGTCGAATACATCCATACCCATCTCCGCGAACTGCTGACCAATTACGGAAAGATCGACATTCTCTGGTACGACGTCTCGTGGCCACTCGATGTGAAGGGCTGGGAATCGGAGAAGATGAACCGGATGGTCTTCCAGTTACAGCCAGAGATCATCGTCAATAATCGCAACCGGCTGCCGGGCGACTTCTCGACTCCTGAACAGCGCATTCAGGCGGAAGAGGGCGACCGGGCCTGGGAGTCCTGCATGACGATGAATGAGAGTTGGGGTTATCAGCGCGCCGATGATGCCTGGAAGACTCCCAAGCAGGTCATCCGGAACCTGGTCTCCTGCGTGCGCGACGGCGGGAACTATCTGCTCAACATCGGCCCGAAGCCCGATGGCTCGATTCCCGAGCAATCGGTCCGAATCCTGACCTCGGTGGGTCAGTGGATGGATCGGAACGGACAGTCGATCTATCACTCCGACCGCTGCCAACCGAGACGCTCGAATTACGCGACTTTCACTCGAAAAGGGAACACGCTCTATGCGCATGTCTATTTCTGGCCCGGCGAAACGGTGACCGTCTGCGGTCTGTTGACGAAGGTCAAATCGGCGCGCTGGTTGGCGACCGGTCAGGAGGTGAAGTTCGAGCAGGACAAGCTGCGCGTTCGGTTCACGGGGCTCCCGGCGCG
>DATEFT010001073.1:0-7426 GCA_035280505.1 Blastocatellia bacterium | reverse complement strand
CATTATACATGGCGGAAGATCAACGCACGAAGGTTCTCCGCACTCTCTTTGAGAGGAGTAGATAGGGAATCCAAAGATGCAACATGACAAATCTCATGACCAGGAAATCCCACTGCCTGGCATATTCCGCGCTCTCGACCACGGCGGGGATGTCCCGGGCTAAGAAATAGCTCGTCATCCCGGCGACAAAGATCAAGGGGAGCGAAATCGCGGTCAGCTTCGGGAACGCTCTCTTCTTCCTGAAGAAGAGCCAGAGCGCCGCGATTGTCGCCAACAGGATGAGCAGGTTGGCCGCGGCCTCGAAGATCAATAGTAGCTTCCAGGATGGGTGATAGGTCGGCGACGCGGGGTCGGTTAGTCGTCTCCACAACGAGGTCCTGATGACCAGGGCCATGGAGTCCACCGCAGAACTCAAATTTTGTAGAAGGTTGAAGCACAAACCGATCGCGACCATGATCAACCATCCGCCGATTCGCGGCGGCTTCTCCTCACCCGCGACCGCTGGCGACCGATCAAGATCGGCGGCCTCTTCTACCGGCATCGATTTCGAAGGTTCGATCTGCATCGTATTTATCGGCACCCGAACGCCGCCTGAGCGCTTGAGCGTTGGTGCTACATTATTGTGGTTAGACTTAGCTGGGGCTGACAGGTTTCGGAGTTTATATCAGAAAGTCTGGGAAACGAAGGGCTCGAAGTTTTATTCCAGACCGTGAAATGCGCGGAGCACGCGAAAGATTGATGCTTTCGCGCGTTCCGCAGATTGAGACGGCACATGGGATCGGTTATTGTTTCAGGGTGGCGTCCCCCTGGCCGACCCGGTTCATCGGAGGCCGGCGTGAGGTGCCCGAATCAACGATCTCTAATTCATCCCGGCGTCAGGCCGGGGCTTTCTGTGAGGTTTTCTGTAACGAATGGATATTAAACCGAATCACCTGTCCACTGTGGGGGCCGAGACGAACGCGCCCGACCGGGAGCGCTGGCGCGGAATAGCGGAGATACTCTTTCCCAACTGGCGAGAGCTGCCTTCGTTGGAGCAACTGGAGGAAAGGTATCCTGTCCGAGTTCTGCCCGAGGGCGCCATGGTTACGCGGCTCGGGCCGAGTCCCACCGGGATGATGCATATTGGAGGGTTATACGTTGGGCTGATCAATCATAAACTGGCTCACCAGACGCAGGGCCTCTTCTTTCTGCGGGTCGAAGACACCGATACCAAACGGTCGGTCGAGGGAGCCTACGAGACGATCGTCAACTCCCTGATCGATTATGGATTGACGCCGGACGAGGGGCCGGTCCGCGATCCGGCCGGCGAGTTTCTCGAGCGGGGAGCTTATGGGCCGTATGTGCAGACCGCGCGCAAGACCCTCTATCACGCTTGCGCCTTCGATCTGATCGGTCGCGGAGCCATGTATCCCTGTTTCATGTCGGAGTCCGAGTTGGAGGCGATCCGGACGGAGCAGCGGGCGGCGGGGCTTCGTTCGGGCGTCTACGGACTCTGGGCGAAGAGTCGCCAACTGACCTTCGATGAGATCGAAGCCCGGATTCGCGCCGGGGCCGCCTTCGTGCTGCGGTTGCGCTCGATGGGGGATCCCAATCGGACCGTGAACTGGAATGACGGCGTCCGGGGCACGCTGAGTCTGCCGGAGTACGACGTCGATGCGGTCCTGATCAAATCGGATGGGATTCCGACCTATCACTTCGCCCACCTGGTCGACGATCATTTTATGAGATCCACGCACGTGATTCGCGCCGAAGAGTGGGTCTCTTCGGTGCCGCTCCATCTGCAGCTCTTCTCGCTGATGGGCTGGGCGCCGCCGCAATATGCCCACATCTCCGCGATCCAGAAGTTCGGCGAGGCGGGCGGCAAGCGGAAGCTCTCCAAGCGGACGGATCCGGAAGCGGATGTTCAATTCTACTGGAGCAACGGTTTCCCGACGGAAGCGGTCATCGATTATCTGATGAATCTGGCGAACTCGGATTTCGAGGACTGGCGCCGGGCGAATCCGGAGGCCGATTACACGGCCTTTTCGCTCACTCTGGAGAAGATGGGAGTGGCCGGTCCCGTGGCCGATATGGTGAAGCTGGAGAGCATCAGCCGCGAGGTCCTGAGCCGGATGTCCACCGCGCGGCTCTATGAATGCTCGCAGCTCTGGACCGCGACTTTCGATCCCGAACTGGCCGCCGAGATGCGCAAAGATCCCGACTATGCCTGCCGGGCGCTCAATATCGAGCGGAACCCGGAGAGTTCGGCCAAGCGGCTGGTCACGCTCAAGAGCCTGCGGGCGAATCTGGGGCCGTTCTATGACCGGTTCCTGCCGGACGTTCGGGACCTGCCGTTTCCGGCCCAGATCCCCGCCGAGGATCGAAATCGCATTCTGGCCGTGATCCGGGAACGCTTTCAAGAGACGGACCCGCCGGAACAGTTCTTCGAGCGGTTGAAAGGGATCGCCGCCGAACTGGGCTTCGCCCCCACGGTGAAGGAGTACAAGAAGAACGCCGAACGTTTTAAGGGCCATGTCGGCGATGTGGCCATGATCGTGCGGGTCGCGATCTTCGGCAGCTCCAACTCTCCGGATCTGGGCCAGGTCATGCACGTGCTGGGTCGGGAACGGGTCGTGAAGCGCTGCGAACGCGCGATGACGGCCTGAGCGCTGAGATCCGGCATTTGGGGTGTGAACCGCGAAAGACGCGAAAGACGCGAAACATCGCTCGCTTTCGCGTCTTTCGCGTCTTTCGCGGTCTCTCTTACCGTTCGTAGCGGAGGGCCTCGATCGGATCCAGGCGGGCGGCGCGATAGGCGGGCCAGAGGCCGAAGAAGAGGCCGACGCTCATGGAGACGACCAGGCCGGCGCTGATGGCGCCGACCGAGATGCTGGCGGTCAGGGACGGCAGCAGGAACTGGATGAGGAGCGCGACCGCGATCCCCGCCACCACTCCGGCGGCTCCGCCCATGACGGTCAACATCATGGCCTCCAGCAGGAATTGCCAGAGCACGTCGCGGCGGCGCGCGCCGACGGCCTTCCGCAATCCGATCTCCATGGTCCGTTCAGTCACCGAGACCAGCATGATGTTCATGACGCCGATTCCGCCGATCAACAGGCCCAGCGAGGCGACGCCGATCATGAGCACCGAGACCCCGCTGGACGCCTGGGTCCAGATGTCGACGATCTGATTGGAGGCGAAGATGACGAAGTTGTCCGGCGCCTCCACCGGCAGGCGGCGATGGTGGCGCAAGACCTCGCGCGCCTCGTTCATGCCGCGTTCGACCTCCTCGGGCGAACTGACCAGACAGAAGAACTGCAGAAACTCCTTCTCCCGCTCCGCGTAGTATTTGTCGAAAGTGCCGAAAGGAATGAGCACGAGCTGGTTTTCGCTCGGCCCGCCGAAGAGGACCTCGCGCTGCTCGATCAGGCCGATCACCTCGTAGACCTCGCCGTCGATATGGATCTGTTTGCCCAGCGGATCTTCGGCGCTGAAGAGGCCGTCGGCGATCGTCCGCCCGATGACGCAGACGTTGCGCCGGTGCGTCGAGTCGGCGGCGCTGATGAACCGGCCGCGATCGACGAAGATGCCGGTGGCGTCGGTGAAATATTGGTCCACGCCGCGCAGCAGCGGGCTCTGCGCCTCTTCGCCCTTGTACCAGACGTTGACCGGGTCGAAGGCCAGTTTGGCGTAGAAGGGGCTCAGCACCTTGACGCTCGGGCAGTTGTTCTGGACCTCCTGGGCGTCGTCGATCGTCAGCGGCGGGCGCTTCTTGAGCACCCCCTGAAAATCGGGGCTGGCGAAATCGGAGAACCCGATCCGGCCGACGACGAAACTGCTGGGATTGAGCTTGGAGAGCGCGCGCTTGACCGTGTTGTCGAGCCCCTGGATCAGGGCCACGACGACGATCACGGTCGCCACCCCCATCATGAGGCCGGTCAGCGTCAGGGCCGATTGAAATCGATATTGATTGATCGCGCCGAGCGCCAGCGAGAAGGCCTCGATCAGTTCCGCCAGGTATCTATTGCGCGCCAGTTGCGCGAGCCTTCGGTTATTCATATCTCAAGGCTTCAATGGGTGAAAGTTCCGCGGCGCGCCGGGCCGGATAGACTCCGGCCAGGAGCCCGACGATCGAGGAGACGACGAAACCGATCAGCGCCACCAGCGGCCGCGAACTGGCCGGCAGGGGCGTGACCCAGGCGATCACCTGCGCCAGCAGCAGGCCGCAGAGCGTGCCCAGCGCTCCGCCGGCGAGGCAGAGCGTGACGGTCTCGGCCAGAAATTGGGCCAGCACGTCGCGCTTGCGCGCCCCCAGCGCTTTGCGCAGCCCGATCTCGCGCGTCCGCTCGCGGACGTTGACCAGCATGATGTTGGTGACTCCCAGGCCGCCCACGGTCAGCGCGATGCCGGAGATCAGGATGGTCACGATGTAGAAGCCGTCGATCGCCGCCTGGTAGATCCCGCCGGCCGAATCCGAGGTGGTGATGAAGAAGTTATCCTCCTGATCGAAGGGCACGTGGCGCCGTTCGCGCATGAGCCCCCGCATCTCGTCGATCGCCGAGGCCGCCGCCACGTCCGGCCGTTGCTGGCAATAGATGATGACGGACTGGTGCAGGCCGAAGCGCTGGCGCAGCGAACTGAGCGGCATCATGATGAACCGGTCCTGCGAGCGGCCGAAGAGGGTGCCGCGCCGCGTGACGGTTCCGATCACGTGAAACGGTTTGCCCATGACGCTGATCTCCGCGCCGAGCGGATCGCCGTCGCCGAAGAGATCCGTCGCGATCTCGGCCCCCAGCAGGCAGACCGGCATCCGCTGGCTGTCTTCGGCCTCCGTGTAGAAGCGCCCGGTCGCGACCTCCACCCGCTCGATGTCGAACATGCCGGCCGTCAACCCGCGAATCTGCACGCTGCCGGTGACGGTGCCGCGCCACTTGAGACGGCCCATCAGGCTCGACTCTCCGCCCAGGGCCAGGCATTCGCGGCTCCGGTTGCGGATCGCCAGATAGTCGTCGTATTCGATCCGCTTCCATTTCGAGGCCTTGATGAAATCGTTGAGGTTGAGAAACGAGGCGGGGAGCTGCGTGACCTGAAAGACGTCCGGCTGGAGGGTCACCAGGCGTTCGGTGATGTAGGTGTTGGCTCCCTCGGTCAGGGCGACCATCGCCACCAGCGCGCTGATCCCGACGACGATTCCCAGCACGGCCAGCGCGGAGCGCAGCTTCTGCGCCACCAGCGCATTCAGAGCATTCGCGATAATCTCCCGGCGATTCATGATTTTGCCTTCGAAACCGCGAAACACGCGGAAGACGCAAAATCATCGGTCTTTCGCGTGTTCCGCGTGTTTCGCGGTCGGTCCCCCAATTTTGTTAACAACGTACTTGGCAGCATGGCTATTTGGCGGGCGAGGCCTTGCGGGGAATCTTCTCCTCGCGCGTGGCCGCCTGATACAGAAACGCGGCCATGATCGTCGCCGCCTGTTTCATATCGTCCGCCTGAATCCGGTCGAAGACGTCCATGTTGGAGTGATGGGTCCGGGTGTCGTACTCGATCTCATCCTGGATGAATTGAAAACCGGGCAGCCCGATGGCATCGAACGAGAGATGGTCGGTGCCGCCGGTATTGGAGATCGTCAGCGTGGAGGCGCCCAGCTCTTTGAACGGCATCAACCATTCGCGGAAGATCGGGCGCGCGGCTTCGTTGCCCTGCAGATAGACGCCCCGGATCTTGCCCGTGCCGTTGTCGAGATTGAAATAGGCCGAGAACTTTTCGTAATCGGGTTTGGCGTTGATCTTGGCTCCCGGTCCCCCGCCCATCAGTCCGGCCAGCCGGGACTGGGGCGAACCGTCGTCGGCGCGCTCTCCGAAGTGGTCTTTGACGTAGGCGCGCGAGCCGAAGAGGCCTTGCTCTTCGCCGGTCCAGAGTCCGATGCGAATGGTCCGGCGCGGCTGCAGGTTGAGGGCCTTCAGGATGCGGACCGCCTCCATGGCCACGGCGCAGCCCGCGCCGTTGTCCGTGGCCCCGGTGCCGCTATGCCACGAATCGAGATGGGCTCCGACCATGATCAGCTCGTCTTTCTTGTCGGTCCCCGGAATTTCGGCGAGCGTGTTGTAGGCCATCAGATCGTCGGTATGAAACTGCACGTCGAGCTTGATGCGCCCCTGGAGCTTCTCGCCGGCCTGGATCATGCGGATCAGCCGGTTGAACTGTTCGATGGAGACGGCGACCTGGGGCAGGTTGGCCGGCGCCTCCCGATTCCATGGGTTGAGTTGTCCCATGAAGAGGTCCATCGCGGCCTGCATCGGCGAGGACGGGTTGACCGACCGCGGCACCGAGGCCGCCTCCAGAAAGATGGTCCCGCCGTCGCCGCCCCGCGAGGAGGTCAGGACCACGGCCGCCTTCTCCTCGGAGAGGAACTTCAACCTCTGGGCATCGAAGACCGCGGCCTTGATGTACTCCAGGATCTGCGGATTGGCCATCATGGCCATCGGGCCGCCACGGCTCAGCGCGGGATCGGGCGCATCGGCCAATTGCAGCAGCTCCTTCTCCGTCTGGCGAGTGCCGGGCGCCTCGAAGTGGGCCTTCAGTTCCCGAAGCTGGCCGCTCAGCACGATCTTGCCCTTCAACGTGCCCTTGTACTTTTCGAGATCCTTCTCCTCTTTCGCGTCGAGATAGACGACCTCCGCCGTGACCTCCGCGCCGCCGGACCAGGCCTTCGGAAACGCGATCAACGGAATCGCCTGCGGCGCGAGGATCTCGGCCGAGAACGACCGCAGCGACCATCCGCGCCCGAACGGCCCCCAGGCTTCGAGGTGAGCGTTCTCCAATCCCCAGCCCTGCAGCCGGTCTCGCGTCCATTCATTGGCGCGTTTCAGGTTGGGCGAGGCCGTGAGCCGCGGGCCGATGACGTCCGTCAGATAGCCGAGGGTCTGCATCACCTGCGAACGATTCATTCCTTCATCTTTGATCTTTTCGATTGGGTCATTCAAATTTTGGGCCGGGGCCGGCGGGGCCGGCGGCGTTTGGGCGCTGAGGGGCCGCCCCAGCAATGTCAGCGCGCAGAGCAAGAGTGCGATAGTCCAACCGAATCGAGTCATGTTCCGGTTCTCCCTTGGATTGAAGTTCTGAGAGGTCTTTAGATTCGAAGTAACTATAATATTCCGGAGATCAAGTTCTTTGGAAATTTGGATTCAAGCCGCGAAAGACGCGAATCATCCGGCTTCGCGGATTTCGCGGATTTCGCGGCTTCGAATCCAATCTTCAAGTAACTTAACTTTCCAAAATACTAAATCTGTACGAGGCACTGATATTCGAAGGTGCAATATAATCGATTTTAGCGGAGATTTAGAGGGATCGAGATTTTTCTGGCCCTCTCGGAGGCGATTGAGGCCGCTGATCGTTGGCTCTTGGCTGCCGATCTGGGTTAAGCTTGGTCTGCACGAACAAACAT
>DATEFT010001072.1:0-8591 GCA_035280505.1 Blastocatellia bacterium | reverse complement strand
TCATGATCAGATATCGGGATGAATTGAGTCTGGCTCCGAGATCGGCGAACCGCCTGGAGCTGGGCGCGGATGAGACGCAGGTCTGGCCCCTCGCCCTGGCCGAGGCCCGCGTCCGAGCGGAGTCCTTGATCGGGTTGTTGGCGCCGGACGAGCGCGCCAAGGCCGCCCGATACCATCGCCCGGAAGATCGTGACCGGTACACGGTGGCGCGCGGGATGCTCCGGACCATCCTCGCCGGGTACCTGGGGCACGATCCCGCCCGGCTCAGCTTCACCTACAGTTCTTATGGGAAGCCTTTCCTGATCGAGACCCAGAATCGCGAGGGGCTCTGTTTCAACCTCTCGCATTCGCACGAGCAGGCCCTGCTCGCGGTGGCCTGGCGCTGCGAACTCGGCGTCGATATCGAATTTATGCGCGAAGATCTGGCGAACCTGGAGATCGCCGAGCGGTTCTTCTCGAAGGCCGAGGTGGCGGTGCTGCAATCGTTGCCGGCCGCTCAGCAGATGGTGGCGTTCTTCAATTGCTGGACGCGTAAAGAGGCGTATATCAAGGCGCTGGGCGAGGGGCTCTCTCATCCGTTGGACCGCTTTACGGTCTCGCTGGAGCCGGGCCGGCCGGCGGCGCTCCTGACCGCCGAGAACGATCCCGAGGCTCCGCGGCAGTGGCGGCTGGACGCCCTGGAGACGAGTCCGGGCTATGTCGCCGCGCTGGCCGTGAAGCGCCCGCGTCACGAGCTGTGAGCGTAAGCCTCCCGGTCGGCGGCGCGGTCGGCGAGGATCCGATCCCGCAGTGACTCCAGGTCCGTCACCATCTGTTTGAGCCGGGTGACCGGCTCGTCGGAACTGAGCCGCTTTTCCAGCAAGAGATAGCTGAGGGCCAGTTCCAGCATCTTCGGCGACTGGGGATTGGACTTTCCCAGCTCGATCCGCGAGATGCTGTTCCGGTCGAGGTCGAGTCGCTCGGCCAGCTCTTCTTGGGTCAGCCCCAGCTCTTCCCTGATCTCTCTGATCTTTTCTCCGTTCACGGTATGACCATCTCCTTTCAATGACAGGGGGGATCAGAAGCCCTCGTATTTCCGAGACAACTCCCGCAACTCTCTCCGGGCCTTCTCCAGTTCGTTCTCCGTCACTCTCAACCGTCCCTTGAGAATCTGTAGATCTTCGCGCTGCAATTCGATCAACTCCTGCGCGACTCGAACGGCCCGATCAAGTTGAGCGACCCTCGCTTCAAGGATCTGGAGATTCAATTCCATCTCCTTTTTAGTCACCGGTTCACCCCCTCTCCGCAATGATGACATGATACAGCATGTCGCATCGGGGCTCGCAAATTTCTACACCATGCGTCGAAATTAATGATTTAAGAGTTCGGCGTCGGCCGGCGGCTTTTGCGCCCGTAGCCGAGTTCGGCGCCGGCGGTGATCAGATGGTCGGCGCCCGTGATGAAGGTCGCATCCGCGGCCAGGAAGAGACAGAGCCGGCCGACCTCTTCCGGCGTGCCCATCCGCCCCAGGGGTTGGGCGGCCTCGCCCTCCGCCCGGCATTGCGCCGGATCCGGAGCCGCTTCGATGGCCTCCTGCCACAACGGCGTATAGATATTGCCGGGCGAGACCGAGTTGACGCGCACGCCGTGAATCGCCTCATCGATCGCCAGCGCTTTGGTGAAGGCCGTGATCGCTCCCTTGGTCGCGACGTAGGTGACGGCGTGGAGTTGCCCCATCTGCGCGACGAGGCTCGAAATGTTGATGATGTTGCCGCGGGTCTGACGCAGCGCGGGGAGCGCCGCCCGGCTCAGGGCGAAGACGCTCACCACATTCAACTCCAGCAGTTGGCGAAACTCCTCGACGGAGAAGTCGTCGATCGGTTTATGCGGCGGATGCCATCCGGCATTGTTGATCAGGCAATCGACACGGCCCGCGCGGCGCAGGGTCTCCGCGATCAACCGTTCGCGGTCATCGCCGCTGGTGACGTCGCACTCGATGAAATGGGCCTGCCCGGCCGGGCCGGCGCTCAATTCGGCGGCGAGGGCCGAACCGGCCTGCCGCTCCGGCGAAGCGATCATGACTGTGGCGCCCGCCGCCGCAAAGACCCGCGCGCAACCCGCGCCGATGCCGCGGCTGCCGCCGGTGATGATGACGACCTGATTCTGATATCGCATCTCTATCGACCGCCTTTGGTTTGATCTGAAAATCGTCCGGAGCCGGGTGAGTCTATCAAATCTCAAATAATGATTGAAATGCCGGAATAGACATGGTCAACAAAAAGCGCTTGACTCCTTGCGGATTAGTAGTATTCCAGGCGGACGAAGATCCGAAAAAAATTTTGCTCTACTCCTGACATCCATCCATTAACCGCTGAACACTCCAGCTCCTGGCCGGCGAACCGCGAAAGTGGACTTCAACCTCAATGGGCCTGGCGATAGAATAGGCGGCGATCCGAATCTTCTGGCCGCTGCGGATTTTGTGGGCAGGCTTGAGCGCCTCCGGCGCTCCGAGGGACATCCCCACAAAATCCGCGGCGGTCAGCGAATCCTAAATCTCGATTGGAGCTGATAGCCATGTTCGAAAACCTGATCATCGAAAGGGAAGGCCGCGCCGCCATCATCACCATCAACCGTCCGGAGAAGCTCAACGCTCTGAATATTGCGACCCGCCGCGAGTTCGGCGAGGCGCTCGATCAACTGCGGGCCGATCCCGAGATTCGCGTCGTGATCGTGACCGGAGCCGGCGAAAAGTCTTTCGTGGCCGGAGCCGACATCGGCGAGTTCGCGGGGCGGACCGCTTTTCAGCAACGTGCGGTCATGAACTCGCGAGACGGTTTTGAGGCCGCCGACCGGTTTCCCAAGCCGCTGATCGCCATGATCAACGGGTTCTGTCTCGGGGGCGGCTGCGAGCTGGCCCTGACGTGCGATCTGCGGTTCGCGGGCGAGAACGCCAGATTCGGTCAACCCGAGATCAATCTCGGGATCATTCCGGGGGCGGGCGGCACCCAGCGACTGACGCGCCTGGTCGGCGAGGGCCGCGCCATGCAGATGGTCCTGACCGGAGAGATGATCGACGCCCAGGAAGCGTGGCGGATCGGCCTGGTCAACGCCGTCTACCCGCCGGCGGAGTTGAGGGCTCGGACCCTGGAACTGGCCCACAAGATCGCCGAGAAGAGCCCGATCGCGTTGGAGATGGCCAAGACCTCGGTTCGCAACGCCGCGCGCATGAATCTGCGCGAGGGATTGCAGGCGGAGATCGATCTGTTTGCGCTCTGTTTCGCCAGCGCCGACAAGGAAGAGGGCGTCCGAGCCTTCCTCGAGAAGCGCCGGCCGGAGTTCAAAGGCGCGTAACTCCTGATTTTTGACACTCCTAAACCATCCGGCCGAACAGCCGATAAGAGACCGACGGGCCAATTATGCCCGGAAGGAGTGATTGATGGAAAAATTGGGAGTGACGACGGAGATTATTAAAAAGCTGGCCGGGACCCGATGCGTGCTGATCGGATTTGACTCAGTTAAATCGAATCGGCTCGCTCAGGTCCTGGACCGGGCCCAGGCCTTTTCGCGAGCCTTGACGTCGGACGAAGTCTCTACCGGGGCGGTGGGACTCGATCACTTCGACGTCGTGATTCTGGACGCGCGTCTGGAACCGGAGGGGTGTCCCTGGCTGAGAGATAAAGCCTTTGATCGGAACAAGCCCTTACTGCTGATCGGTTCATCCGAGTCTTTTTTGTCATGGGCTCCGATCATTCAGGAATACGCTTCCGACTTTCTGGTCTCCCCCTGGACCCCGGAGGCGGCCTGTCTGAGGATCTACCAACTGCTTTCCTCCAATCAGCGCCGCAACAAGCCCGCGCCGGCCGCCGCCGCCGTCGTCAAGGGGCCCCCGAACATTCTGGTGGCCGATGATGATCTGACGACCGTCGTGTTGGTGAAAGCGGCCATCGAGGGCAACGAGATGACCTGTCAGGTGGCGGGCGACGGCGAAGAAGCGCTCGAAATGGCGAGGGCCCAGCGTCCCGACGCCATTATTCTGGATGTCAACATGCCGGTTCTCGACGGTTATGAAGTTCTGGCCTCACTCAAGAATGACCAGAAGACCAGCTCCATTCCCACCATTCTCCTGACGTCCTATCAGCAAGAGATCAATGTTCTGCGAGGCTTCAGCCTCGGGGCCGCCGACTACATCGTGAAACCATTCAATCCGATCGAGATGGTGGCGAGACTGAAGCGCCTGTTACCCAAATAGAGTCTATACTTTTCTAGACTTCTCCAGGCTCTGATTACCATGCACTCAAAGATCGGTCATTCAGGCCTTTCGCGTCTGGTCGTTGCGTCCGGTGGGGCGCTCTCCGTGCTCGTCGGGCTGATCGTGATGGCCGGGTGGCGCCTCCATAACCTAACCCTGATTCAGATCTCTCCCGGTTTCGCGCCGATGCAGTTCAACACGGCGCTGGCCTTCGCGCTCAGCGGCGGAGGCTTACTCCTGATCGTGGCGGGCTGGCGCCGGAGCGCCCAGATTCCCGGGCTGCTGGTCAATACCATCGGGGTCCTGACCCTGGCTCAATATTCATCGGATTGGAGTCTGGGTCTGGACGAGCTCTTCGTCGACAGCTATCTCAGCGTCAGCGCGGCCCATCCCGGACGGATGGCGCCGATCACCGCGTCTTGCTTTACGTTGATCGGCATCGCCCTGGCCATTCAGGCGATTCGTCCGCTGCGATGGCGAGGCCTGATCCTGGGGCTCCTGGGTTCGATCGTCACCGCCCTGAGCCTGGTGGCCTTCGCCGGATACTTTCTGGGGATCACCACGACTCTCGGCTGGGGGCAGTTCACCCATGTGGCCATCCACGCGGCCGGCTCGCTGATCGTGTCGGGGGCGGCCATCCTCTGCCTGGCCTGGGAGGAGATCACGGCGCAGGGCGTGCAGGCGCGGCAAGGGATGATCATTCCGCTCGGCGTCGGGATCCTGACCGCCACGCTCTTTCTGTGGCAGGCGCTGCGTTCCAACGAAACCCTGCAACTGCAACAGGGCATCAGCGCCACCACCGCCGACGCCAGCAGTGATGTCACGACGCAGCTCAAGCTGCATCTGAAGGCGCTGACCCGGGTCGCGAAGCGATGGGAGTTCTCGGGGGGGACCAGCCTCGAGGCCTGGAAGGCCGATGTCGAGCACTACCTCGTCGATTTCAGCGGCTATCACGAGATCCAGTGGGTGGATGCGGACTACCGGATCCGTTGGCTGATGAAACTCAAAGGCCTGGAGGTTCTGGAGCGGGACGACCCGCGATCGAAATCGCTGCCGAGGGAGACGTTGGAATCGGCGTATGCGCGGCGGGGCCCGGCCGTCAGCCAGACGATCGAGCTGCGAGAGGGCGGCCAGGGTTTTCTGGTCTCCGTTCCGATCTTCGGCCGGAACGGATTCGACGGGTTCATCGTCGGCGTCTTTCGGCTCGGCGAGGTCTTTCGCACTTTGCTGGAGGATCGAATCACCGACCATTATCTGGCGGCCGTCTTTGACGGGTCGAAGGAGGTCTATCGTTTCGATCAGGACGACGCCCCTCCGGACTCCTCGCTCTTCGGAGATGCCGAACTGGATCTGGACGGCGCCAAGTGGCGGATCCGGTTGTGGCCGCGCGCGGAGCTGGTGGCGGCTTTGCACACCCAGTTGCCCACCCTGACCCTGTTGGTGGGGTTGTTGATGGACGCCTTCCTGCTGAAGTTGTTGGGCCTGGCGCAGACCGCCCGCCGGCGCGAGAAGGAGGCCGAGGTCGCCAACCAGAAATTACAGATCGAGATCGGCGAGCGCCAGTGGGTCGAGGAGATCTTGAAGAACGCGTTGATCAAGTCGGAGGAGTACAGCCGGCTCTTCGAACTCTCGGTCGATCTGATCTGCGTCGCGGACTTTCAGGGCTACTTCCGGCATCTCAATCCCGCCTGGGAATCGACGCTCGGCTATACCGAGAAGGAGTTGCTCTCGGAGCCCTACATCAAACTGATTCATCCGGACGACCTGGAGCAGACCCGGGCGGAGTCCGCCCGGCTGCACGAACGAGGGCAGGTCTCCTCCGGTTTCGTCAATCGTTTCCGGTGCAAGGACGGCGGCTATCGGTGGTTCTCCTGGAGCGCCTCGCCCAATCACGACGCCCGCCTGATCTATGCGGTGGTCCGCGACATCACCGAGCAGCGGCGGTCGGAGGAGGCCTTGCGACAGAGCGAGGAGAAGTACCGGGAACTGTTCGATACGGCCAGCGACCTGATCTTCACCAACGGGCCGGACGGCCGTTTCCTCTACGTCAATCGCGCCTGGATGGAGACGCTGGGATATCACGAGTCCGAAGTCGCCGGCCTTTCGGTCTTCAACATCATCCATCCCGACTATCACCATCACTGCCGCGAGATCTTCCGGTACATCGCGACCGGCGGCCGGATCAACGAGATCGAGGCCGAATTCGTCAGCAAAGACGGTCGCCGGGTCTCGGTGGAATGGAGCGTCAACTGCAAATACGAAGATCAGGGTGTGGTTCAGACCCGTAATATCTGCCGCGACGTCACCAAGCGCAAGCTGGCCGAACTCGAGATGATCAGGGCCAAAGAGACGGCCGAGGCCGCCAACCGCGCCAAGAGCGAATTTCTGGCCAATATGTCGCACGAGATCCGGACGCCCATGAACGGCATCATCGGGATGACCGAACTGGCGTTGGAGACCGAACTGACGGCCCGGCAACAGAAGTACCTGCGCCGGGTCAAGGTCTCGGCCGATTCGCTGCTCTCGCTGATCAACGATATTCTGGACTTCTCCAAGATCGAGGCCGGCAAGCTGGAGCTCGATCCGATGGGCTTCAACCTGAGAGACCTGCTGGAAGATATCATCTCGGTGCTCGAAGTCCGCGCCCAGCAGAAGGGGCTCACGCTCGATTGGGCGGTGGAGCGAGACCTTCCGGACCTGCTGGTGGGCGATGCGGGACGCCTGCGCCAGATTCTGATCAACCTGATCGCCAACGGGATCAAGTTTACGAAGCAGGGCGGGGTCCATCTGGGGGTGGCGACCGATTCGGTGACCGCCCGCGAGGTGGTGATCCGGTTCTCCGTCCACGACACGGGGATCGGGATTCCGCCGGAGAAACAGCAGATGATCTTCCACCCGTTCACCCAGGCCAACGGCTCGACCACGCGCGAATTCGGCGGGACGGGGCTGGGCCTGGCCATCGTTTCGCAACTGGTCGGCATGATGGGCGGGGAGGTCTGGGTCGAGAGCGAGATCGGCCACGGCAGCATCTTCCATTTCACGGCCCGGTTCAATCGGCAGGACCTGTTGGCGGCGACCGTCATCCACAACGAACTGGTGAAGATGAAAGGGCTTAAGGTCCTGGTTCTGGCTCCCGAGGCCGAGGGCTGCCCGGATTTCTCGACGCTGCTCTCCAACTGGCAGATGCAGCCGGAGGTCGTCAAAGATCTCGAGACGGCCGTCCGGTCCGTGAAGCAGGCGGTTGACGACGACCAACCCTTTGCCCTGAGCCTGATCTGCGCCATGGGGCCGTTTGAGGACGGCTTCGCCAGGGCCCGGCAGCTCCGCCAGGCCCTGGCGGGAGTCAAACTCGGCATCCTCATCGCCGGCGCTCCCGAGCGGCGGGCAGATCTCGCCCGGCACCGCGATCTGGGGATCACGGCCTATCTCGATCTGCCGATCGAATCGTCCGAACTGTTCAATGCGATCGTGCTGGCGGTGGTGCCCATCCTGCAATCCGACGCGCACTCCCCGCGGAACGGCGCCCCGGCGCCGCGCGAGAAGGCGAAGAACTTGAAGATCCTGGTCGCCGAGGATAATGAGATCAACCAGGAGCTGATCATCGATCTTTTGGAAGGCCGCGGGCACCAGGTGGTGGTGGCCGGTGACGGCCGCACGGCCCTCGACCTCTTTCAGCAGCAGCGATTCGACGTCGTGCTCATGGACGTGCAGATGCCGATCATGGGCGGATTCGAAGCCGTGGCCGCCCTCCGCGAATACGAACGCGGGACCAACGCGCGCACCCCCGTTATCGCGCTCACCGCGCATGCCATCAACGGCGACCGGGAGCGATGCCTGGCCGCCGGAATGGACGACTACCTGGCCAAGCCCCTGGAGCCGAAGAAACTCTTCGCCGTGATCGAGGAGGTGACCGTCTCGACGAGATCCGAGGTGGCGGAAGCGCCGCCGAAGCCCGAAGCGATCGCGGCCTTCGATCGCGAGTCCCTGATGACCCGGGTCGGAGGCAAGATCGAACTGGTCAAAAAGATCGGCGAGATCTTCGTCGATAAATATCCGCGGCAATTGTCCGAGATCCGCTCCGCGATCGCCGACGGCGACAGTCAGAAACTGTCGAACGTGGCCCATGCGCTCAAAGGGATGCTCGGAAACCTCTCGGCCATGGCCGCGGCGGAGGCCGCCAAGGACCTGGAGCTGATGGGCATGGCCGACGACCTGACTCGCGCGGGCGAGGTCTGCGAGGCGCTGGAAGCGGAGATCACACGCTTCCGCCAGGCCCTGACCGGGTTCCTCGAACAAGGGCAGCACTCGGCCGGATCCTAAGCGCGCCTCCGGGCGGCGGTCTGACCCGGCACTCTGTTCTAAA
>DATEFT010001071.1:0-6655 GCA_035280505.1 Blastocatellia bacterium | reverse complement strand
CGTGCTGGTGGGAGCCTCGATGGTTCCGCCGGCCTTCGCCCAGAGCCGCAGCGGATTCGAATATAACGGAATCGTCCACGTCTCGTGGTGGTTCAACGAGTATAACAACTTCGATCAGCCGACCGGAGCCGCCACCGATTCTCGCAATGCGCTGGCCGCCACGGGGGCCAACTGGGCGGCGGTGCTGGTCACGCAGTACGTGGCCAACGGCAGCGCCAATGTGATTGCGCCCGAACCGAGCGGTCAGAAGACGCCCACGGACGCCTCGCTGATCGTGGCGATTCAGGACCTGCGGGGCAAAGGGATGCGGGTCATGCTGAAACCTCACGTCGACTCGATCGACGGGACCTGGCGCGGACAGTTCACTCCGAGCAACGTGGATGCCTGGTTTCAGAGCTACACGACCTTCATCGTGCACTACGCTCAATTGGCTCAACAGCAAGGCGTCCAGGCCTTCTGCATGGGAACGGAGTTCGTGACCCTCAGCGGCGCGGCCAATCGCGCCCGCTGGCTCAACGTGATCTCGGCGGTCCGGGCCGTCTACAGCGGAACCCTGACCTATGCCGCGAATGCGACCTATCCGGCCGACGAGTTCACCACGGTCTCGTTCTGGGATGCGCTCGATGTGATGGGGCTCGACGCCTACTTCACGCTCACGAATCAGAACAACCCGACGGCGGCCGCGCTCGTCTCCGCCTGGACCTCGAACGCCAACGGCGAGAACATCGTGGCCACGCTGCAGAACTTCTCCAATTCTCGCGGAAAACCGGTGATCTTCACGGAACTCGGTTACAAGAGCGTGGACGGGGCCAACACCCGGCCCTGGGACTTCGGCTTGAGCGGCGCTCAGGATCTCAACGAGCAGCGGGACTGCTATGAGGCCGCGTTCACGGTCTGGAGCGCGCAGTCGTCCTGGATGAGGGGGATCTTCTGGTGGGCCTGGCCGGTTCCTGCGCCGGCGTCCGGCGATATCGATTACAACCCTCGCGGCAAACCGGCCGATACGGTCCTGCGCAGTTGGCAGGGAACCGCGACGCCGACTCCGAACTTCGCCCTCTCGATGAATCCGACGAGTCTGGCGATGAACCGGGGGGCCAGCGGCACCAGCACCATCAGCATCACCCGTTCCGGCGGATTCACCGGGAGCGTCGCCCTGAGCGCCAGCGGCCTGCCGGCGGGCGTGACGGCCTCCTTCAATCCGGCCACGGCCACCGGCGCCAGCAGCGTTTTGACTCTGACCGCCTCCGGAACGGCGACGACCGGTCCGGCGACCGTCACCATCACCGGTGTCGGCGGCGGTCTGACTCGCACCGCCACCATGAGCCTGACGGTCAATGCTCCGGCGACTCCCAATTTCGCCCTCTCGCTGAGCGCCGCCAACCTGACCGTGAGCCGGGGCGGGAGCGGGACCAGCACGGTCAACATCGCTCGTTCCGGCGGGTTCACCGGCAGCGTGGCCTTCACCGTCAGCGGCCTGCCGGCCGGCGTGACGGGCAGTTTCAATCCGACTCCGGCGACGGGCGCCAGCAGCATCCTGACGCTCACCGCCTCGAACACCGCCACGCTCGGGGCCGCCAGCGTCACCATCACGGGTGTCGGCGGCGGTCTGACTCGCGCCGCCACCTTGAATCTGACGGTGACCGCGAGTCCCAGCAGCGGCGGAGTGACGATCACTCCGGCCGTGACCACCAGCAGCCCCTGGTTCAATGAGGAAGTGATCCGGATCAGCAACACCGCGGCCATCACCTCGCTCTCCATCACCATCACCCTGCAGCGGGCCGGTGGCATCAACTACGGCGGCCAATACAACACGGTGGGAGGCCAGATCCTGCAGAGCAACAGCAGCACGGCCGCGGCCATCACCTATCAGTTCTCGTTGGCCTCCGGACAGACACTGTCTCCAAGCACGAGCTGGCTGTTCGCCGCCCAATCGAGCGGCACCGGAACGGTTCATCCCACCGCAGGCGATACGTATGTCGTGACCTACACCATGGGTGGGAACACTTTCAGCCAGACGGGTCACTTCTAAAATTCACGCGTTGTCGCCGGCCCCCTTCGGCGGCAACCCGAGTTCGCGCCCCCACTATCGGCGCTGGCGAAGCGGATGACGCCGGCGTTCGGTGGGGGGGGCGCGGAACACCTGAAGATCCGCTCAGTTATTAGTTAGAAAGATTTGGCATGCAGGTTGCTGATGGTTGCTGATGGTTGCTGATGGTTGCTGATGATTGCTGATGATTGCTGATGGTTGAGTACCGAATGCGAATCAGTACCGATGCAAGCAAGAGGCTCTCATTAAAAACCATCGCCTGCAGCGGAAGACTGACTGAAAAATCGATCTTCACATAGTCAAGGAGTCCATCAACTCGTTCGAAACGACGCCCTTATAAAAATGAATCTTGGATTTCAGATCCGAGATCGTCCAAGGAGTGCATCAACATGCGGCTGGGCCGGATTCGGCCCAGCCGACGGGAGGAAAGATGAAAGTATCTATCAGCTCTTACAAGTTGCCTCTGGTGAGCATCTTCCGGCGAAGCGCGGCCCTGACCACTTTCGCCTCGCTCCTACTCCTGGCCGGAGCGTGGAAGGTGATCACCACCTACGCGCAATCGACGGCGACCTTGAGAGTTCAATATCGGGCGGCCGATGCCAACGTGCCCAATGACAATCATCTCAAGCCGCATCTGAACGTCGTCAACGGCACCAATGCCACCGTCCCGCTCACTGAACTGACGATTCGTTACTGGTATACGAACGATCTCAACCAGCCGCAGGTCTATGACTGCGATTATGCGACGAGAGGTTGTTCGAACATCACGCGCAGCTTCGTCACGATGGCCGCGCCCGTCACCGGCGCCAACACCTATCTGCAAGTGGGATTCACCGCCGGCGCGGGCAGCCTGGCGCCGGGTCAGCAGACCGGCGAGATCCAGAACCGGATCCACAGCCAGAACTGGGGCAACTACACCGAGGCCAACGACTGGTCGTACGACCCGACCAAGACCAGTTTCACCGATTGGAACCGGGTCACGCTTTATCGAAACGGCGTCTTGATCTGGGGAACGGAGCCGACCGGCACGAGCCCGACGCCGATCGTGACCCCCAGCGTGAGCCCGTCGCCGGTGGTGAGCCCGTCGCCGGTGGTGAGTCCGTCGCCGGTGGTGAGCCCGTCGCCGTCGAGTAATGCCTACACCCAGCGCTTCCTGGATCTGTGGGGCGAACTGCATGATCCGGCCAACGGCTATTTCAGTTCGCAGGGCATCCCCTTCCACTCGAAGGAGACGTTGATCTGCGAGGCGCCGGACTACGGTCACGAGACCACTTCCGAAGCCTACAGCTATTGGGCCTGGCTCGAGGTGATGTATGGGAACGTCACGGGGAACTGGACCTCCCTCAATCAGATGTTCGCCAACATGGAATCGTTCATGATTCCCACCAGTCAGGATCAGCCCGCCAACGCGGGGTCGTACAATCCGGCGAGCCCGGCGCAGTATGCTCCGGAGTTCGACCTGCCGAATCAGTACCCGACGCCGCTCAACGCCTCGGTTCCGGTGGGACAGGACCCGATCGGCGGGGAGTTGCGGAACACCTACGGCACGCCGGAGATCTACGGCATGCACTGGCTGCTCGACGTGAGCAACTGGTACGGTTACGGCCGGCGCGGAGACGGAATCTCCTCGCCCTCCTACATCAATACCTTCCAGCGCGGCCCGCAGGAGTCGGTCTGGGAGACGATCCCGCAGCCGTCCTGGGAGAACTTCGCGTGGGGCCGGGGGGCGACCGGAGGTTATCTGCCGCTCTTCATCGTCGATCCCAACTATACCCGGCAGTGGCGCTATACCAACGCTCCGGATGCCGACGCGCGGCTGATTCAGGCCATGTATTGGGCCAAGACCTTCGCCGACGCGCAGGGCGGCAACGCCACCGTCAACGGTCTGGTGGCCAAGGCCGGAAGGATGGGCGACTACCTGCGGTACTCGTTCTTCGATAAGTATTTCAAGTCCATGGGCTGCACGAGCCCGAACTGTGCGGCGGGCAGCGGATACAACTCCGCCCATTACCTGCTGTCGTGGTACTACGCCTGGGGTGGTCCGGTCGATGTCTCGCAGAACTGGGGATTCCGGATCGGCTCCAGCTACAACCACTTCGGATATCAGAACCCGCTGGCGGCCTATGCCCTCTCGACGGTACCCTCGCTGATTCCGCGTTCGCCCAACGCGGCGCGGGATTGGGGGACGAGCCTCACTCGCCAGATCGAGTTCTATCGCTGGTTGCAATCGGCTGAAGGCGGCATCGCCGGCGGCGCCACCAACAGTTGGGCGGGACGCTATGCGACTCCGCCGGCCGGCGTCAGCACCTTCTACGGCATGTTCTACGACGAACAGCCGGTCTATCACGATCCGCCGAGCAACACCTGGTTCGGTTTCCAGGTCTGGTCGATGGAACGGGTGGCCGAGTACTACTACGTGACGGGCAACGCCAATGCCAAGGTGATCCTCGACAAGTGGGTCAACTGGGCCATGAGCAACACCACCCTGGCGACCGACGGCACCTACCAGATCCCATCCACTCTGGGTTGGAGCGGTCAACCGGGGCTCAACTGGAACGCGACCAACCAGAACTTCAATGCGAACGATGCGGCCTTCAACGCCAACCTGCACGTGACGGTGGTCGATCGGACCAACGACATCGGGGTCACCGGCGCCTATGCCAAGACTCTGATCTACTACAGCGCCGGCACCAGACGCTGGGCCACGCAGCACGTGGCCTCCCAGACGATGGCCAAGGCGCTGCTGGATCGGATCTGGACGCTCTACCGTGACGCCGCCGGAGTCTCGGTCCCCGAGACCCGGTTGGACTACAACCGCTTCGATGATCCGATCTTCGTGCCTTCCACCTTCAACGGCATCATGCCCAACGGCGATGCGATCAACAGCGCCTCGACCTTCATCAGCATCCGTTCCAAGTACCGGCTGGATCCGGCATGGCCTCTGGTGCAGACCTACCTCAATGGTGGAGCTGCCCCGACCTTCCGGTATCACCGGTTCTGGGCGCAGGTTGATGTGGCCCTGGCCAATGCCGAGTATGGCCGGCTCTTCCCCTGAGGGGAGAGTTCAAGCTCCGTTCAACTGTAGTCCTTAAGGACAGATGAACGGAGCCCATGGATACAGTCCGGGGAGTGTGAGCGACCTGATTCTTGGGGAATCGTCTGCTAGCGATTCATCAGGTTGTTCACGCTCCCCGGACTGTTTTTGGCGCGCCGCTTGCTGGTTTCTAGCCGCGCAACACGCAAAATACTCGAAGATCAAGAGGTACTATGAGTTTGAAACGGAGATTACTGGTCAATGTTATCGCGCCCGCCTTGGCCCGGAGGTGGTACCGGCGGAATCGACAGACCCTGCTGACGACGGCGGTCGGCGTCGGGACCGCGGTCGCGGCGCGGGCGGTGGTGCGGCGGCTGACCCAATTCAGCCTGCGCGGGAAGACGGTTCTGATCACGGGAGGATCGCGGGGGCTCGGATTGGTCCTGGCTCGCGAATTCGCCCGCCAGGGCGCTCGGTTGGCGATCTGCGCGCGTGACGCCGGCGAACTCGCGCGCGCGCGCGTGGATCTCGTGAGTCGCGGAGCGGAGGTGGTGGCCGTGCCGTGCGACCTCACCGATCAATCCCAGGTTCGAGAGATGATTCGCCACGTCCGCGAGCAGTTCAAAGAGATCGATGTGCTGGTCAACAACGCCGGAATCATTACGGTGGGCCCCTACGAAGAGATGACGCTGAGCGATTACGAGGAAGCGATGAAGGCGAACTTCTGGTCTGCGCTCTATACGACGCTGGCGGTGGCGCCCGAGATGCGGGCTCGCCGTCAGGGACGGATCGTCAACATCGCCTCGATCGGCGGCAAGATCGGCGTTCCGCACCTGGTTCCGTACTGTGCGAGCAAGTTTGCGCTGGTCGGGTTCTCAGAAGGGCTGCGGGCCGAATTGAAGCCGCATGGCGTCGTGGTGACGACGGTCTGCCCCGGATTGATGCGAACCGGCAGCCCGCTCCACGCCACTTTTAAAGGCCAGCATCGGGAGGAGTATAAATGGTTCAGCGTCAGCGACTCGCTGCCGCTGACTTCGATGAGCGCCGAGCGGGCGGCCCGCCGGATCGTCACCGCCTGTAAGAACGGCGACGCCGAAGTGATCCTCTCGATTCCGGCGAAACTCGCGGTCGAGCTGCGCGCGCACTTTCCGGAACTGACGGCCGGCCTGATGGGGTTATTCAACTACTTGCTGCCTGACCCGGGCGGCATCGGCGTTGAGGGTTCGAAGGGGGCTGAGAGCGGCTCCGCCTTGTCTTCATCGTGGTTGACGGTCCTCAGTCAGCGGGCGGCGAGAAAGAACAATCAGATTCAGGAAGTCTAGGAAAGTCTAGGAAAGTCTAGAAAAGTCTAGAAAAGTCGGGAGAAATCCATGGAAGTCTGAATCGGGACCGGTTTTGACTTCTCTAGACTTTTCTAGACTTCTTTTTAGTAGGCGCCTGTTCTGTCGGTCACGACCTTGACCGTTCGCGCCAGGATGACGACGTCAAGCCAGACGCTCCAGTTGCGGACATAGTAGGCATCCCATTTCTCCATTCCGACGGTTCCCGCGCGGCTGCGCCCTGAAACTTGCCAG
>DATEFT010001070.1:0-7888 GCA_035280505.1 Blastocatellia bacterium | reverse complement strand
GCGGAATGGACGATTGAGTGGACAGATCCGATCGGCAATCGAAACGGAAGCGCCGGCGTTTTTGCCGATAACGCCAATGAGGTATTTTTCGACAACATCAAGATTACTCAGAACAAGTAAGATTGAGTTCTTTGGAATTTGAGATGTAAACCGCGAAATCCGCCGCCGACGCGGAATCACAGATCTTTCGCGTCTTTCGCGCCTTTCGCGGTTGGTAACCGACTTTGTGAGCAAAGTATTGAGTTGGCTCGGCAAACTGCCAAATTCGAGAAAGAGGGTCCAAATGGAAATACGCATTCTTAAACGAAAACTTTATCGCGCGATGCCGGTCGCGGCGCTGCTGTTGTTCGCCGGCGCCTTATTCGCGGTCGTTAGCTTCGTTTCTGCGTCGAATGCCACCGTCGCCGGGGAGGATTGGCCGATGTGGGGCGGAACGCCCGAACGCAATATGATTTCGAGTATCAAGGGGCTGCCCTCGACCTGGGATGTCGCGAAGAAGACCAACGTCAAATGGGTCGCGACCCTCGGGTCGCAGAGCTATGGGAACCCGGTCGTGGCGGGCGGGCAGGTCTATGCCGGGACCAACAATGAAGGTCTGCGGGATCCGAAACAGGGCGGCGATCGCGGGGTGCTCATGTGTTTCCGCGAATCGGACGGCGAATTTCTGTGGCAGCACACGAGCGAGAAACTGGCCGCGGGGCGCGTCAACGATTGGCCGTATCAGGGCGTCTGTTCATCGCCGATCGTCGAGGGGGATAAGGTCTACTACGTCTCGAACCGGGCGGAGGTCGTCTGCCTCGATACCCAGGGGTTCCGGGACGGGGAGAATGACGGACCCTTCAAGGATGAGAAATTGAGCGGCAAAAATGACGCCGATCTCGTCTGGAAGTTCGACATGGTCGAGGAGGTCGGAGACCATCCGCACAATATGGCCAATTCATCGCCGGTCATCTACGGGGATCTGATCTACGTCAGCACCTCGAACGGCCAGGATGAGAGCCACGTCAATATCCCGTCGCCGAAGGCGCCGTCGATGATCGCCCTCAACAAGCAGACCGGCAAGCTGGTCTGGGAGGTCAATAACGTCGAGGATCGCATTCTGCACGGCCAGTGGTCGTCGCCGGCCGTGGGCAAGATCGGGGACGTCGTGCAGGTGGTGGTCGGCGAAGGGGACGGCTGGGTCCGCGGTTACGAAGCCTCGAACGGCAAGAAACTCTGGGAGTTCGATACCAACCCCAAGGATTCGGTCTGGCCCAAGACCCGCAATGAACTGATCGCCACGCCGATCATCTCCGAAAACAAGATCTACATCGCCAACGGTCAAGATCCGGAGCACGGCGAGGGCGTCGGCCATCTCTATTGCATCGACGCCACCAAACGCGGCGACATCACCAAGGAGGGCGTGGTCTGGCACTTCGACAAGATCCGCCGTTCGGTCTCGACCGGATCGCTGCACGACGGATTGCTCTACTATTCGGACTTCAGCGGCTTCCTCCACTGCCTCGATGCCAAGACCGGCAAAGAGCTCTGGCAGCACGATATGTTCGCCGCCATCTGGGGCTCGACCCTGGTGGCCGACGGCAAGGTCTACCTGGGCGACGAAGACGGAGATGTGGTCGTGATGAAGGCGGGCCGGGAGAAGAATCTTCTGGCCGAGGTCAACATGGGCAGTTCGGTCTACTCGACTCCGGTCCCGGCCAACGGCACCCTATACATCATGAATCGCAACCAGCTCTTCGCCCTGTCGGACAAGGCGGCTCCGGCGAAGGCGAGTACCGCCTCGAAGTAAATTCGGACCGCGAAACACGCGAAAGACGCAAAAACTCGGTGGTTTCGTGTCTTTCGTGTGTTTCGCGGTTCAGCCTAAAAGTTCAAGTAGCATCAATGCAGTCTTTTGATTTTCAAGCCCGCACCCGAATCGTCTTCGGTCTCGGCGCCTTCGAGCGTCTGGGGGAACTGGCGAGCGAAATGGGATTTCGCCGCACGCTGCTGGTCGCCGACCGGGGAATCGTGGATTGCGGGTATGTCGCCGCCGCCACGGCGCTGCTCAAACGGGCCGGGATCGAGGTCTTCGCCTTCCATGGTTTTGCGGAGAACCCGGATTCGCGGATGGTCGAGGCGGGGCGGCTCTTCGCGGCTCCGCTGCAAGTCGATTCGATCATCGGTCTGGGCGGCGGCAGTTCGATGGATTGCGCCAAGGGGATCAACTTCGTGCTGACCAATGGCGGCGCGATGCGTGATTACTGGGGCCATGGCAAAGCTCTCCGGCCGATGCTGCCGATGATCGGTATTCCGACGACGGCCGGAACCGGCAGCGAGGCGCAAGGCTATGCCTTGATCTCGGATGCCGAAACTCATCTCAAGATGGCCTGCGGCGATCCGAAGGCCACCTTCAAACTGGCAATTCTGGATCCCAGATTGACCATCACTCAACCGGAGGCGCTGACTGCGACCGCCGGATACGACGCCATCTCGCACGCCATCGAGACCTACGTGACCAAGCGGCGCACTCCGATCTCGGACCTCTATTCGCGGGAGGCGTGGCGGCTGCTCGACGCCAGTTATGAGCGGGTTCTGGCGAATCCCGAGGACGTCGAGGCGCGCGGCGCGATGATGCTCGGCGCGCATTATGCCGGAATGGCGATTGAGAACTCGATGCTCGGCGCCACTCATGCCTGCGCCAATCCCTTGACCAAGAACTTCGGGACCCCGCATGGCGTCGCGATCTCGGTCATGCTTCCCCACGTCGTGAGGTGGAACGGTTCGGTGGCCGGTCAGAGATATCGGGAGCTGGCCCAGGTTTCGGGGCTCTCCCTGAACGGCAGCGACGGCAGCCAGGTCCTGGCCCAACGCCTGGAGCAGTTGGTGCGGGCGGGCGGATTGCCGACCAGTCTTGGCGCGATCGACGTCGCGAGCGACGATCTGCCGCCGCTGGCCGAAGAGGCCTCGAAGCAATGGACCGGCGGATTCAATCCGCGCGAGTGGAGTCTCGAGGGAGCACTGGAGGTATACAAGAACGCGTTATGATCGTCTTGATTCAACTCCGCCGGATCCTGGGGGGGATCCTGGCAGCGGCCATTCTCTGCGCCGCGCTGTCTCTTCAATTTATCACCGCCGATTCGCAGACGAACGATTCGTGGCCCCAGTTCCGGGGCAATTACACGTTGACCGGAGTCTCGCCGTCGTCGCCGCCGCCCACTCTCAAACTGTTATGGACCTATGATGCGGGCGAGATCATCGAATCTTCCGCCGCCATCGCCAACGGCACGGTCTACGTGGGCACCGGGAAGAGCGAATTGATCGCGGTCGACCTGGCGAGCGGAAAATTGAAATGGACCTATAAGACCAAAGAGGCCGTGGGGGAGTCTTCGCCCACGGTCGGCAACGGAATCGTCTTCGTCGGCGATCTCTCCGGGGCCTTTCATGCGGTCAATGCCGGCGACGGCAAGGGCCTCTGGACCTATCAGACCGATGCCGAGATCAAGTCTTCGCCGGTGCTGGTCGGCGACCGGGTCCTGATCGGTTCATACGACGGTAATCTCTATTGTTTCAACGCCCGGGACGGCAAGACCATCTGGCGCTTCAAGACCGAAAACTATGTTCATGGGACGCCGGCCGTGATCGACGGCGTCGCCTACATTGCCGGCTGCGATGAGCTTTTTCGCGGCATTCGCATCAGCGACGGCAAGGAAGTGGTCAAGCTGCCGGCCGGCGGCTACACCGGTGCTTCGCCGGCGTTTGTCAGCCAATCGGCATATTTTGGAAATTTCAATAACGAGGTCGTCAGCCTGAATCTGCGCACGCGCCGCCAGGCGTGGCGTTACATGCACCCGCAGCGCCAGTTTCCGTTCTATTCATCGGCGGCGGTGGTGGATGGGAAGGTGGTCCTGGGCGGCCGCGACAAGCTGGTCCATTGCCTGAATGCGGCGACCGGCAAATCGCTCTGGACCTTCACCACTCGCGCCCGGGTCGAGTCGTCTCCGGCCGTCTCCGGCGGGAGGGTTTACGTGGGCTCGAACGACGGACGATTCTATGTGTTGGATCTGGCCAAGGGCACCAAGCTCTGGGAGTTCACGGCCGGAGCCGCGGTTTCGGCCTCGCCCGCCATTGCCAACGGGCGCGTGGTGGTCGGAGCCCAGGATGGAAAATTATATTGTTTCGGTTGAGACGCCACTCCACTAGCCGCAATCAACGCTTGGAGGTAGAATGACCCCGCTGATCGGCCGTTCCGGCCGGTCGACGCGCCCTTCTGTTCGTGGTCATAACAAGTTCGCCCGCCGACGCCCTCGACTATTATTGATGATAGAGCCTGCTGTTGATTCAGATTGGTAATTTCGCCCCGCGGAGAGGTCAGCATGAGACGTAGTATGGGTCAGATCCGCAGTTTGACTGCGGCCTTAGCGGTGGTCGTCGCCTTGGGGATCGGTCTCTCCTGGAAGACCCGCCGGGTGGAGGCCGCCAATCAGCCGACGGTGATCGCCTCATATAAGATTGACGTTCAACTGAAGATGAACGAGCGACAGCAACCCGCCAAGCTCGAAGGTCGCGAGGTGTTGACCTGGCTCAACGATTCGCCGGACACCATCAGCGACCTGCAGTTCCATCTCTACCTCAACGCTTTTAAGAATCAGAAGAGTACCTTCTTTCGGGAATCGGGCGGCCAGTTGCGCGGCGACACTTTCCAGCCGGGCCGCTGGGGATGGATCGATGTCGAGGAGCTGAAGGTGGTCGGCGGTGACGACCTGACTTCACAGATCGAATTTATTCGTCCCGATGACGGGAACCCCGATGATCAGACCGTCATTCGCGTCCCCCTGGCCAAACCGCTCGGCCCGGGAGAGAAGATCACCCTCAATCTCAAATTCACGGCCAACCTGCCGCGGGTCTTCGCCCGCACCGGTTATTGGGGCAAGTTCGCGCTGGTCGCCCAATGGTTTCCGAAGATCGGGGTCTGGGAATCGGTCGGCGAACGGCGGAGGACCGAAGCCGGCTGGAATTGCCATCAATTCCACGCGACGAGCGAGTTCTATGCCGATTTCGGAAATTACGACGTGACCATGACGGTGCCGGGAGAGTACAAAGGCAAGATCGGCGCCACCGGCAAGATGGAATCGGAGAACGTCAACAAGGACGGAACCGTCACCTATCGATTTCGCCAGGAGCAGGTCCACGATTTTGCCTGGACGGTCGACCCGAACTACGTCGTCGTGACCCGCGATTTCCGGCCCGACGAGCATCTGGACCAGTCCGAGATCGACCTCTGGGCGCGGCGGCTCAAACTCCCGCCGGATCAGGTCAAGCTCAAGGAGGTCGCCGTGACGTTGTTGATCCAGCCCGAGCATTGGCGCCAGATCGACCGGCACTTTGCGGCCGCCTTCAATGCGATCAAACATTACGGTCTCTGGTACGGCCGCTATCCCTATGAGACTCTGACCGTCGTCGATCCGCCGTACAACGCCGACGGCGCGGGCGGGATGGAGTACCCGACCTTCATTACGGCCGGCACCTCGTGGCGGCTCGGGCGCGATCAGAACCCGGAGGAGGTGATCGTACATGAGTTCGGCCACCAGTATTGGTACGGGCTGGTCGCCAGCAACGAGTTCGAGGAGGCCTGGCTGGACGAGGGGTTCACCACCTACTCGACGGCCAAGGTCTTGCAGACCTCCTATGGTCCCAATGTGATCCCCTTCGAATGGGCGGGAGTTCGATGGTTCTATCTCTCGTTGGAGATTCCTCATCCGTATGAGGACCGCGTCTTCACGCTGCGGGACAAGTTCAACGATCCGATCCTGACCCCCTCGTGGAAGTTCTACGACTCGGAGAGCTACGGTGTGAACTGCTATCCGCGCTCCGGGCTGGTCCTGAATACGCTGGAACGGTATCTGGGCGAGGAGCTGATGGCGAGGGTCATGCGCGAATACCATCAGCGATGGCGTTTTCGCCATCCCGCCTCGCAGGACTTCTTCGACACGGTCAATGCCGTCGCGGGCCGGGACTTCTCCTGGTACTTCGATCAGTTCGTGAAGGGCATCGAGGTGCTCGATTATGAGATCGCGGAGGCGCGGAGCGCGCGGACCTCGCGGGCGGAGGGTCTCTTCGATCAGGATGGGAGGAAGGTCGAGGTGGAGGCGGACCAGAATGCCGGAAGCGCCCAATCGTACGAGAACGAAGTCGTCGTGCGCCGCCTCGGGAACGCCCACTTTCCGGTCGAACTGCTCTTCAAGTTTCAGGACGGCAACAAGATCGTGGGCCAGCCGAGCGCGCCGCAGGACGGAGTCATCCAATACTATTTCGAGGACACGCGCACGGGACGAAAGTGGAACGAGGTCTGGCCGATCAAAGATCGCTGGAAGCGGTTCAAATTTACTTCCACTTCCGAGTTGCAGGTCGCGCAGGTGGACCCCTATGAGAAGGTTCTACTCGACGCCAACCTGACCAATAACAGCCGAGCGGCCGCGGAATCCGGGCTGGGGGCGGCCCTCCGCTGGGCCTCGGGCGCCCTGTTCTGGGCACAGGCCGCTCTACAAACGGTAAGCACCTTGATTTAAGGGAGAGGTCAAAGTGGGCAGATCTTTGGTTGTCGGCATCGTGTTTGCGAGTCGAGCCTGGAAGATGGTGGTCTTGCTTCTGGCGGCCAACCTTCTTTTCTCGCTCCCGGTCATGATGCTCGTCTTGTTGCTCGTGCTCCGGACGGCCGGCGGAACGCTCGCCGCCGACCGCATGCTGGCCGACAAAGTCG
Organism: Blastocatellia bacterium; assembly: GCA_035280505.1. Classification (GTDB taxonomy): domain Bacteria; phylum Acidobacteriota; class Blastocatellia; order RBC074; family RBC074; genus JAKEHZ01. Next base: position 1,149 of record DATEFT010001070.1, on the reverse strand, counting down.
ATCTCAATTGGATCACGGATCTCTTCAATCACCAGCTTCAATGGGCTTCGTTCGAGGCCTCGGGGACGCAAGTGGCGGCCATGCTGCTCGTCATGGGCGGGAGCTATCTGCTGCTCAGCACGCTGTTCGCCGGAGGGATCATCGGGACCTTCGCTTCGGAGGGCGGGCACTTTACGATGCGAAAATTCTGGTGGCACTGCGGCGCCTATTTCTGGCGGTTCCTGCGGCTGCTCTCGATCTCGTTGGTCTTCGATGTGGCGGTCCTGATTCTCTACTTTTTAACGCGCTGGTGGGTCGACCAGTTCGAGGCGCAGGCGACGGCCTACGCGCCGGTGGTCTTCAGAAAATGGGCGACGGTCTTGCCGGCGATCCTCTTTCTCGCCTTCATCAACCTGGTCTTCGATTATGCCCGGATCGGGACGGTGATCAACGACAGCCGCCGGATGCTGCGGGAGACCGTTCGCGCCTGGCGCTTTGCGCTGCGCCACTTCTTCAGCGTCTTCGGCCTCCACCTGGTGATCGGCGTGGTGGGCCTGGTGCTCTTCACTTCGCTGGCCGTCCTGCGCAACTCCATCAATCAGGGCTCGATCGTCGCGGTCTTGATGGCCATCTTCGTCGGGCAGTTGGCCATCACCTCGCGGATCTGGACGCGGCTGACCTCCTATGCGGCGGAACTCAATTTTTACCGGCAACATTATGCTCCCCCCAGAAGGCCGATGATCTTCCCGGAAGAGCACGAGGAGCTGGATTTTCTGGATGAGACCAGCGCGGGATCGGAATACTGGCTCGACGATCAGGTCGACGAACAGACCGAGAAAGCTCTGACCGACAACCGGGCGGTTCGCGCCGAAGAAGAAAGGAAACGAGACGTATGAGCGTCCTCAAACTGGTCCTCAACATTCTGCTGGCCTTCCTTTTCGTCGCCGCCGGCATCCTTCACTTCATCAAGCCGGAGATGTATGTGCGGATCATGCCTCGCTACCTGCCGTGGCCGCTCTTGCTACAGTACGTGGCCGGCGCGTTCGAGATCCTCTTCGGCGTCATGATCCTGATCCCGAAATACCGGCGCCTGGGCGCCTGGGGGCTGATTCTGCTCCTGCTCGCCGTCTTTCCGGCCAATATTCAGATGGCGCTCCATCCCGATCTCTA
>DATEFT010001069.1:0-9719 GCA_035280505.1 Blastocatellia bacterium | reverse complement strand
AAACGGTCGTGAACGTCAACCCGGCGCCGCCGCCGGGCCCCGCGCCGGAGGGAATGGTCTGGATTCCGGGCGGCACCTACGGGATGGGTTGTCCGGATTGCGGAATGCCCGACGCCCTGCCGGTCCATCCGGTGACCGTGGACGGCCTCTGGATGGATCGAACCCCGGTGACCAATGCGCAGTTCGAGAAGTTCGTCAAAGCCACCGGCTACGTCACCATCGCCGAACGCCGGCCGGACCCGAAGGATTTTCCCGGCGTCCCGCCCGAGACCCTGGTGCCGGGTTCGGCGGTCTTCACGCCGCCGTCACAGTCCGTGACTCTCGACGATCCCTTGCAGTGGTGGCAGTACGTGCCCGGCGCGAACTGGAGACATCCGGAAGGGCCGGGCAGCACGATCAAGGATCGGGCCGATCATCCGGCCGTTCAGCTCGCCTGGGAAGACGCGATGGCCTACGCGAAATGGGCCGGAAAACGATTGCCCACGGAAGCCGAATATGAGTTCGCCGCGCGCGGCGGGGCCGGCCGCAACCGCTACGCCTGGGGCTCCGAATTGAAACCGGGGGGCCGCTGGGCGGCCAATATCTGGCAGGGGCGTTTCCCCACGACCAACACCGACGAAGACGGTTACGACCGCACCTCGCCGGTCATGGCCTTCGAATCGAACGGATTCGGGCTCTACGACATGGGCGGCAATGTCTGGCAGTGGTGCGCCGATTGGTATCGACCCGACTATTTCGAGACCCTCGCCGGAAGCAACCCCGCGCATAACCCGCAGGGCCCCACAGACAGTCTCGACCCGCAGGAACCGGGCATTCAAAAGCGTGTGCTGAAGGGCGGATCGTTTCTGTGCAGCGATCAGTACTGCACCCGCTACCTGGTCGGCAGCCGCGGGAAGGGTGCGATCGACAGCGGCAGTTCGAACGTCGGCTTTCGCTGCGTCAAATCGCCGGCCTCCTGAGCCTCCTCACTTGAGAGCGCCGAAGGCCGCGAAGCAGCCCTGTTTGTGCAGGATCTCGACCTCCCGAAAACCGACCTCGCGCAGCAGATCGAGCTGATAGACCACCGACCGCGGCGAATCCTCCCGCTCGACGTAGGCGAAGACATGTTCCCGATAGTCCGGCCCGCGCAGTTGTTCGAGATACTCTCCGTATCGCGCCCACATCACGGCCTGGACTTCCGGATCTCCATGCGCCACCAGATCCGAGATCCAGATCGAGCCTCCCGGTCTGAGCGCGGCGTGACATCTGCGAAAGACGCTCAACCACTCGTAATCCTCGCGCAGATGGTGAAAGACGGCGGCCGCCACGATCAGATCGAATCGCGATTCGCCGAGTTCCAGATCTCGAATGTCGGCCTGCGCCGTCTCGATCTCGCCCGTCGTCGCCGGGCGCACCCGCTGGACGGCCCGTTCGAGCATCGGCCGGCTCAGATCGACCAGCATGACATTGAGCCCCGGCAGGCGCTGCAGCAACTTCAGCGTGTAGTTGCCGGCGCCGCACCCGATGTCCAGAAGATGGGTCGCGGCCGGAGTCGTGGCCGCCGCCACCCTGGCGATCAACTCCAACGTCAGCGGCGCATCCATGGTCGCGGATTGCCCGGTCTCTAAATTCGAGAACCGCTCGACATCGCGATCGAAGCGCTCCCGGATCTCTTCAACGGTCGATTTCGTCATCATCCCCCATTATGTTGCGATTCGAAACCGTGGTTTATCTATCGATTCGAGCGCTTGACCACGGCCTCGACGGCGGCATCCAACTGCGGGTCGTGCCCCGCCAGCAGGGCGGCGCGTTCCGGTTGGACCTCGAGGTCGGGCGTGACTCCGCGGCCTTCCAGGGTCACCCCGCTCGGCGTTCTGAAATCGGCGAAGGCATACTGCAGGAGCGCGCCGGTGGGCAGCTTTTCAAAGATCGACGGCAAGACCAGCCCCGCGCTGCGCTCGCCGACGATGACGGCCCGGCGCAGCTCCTGGAGTCCGGCCGCGAAGATTTCGGTCGTCGAGCCGCTGCCGCCGTCGATCAAGACCGCCAGCGCCCCGGTGTAGGGCGAGTCCTGCGGAAAGACCGGATACTTGATCTGGCCCGTCCGCATCAACGAGGTCCCGAGCGAGGCCGGTTTCGATTCCAGGTATCCGACGATCCCCGGCGCCAGCCCGGCGACTCCGCCCCCGTTGCCGCGCAGATCGAAGATGATGCCCGGCGCGTCCTTGAATTCGCGCAACGCCGTCCGGACCTTCTCCATGACCGGCATCATGAAATAGTTGAACCGAATGTATCCGAGACCGTTCGCCAGGCGTTTCTTCTCGAACTCGGTCAGGATCGCCGGAAAATTGCCCAGCGGTTGAGACAACTCCCCGGTCTGCAGTTCGCGCTCGATCGCCACCTCGCGGAGATGGGTGTCTTCGCCCAGATATTGCAACCGGACCACCGTGCCGGGCCGGCCGCCGATCCGATTGAGCAGGTTCCGGGCCACCATCCGGCGTTTGAACGAGGGCAGCCAGTTGCGCTGTTCGGCTCGCGAGGCGGCCTCTTTCTGCAACGAGGCCGCCTCGGCGCCGTCGATCCGCTTGATGATGAAACCGGTCCGCAACCCGGCCCGCGCCGCCGCGGATCCGGTCCGGACCCGCGTGACCACGGCCTGATCGTCGAGGATCTGGAGATCAATGCCGATCGAGCCGGACGGCGATCCGGCCGAACCGTCATCGAGAATCGCCTCGGGCGCAATGACCGTGAAATGCGACTGCTGCAGTTCTCCCAGCATCTCGTTGAGCAGGCGGTAAAATTCGCGGTCGTCTTTGGCCTGCGCCACCCGCGGCTCGTATCGACGCCGCACCGCCTCCCAATCCAGGCCGCCGAAGGTCGGATCGAAATGTTTCTCCTTGACCTTGCTCCAGACGATCTCGAAAGATTGAAGGCGCAGCCTGGCCTCCGGCCGCTCTTGCGCGGCGGCAGTCATCACGAGCAACGCCCCGACCCAAACCAGCAAGGTCAACTTTTTCATCGAGTCTCCTTTGAAAATCACGCCGAGTTGTTTAAGTGGACCAACGCCGCCCATTTTACCGGATCGCCTTCGACTTGCCAGAAATCCGGCATCAACAGACACGAACTGTACCAAAAAAATAAGACTCCCAGCTACATCCGGAAGAACCAGCGCGTCTCCGGCCAATTTTTTAGCCAAAGCATAAAGCCTCCTCATTTTGAAGGATTTAACCGCGAAAGACGCGAAATCGACCATTTTTCACCGATTTTGTCGGCAGAGTATTTAAGGTTTGTGCGGGTGTTTCGCCGGCAACTGTGCGGGCAGCTCCAGGTCGTCATCGATCAGGACCTCCACGCAGACGCCCGCCAGGCGCGCATACTGGAGCAACACCGGCAGCGGCGGCTCGGTCGTCCCCTGTTCGTAGCTGGAGATATTCTGTTTGATCAAGGTCTTGATTCGCTTATCGCGAAGGGCCATGCGGTGGAGGAGCCCCGGCTGAGACAGCTCTAGCGCCTTGCGGATTTGCAAGAGCTTTTCAGGCAGATATTCGCATCCCATGCGGCGTCTCACTCCCATCCAGAGCGTCCCCCGCATTTCCGGTCTAGAATTATAGACTCAGTGTTTTTCCTGGGATTTCCTGCCGGAATTTTCTCAAAGAACTGTGTCCGTAATCCACCCAAACTGCGGAGACACTAAGGCAAAGAACAGCTTTTGTAAAGAGTTAAGAGCCGGCTCTTCACAGAACCAGGGGGAGCCCTGACTCGATTCGGCTCCCCCTGCTCTTCCCTTCCACCAGGCGGTGACCGTCTTTACGATCGCCTCAGCAGCCACCGCCAGAGGCTGTAGAAGAAGGAAGAGATCGATCGGTCCCGGCAGGTCGCCGAGGCCAGGTGGATCGCCAATTGGCAACCGCACCACTCGCACTTGAGGAGATGGGACTCGAACCGGAGCTGTTGATCTCCGGCCAGTTGTGCCGCCAGGTAGGGCCCGAGCATCCGGCTCCACCCGCAGCGCCAGGTCTGCGCCGCCAACAGGCGCGGCTCGCCGTCGAAGGTGAGCGGCTGAAAGGGCAGCGATTTGATCCGGAGAAACAGATTCTCCCGGCAGCCACGGCACTCCCCGAAGTGTCGTTCGACCAGATAGAGTTCTCTCTCGGCCAAGGTCCCTTCCAGGTAGGCGACGATCTGCGCCCAATCTGCATGAATCAGCTCGATTCCAGTCCGACTCCCCATGCCAAATGCTCCAATGGAAAAGGGATGAGCGGCGACCTTCCCCTAGATCTATCCGCTCATCCCCACCATTGATCCGGACCGCGCATCCAATGAATGGACCCGGATCAATAAACCCTGCACCCGGCGCCGGCCTCTCTACCAATCTTGTAGTCCGGCCCGCGCATGGTCTATAATTCTAGACCGTATAGTTATGACAATCAGTATTCGATGACGCGGCGTACTGTACTGAATCTCTCGACCTGAGTCATCAGGGACGTCTTAGTATTATTGTAGGGAAATCATAGCCATGGAGAATCTAAAGGTCGCATATCAGTTTGGCCCCTTCACTTTGGCCCCCTCGGAACGCCTGCTCCGGCGAAACGGACAATCCATCGACATCGAACCGAAAGAGTTCAAGGTTCTGATGTTGTTTCTGGAACAGCCGGGGCATCTGTTCAGCAAGAACGAGTTGATGCATAGAGGTTGGGGAACCATCGTGCTGGAGGCGACGATGGCCAACGTGATCTCCAATCTGAGAAGAGTCCTGGGAGACGACCGGAAGGCGCCGCTCTATATCAAAACGGAGTCTCGGGTGGGTTACCGTTTCATCTGCCCGGTCAAGCTGGCGGACCCGGACCGAGAGGCGGCGAGCGTCAAGGGCTGGGGACCGGTTGAAGGATTGACGGCGGCCTCGTTCGAGATCTCCGCCCAACTGAAAGAGAAGGCCCGTCTCTATGAGCGGACGGCTGCCGACCTGCGAGCCGCCGCCTCATTGTTGGAGAGGGGCACGCCACAACCCACAAGCCATGAGGGATCGAATATGATAAATCAAGAACAGAGAGCGACATTTTTCTTCGAGTTGGCGCAGAAGGCCTCACGGTCACTGATCGGACCCGAGCAGAGCGCCTGGCTCGACGCGCTGGAGAGCGCGCAGAGTAATCTACTGGCCACCCTGGAGTACTACGGCGAACGGGAATCGACGGCGCCGCGCGAACTGGAGCTGGCGGTCTCGTTGGGCCATTATTGGAATATTCGCGGCTCCTGGTCGCAGGGACGCGAGATGCTGCGCCGCGCGCTGGCGCGTCAACCGGAGAGAAGCTCCGTCGAACGCGCCCGGGCCCTGGCCTGGGCCGGCTATCTGACATATCGGCAGGACGACTATGAGCAGGCCGAGCGGTTGCTGACCGAGAGCGTCAGCCTGAGCCAGGTCTTCGGCGACGATGCGACCGTCTCGTTCGCCTTGAACTGCCTGGGCTGGGCGGCGGAGGCGCAGGGCAAGTATGAAGAGGCCAAAACCCTCTTCAAAGACAACCTGAAGGTCGGCCAGCGTCTCGATTCCGATTGGTTGATGGGCATCGCCTTTGCCGGTCTGGGAACCGTGGATGAGTACGGAGCGGGCGACCACGAATCGATGAAGAACTACTACCGGATGTACTTCTCGTACAGCCGGAGGCTGCAGGTTCCACGGGAGATCGCCGCGGCGATCGATCGGCTGGGCGTGGCCGCGCAACAGGAGGGGAACCATTTCGAAGCCCGCGCCCGCTATGAGAAGAGCCTGGCGTTGATGGGCGCCATCCGGCATCGGAACGGAATCGCCAACTGCTACCTGAACCTGGGGCGCCTGGAGGCGGCGGCCGGGCGGCATCAGGCCGGATATAACTTCTTCAAGAAGGGGCTGGCTCTCTATAAAGAGCTCGGGAACCGGTTCAAGATCGCGGCCAGCCTGGAAGCCATGGGCGGCATGGCGGACGCGCTCGGCAAAGGAGAGGAGGCGGGACGCCTCTTCGGCGCGGCGGAGGGGATTCGGATCTCCATTGCCGCCCCGCTCTCTCCGGCCGAACAGAAGCGGGATGGCCGGATCCGCGCCGCCGTCAAACAGCAGTTCACGACGGAATGGAACGAGGGAAGCCGGTTGTCGTCGGATGAGGTGTAGCCCCACGAAGCGCGCGGAACCGGCGAGCTTGAATCCCGCATAATCCGCCGGGGGCGGCCAATTTCCTATTGACAATTTTTGACCGCTGGAAATAATCAGCAACCGTCCGTTCAGGTGATCAGGCCTGAACGGACGCTGCGATAGTTTCAGTATGCCTCGGATTGGAACTCAGCCGACAACTCAAGCTCCCCTCGATCTTCCCCAATCGGACGGACGTGACCCAAGATCCTGCCCCTCCAACCGACCGGTGCGCTCGACCCAAACCGCGCCCGCCAAAGAAGAAGAGAAACTGCCATAGAAAGTGAGGATGAAGAGGGATGAACATGACCACCATCACACTCCACCCCGAGATCGAAATCCAGGCCCTGAAGGCCAGACTGACGACCTCCGAGACCAACAACGAACGCCTGGCCGAACGCTGTGAAGCGTTGCAACGCGAGGTCGATAATTTACGGCATCAGTGGGCCGAGTTCGTCAAACGGCTCTCCAGCCGGCTGCCCAATGAAGGAGCCCAGGTCACGCTCCATGACTACCGGGCCATCTGCGAGGCCGCCTTCCGGATGAAACCCCTGATGATCGAGAGCACCTAGCATCAACTGCGTCGAGGCGGCGGCAAAATGCCGCCGCCCCCCGGCACCGCCTGCGACACGCTGCCGCCGCCCTCCGCCCAGGCCTGCCTTCTAACTTTTGAAACCGCGAGCCGCCTGGAAGACGCGAAAAGCCCCTTGATCCGGTCTCTTCCGCGTGTTCGCGCCTGTCAATCGGCACGGTTGGCATCGCTCGAAGCCACGGGCGGGACCGCGCGGAGGTTCTGGCATTGGGATTGTATTGTTTGGTTCACCTCCTCGATCGAGCGAGGCCAAACCAAACCAGAGAGATGTGACCTCTGATGAAAGGATCGAGATGAAATACATTGCGCTAATCTGTCTGCTCTTTTCGTTCACCCAGGATCAGTGGCCGGGTTTTCAGGCAGGCCAATCGGTATACGTAGTCGCCGTCAAAATCGATACGTCCAAATCCGATCTATCGGCCGAGAGCGATCTCAAGAGCCACTTTCAAAGCCGGCAGAAGTTCACGCTCGCGAAATCGGCAAGCAGCGCCGATTTCGTGTTCGTGGTCTTCACCCAGTATGAGTCCGAGTTCGAGAGGAGCAAAGAATTCGGGGCCTCTTCCCACACTCGCATGAAGCATGCCCTGGCTCTGGCGGTGCCCCCCCAGGTCTACAACGACTACAAGACCGATCTCGATAAATTGAAGGAGTACGCGCTCTGGCAGATGGACGGAACCCGGGATGATACGTTCGTTTCGGCCGTCTTTACGCGATCGGTTTCGCCTTCCAACCTGGTGAAGCAGTTTCACTCATATGCGTTCAAGAAGAAGTAGCGAAGGCCGGCGATTCCAGGCGAGGAGGCGAGCCCACCATCCCGCCGATAGGTGATGATCTCATGAAGTCCTACGACGCTGCCCCGGGCCGGGGTAGATGGTGGGCTCGCCAAATTGAGGGAGGAGGGTGCTCGGCACACCAACCCGGCCTCCTCCCATTTTCGCCACAGGCCTCCCCCCCATCAGGAGCCTGTGAGGGTTGGTGATTTTGAGGAGCGGAAGACCCGCGCTAAGATCCTCCGCTCCTTTCCCTCCGACCTCCTCAGTAGCCCCTGAGATTGCCTCCCGATGGGCAGGTGGGCAGGTGGGAGAGAAGAAACTGTGGAAGGGGGAGAGCTCAAAGAACAGACGGAGCCTCTCCCCTTCCGTCTCTCTCTTCTCTGCGGCAGCGCCGGAAAAGCCCGCACTTCTTCAGCCACTGCCGCACCCGATGGAAGAGAGAAAAATTTTGAGACGAGGTCATGGACTGGAGATAGATCCCCAGGTGGCATCGGCACGGTTCACAGAGTACCAGATGCTCCTCCAGCCTCTCCCGTTCAAGGTGGGCCATCCGGCCCGCCAGGTATGGACCGATCAATCGGCTCCATCCGCAGCGAAGGGTCGCGGCGGTCATGCCCGGCAGTTGCGGGCGCCCGTCCGGAGTCAGCGGTTGGAAGGGCAGCGACTTGATCTTGATCACCAGATTGCCCCGGCAAAACCCGCATCCCGCCAGATGCGTCTCGGTCAGAGCTCTCTCCCATTCAGGTAGAGTGCCGCTCACATAGCGGCCGATCTCTTCCCAGCTCACATGAATTTGATCGGTCTTGCTCGACGTCAATGATCCTTCCCATCCCTACAACCGCCAGAATTCCTGAAACGACCATCGTCATTGTCGCCGATCACAACTTCCATGCCACCTGGCATTTGTATTGATCCATGTGAAAAAAATGAAATGGAGAGCCGGTACTCCAGAGTAACGTTCCGGGATACCATTCGAACCGACGATGAACTTACTTTCCTTCGTACTAACGTAGAAGTAACTTAAGGTCGGCGCGGAGAGCGCCTGCTGAGGCCGGTCTTCCGAGGTGATCGAGGTTGTCCGTCGAACGAAGACGAACTTGATCTCAGTTGATCCGATCGGCAAAGTTGTCGATCGGATCAACTGAGATCAAGTTCGTCTTCATCTCACAATTCAAGACGAGCTACGGCCTTCTCCAGATGGTGAGTCGATTGTCGACGCTTTTGACGCCGTTCGTGCTGCGAACCAGATCGGTCGCCTGCATGATCTGATTCGCGTTTTCGACCTCACCCTTGAGCGTGACGTTGCCATCCAGCACGTCGACGTTGGTCCCCGTGATGCCTTCGCCCAGGAGCTTGGCCTTGATCTTCGTCAAGAGCGCCGCATCGGTGACGGCCTCTTCCGTCTTCTCTCCGAGGTTCGTCGTGCTGATGATATCGGGATTGACGGTGACGTTGTTGATGACATCCCGGACGCCGTCGGTCGTCCGAGCCAACAGTTCGGCCTTGGCCCGCTCGCGGTCGGTCGGGACGACCCCGCTCAGAGTGACCACTCCGTTCACCGTGTCGACGCCGATCTGAATAGCGCTGGTTTCGCTATCGCCGGTCAACTTTCCTTTGACCGCCGTACTGATCGCCGCATCGGATAGCGTTTGCGTCGTACAGCTCAGGCACATCATGGCTAAGACCGTGATAAAAAAGGCTGTTATTGTTTTCATCTCTCTCTCCCCCAAATGCGGGCACGTCCCTTAGTACGCTCCCTGAACACTCGCTCGGTTAGAATCGTACACTCCGTTCCCAATCGCGGTCAGATTTCGGCGATTAGAAACCACCTATTTCTCCTCCCGGAGCCCTGATCGCAATTGAAGTGCCAATTCAAAAAGAGGCCCCGGCGGGATTGTGAAAACGCTGATTTTCGCGTGGTTAATGACCCTGAGAACTGGGGTTAACGATGCCGGCGAGGTGAGACCCGGGAAATGGCCGACTGACACAGACTCGGCCATTTCGGCTTCGGTCTCTGCATCAAATCGAGAACGATGAACGAGCGAATCTAAAGATCGCCTCGGAGCTTCAGTTCGGCAGCTTCTTCTCCACATTGGCCAGGGGAAAGAGTTTCTGCTCCAGCCCGACCTTCTTCCCGCCGTCCGTCACCGTCACCGCCTGCCCCAGACCTTCCGGAGAGAAGACTCGCGGATCTACCGGCTCGAAGACGACGTAG
>DATEFT010001068.1:0-6979 GCA_035280505.1 Blastocatellia bacterium | reverse complement strand
GAAGCCCAACTCCTTCGCAGACCAGAAACCAAGGAGGATATCATGCTCAAAGTACTGTATCCGCTACAGGCCTCGCCGTGTGGTGAGGGGCGGTCAGTGTGGAAGGGATGGTTCAGCCTGATCATCGGCCTGTTGTTTCTCGCCATGGGAACACAGGATTTGATGGCCCAGGCCACCGGCAGCGCCACACTACGCGGAATCATCAAGGACCAGAATGGGGCGGTGGTGCCCAAGGCATCCGTCACCCTGATCAACGAGGCCACCAAAGGCGAACGTAAGACTCAATCGACTGAAGCCGGGATCTATGTGTTTGGTTCGGTGACACCGGGAACCTATTCGGTCAAGGTTGAAAATCAAGGGTTTAAAACGACTGAACAGACCGGAATCACCCTCAGCCCCAGCGATACCCGGGGACTGGACATCGCGCTTCAGATCGGCAGTACTTCGGAGAGCGTGACGGTGGCAGCCACGGGTGACACGTTGCAGACCGAGACCGGGGCCAAAGAGAACACGATCACGGCCAAGCAGATCGAGAACCTCTCGATCATCAGCCGCAGTTCGCTCGAACTGCTGCGGATTCTGCCGGGCGTGGTCGCGCCGGATGCGGCGGACCTGGAGAGCGTCTCGTTCGGCGGCGGCGCCAACCGCAATGCGGGCTACAACGTCAACGGCCTGCGGGGCGAGAACAACACCGTCTCGGTCGACGGCGCGCGGATGATGGACATCGGGTCGAACAACGGCACCGTCATCACCGCCAACCCGGACATGGTCCAGGAGGTCAAGGTCCAGACCAGCAACTATGCGGCCGAGCACGGAACGAGTTCGGTCCTGATCAATGCGACCACCAAGGGCGGATCCAGCGCCTATCACGGTTCGCTCTACGACTACTCGCGCGACTATCGCCTCGGCGCCAACGATCGCTCCAACACCAGCAACGCGCAGGTGATCCAGAAGCCGGCGAGCCAGTACAACTATCCCGGTGGCAACATCGGCGGGCCGGTCTACCTGCCGAAGAAGATCTTCGGACCGCTGGGCGGTTTCAATAAGGGCAAAGACAAGCTCTTCTTCTTCACGGGATTCGAGTACTACTACCAACGAGTCGATGAAGGCTCTGCGCTCGGCATCGTCCCCACGCTGAAACAGCGGACGGGTGATTTCAGCGAATTTTTGGGCCTCTCCCGGCCTTTCCTGGGTCAGGGCGGCGGCGTGGTGGCCGATCCCGTCAACGGGACCATCGTCCGCCCCGACGCCAACGGCAACCCCGTGCTCTATCGCGACAGCGGATCGGTCCTGATCCCGGCCGGACTTCCGAACGCCGGAACGATCGCTCTCAACAACAACCTGGCGGCCTTCGCCGATCCGACCGGACTCGGCCGGGCGCTGATGAACCTCTATCCGAAGCCGAACTACACGGATCCATCCGGGGCCAACAACTACGTCTACAGCGTGTTGAGGCCGAACGACCGCAACCAGTTCATCACCCGCCTCGATTACAGCGTCAGCGAGAAGACCAAGCTCTACGTGCGGCTCGCCCGCGAGTATGAGACCCAGGGCTTCCCCCGCGGGCTGTGGTGGGATTCATCGAACTACGAACTGCCCGGCGACTTGACCAGCAAGAACCTGGGCCGTTCGGTGGTGGTCAACGTGACCAACATCATCAACCCGTCGATGACCAACGAGGTCCTGTTCGGCGCCAGCAAGCTGAAGCTGAACTACGACTACGCGGATCCCGACAAGGTCTCCTATTCGGCCCTCGGCGTCACCAAGACCGGCTTCTTCAACAACACCAATCCGTACATCCCCGTTTCGATCACGCCCTGGGGAGCCAACGGTCTCGGAAACCTGCACACGGCCTACGGCTATCCGATCCTGGCCTGGAACGACTCCTTCGCCGTCACCGACAACCTGACCAAGGTCTTCAACTCTCACACGCTGAAGTTCGGGGCCTTCGTCGAGCAGGCGAACAAGCGGCAGCAGTCCAACTCGGACACCAACATCGAGCTCGCCCAGTGGGGTCAGAGCACCGGCACCACCAGCAACTTCGGCGATCTCTTCACGGGCCATCCCATCCAATACACGATGGGCAGCGACCGCCCGCTGGACAATTTCCGCTACTATAACTTCGAGTTCTATGGTCAGGACAGTTGGAAGGTCAAATCGAACTTCACCATGGAGTATGGCGTGCGCGTAGCCTACCTGCCGAACAACTTCGAGCGGAAGGGGCTGGGCGTGCTGTTCGATCCGAAGGCCTACCAGGCCAACCAGGGGATCTTTATCAACAACGACCCGAACCGGCCCAACGGCATCCTGCGGGCGGCCACGGGCGAGATTCCCAAGGGAGTGCTGGGCAACAACGCTCCCGCCATCATGCCTCGCCTCAACTTCGCGTGGGACGTCGGCGGCAAGGGCGATCTCGTGGTGCGGGCCGGCGCGGGAATCTTCTACAACCGCGTCCAGGGCAATTACGACTACTACTCCAGCGGGATCATGCCCAACAGTTACCGGGCCACGGTCGGGACCTGGGCGGTGCCGAACGGGCTCACCTTCGGCGATCTCAACAGCATCAATCCCTTCTCGAACATCGCCAACGTCGACATCACGTCGCGCGATCTCAACTCCAACGATCTGCCGCGAGTGGCCAACATGAGCCTGACCGTAGAGAAGAGATTGCCGTCCAACAACATTCTGACGGTGGCCTATGTCGGGACCCAGGGCCGGCACCTGCCGCAGCAGAGACAGATCAACTTCGTGCAGCCGGGAACGCTCTTCTCGAATCACGGGGTCAATCTCTACGGCTCCGACCTGACCAACCCGATCCATCGCGTGGCGCTCGACGACGCGGCGGTCAAGCTCTTCAAACCGTACGGCAACTACGACAGCATCGGGGTCTACCAGTTCACCGGGACTTCGAGCTATCACTCGTTGCAGGCGACCCTGAGCCGTCAGGCCGGCAAGGGTCTCCAGTACTTCGCCACCTACACCTTCAGCAAGGCGCTGGGGACGACGGCGGTCAACGAGACCGACGGAGCGGCCTGGGCCGATCCGATCGATACGCGAGGCCGAAGCTGGGGCGTGCTGCCGTTCGACCGCACCCACGTCATCAACCTCTCGTACAACTACAACTTCCCGAACCTGGCGTTCAAAGCGATCGACAAGCCGGTCGTCCGCGGCCTGCTCAACGGCTGGCAGATGTCGGGAATCACGACCTTCCAATCCGGGACGCCGGTCCGATTGAGGTTCTTCGGAGATCTCGCCTCCGGCGATATGGCCCGGGCCTGGTACGGAACCGATGCCTTCAACATCAGCGGCAACAACACCGGGGCGATCACGCCCGTCTATCTGAAGAATCCGTCGGTCAGCAACAACAAGAAGATCGGCGACCGGATCCTGGATCCGTCGGCCTTCGCGATTCCGTCGTTCGGAAATTCGGGGCCGTACCAGGTTCCGTACTACCTGCGGTATCCGAGCCGGAGCAACTTCGACGTCTCGCTCTTCAAGACCTTCAAGATCAGCGAGAGCAAGAGCTTCCAATTCCGGTCCGGATTCTTCAACATCTTCAACCAGGCCTATCCGACCAGGATCGACGCCAACAACCCGTCCAACAGCGACATCAACCTGAACCTGAACACGGTCTGCAACCGGACGGTCTCGGGAGTTCCCATCGGGACCAACGGCGGCACTCCGGCGAACAACGTCTGCGATCCGACCGGCGGATTCTCGTTCACGCAAGACACGCTCGATAATTTCGGCAAGATCACCAGGAAGCGTGGTCGCCGCGTGATCGAGCTGGCCTTGAAGTTCTACTTCTAATTCCGGCGGTACCAACTGCCGTCCAACTCCGGCGCGAGGGCAGACTGTCCTCGCGCCGTTATTCTTTAATCCATCAACTGTTTTCGATCCGACTGCGAAGCGCCTATGAAACCGCTAAAAATACTGTTCGTCATCTGTTGCCTGCCCCCGGCTCTCCTCTTCGCCACCGCCCAGGAGGCCGGCCAATTGATCTATGCCGATTTTGAGACGGCCAAGGATAATCGGCCCGTCACCAACCGGGAGGGACTGGTGCAACTCTTCTCCTACCAGGAACGGGCCACGCTGCCGAGCCGTTTTAAAGGTCAGGGAGGCACCAACCCGCCGGCCCCGGAGATCGTCCGGTTGAGCAAAGACAATCCGAACAAGGCCGTGACCTTTGAGTACGAGCTGCAGGGGACCAACGAATACGCCGGGGTCGGGCTCGACGTGCAGGGCCAGCCCGTCAGGGACGGCAAACCGGCGCCCGACGACGTCAGCGGATACAAGTTCCTGACGCTGCAGCTCTACGTGACCGGCGTCTCATCGATGAGAGTGGAATTCATCAGCAAGGGGAACGGGATCGAGATGCCGGGCGGCTACCCGCAACTGACCTTCAAGGTCACTCCGGGGTTGAACACCTACCGGGTGCCGCTCAACTCGCTAACGCAGCCGTCCTGGGCCGAGGTGAAGGTCAAACCGAAAGAGGTTTTGAAGAGACTGACCGCCATCGATATCGTCGCGGGGTGCAATCAATGCGCTCCGACCAAGGGCGCGGTGGTCGTCGACAACCTGATCTTCCAGAACTGATCGTAACCAGGAACCTAACTACTTTGCTCACCAAATTGGTGACAAATCGCGGTTCCAATTCTGTTGGCAGAGTACTACGGTTCGATGCTGAACGGGGTGGAGCGGCTGGCGCTGCTCTCACCGTCTTTCACCGTCACTCGCAACTCATAACCGCCGGGCTGGAACTTATCGAGCGGCAGCGCGCTGGCATATCGGACCCGGCCCTGCTGATCGGCGGCCGGGAGTTCCCCGCCCGGAAGCTGGGCCAGGCGGCGATTGTTCTGGAGCACTTCGATCGTCAGTTGCAATTGACCGGTGGCTCCTTTGCCGGGCCAGGCGGTGAAGAAGAAGGCGAGTTGTTTGACGGCCGACTTGCGCAGCGGCTCGCCCAGGTTCGGATAGACCACGACTTCGCCGAAATGGAGCGGGCGATCCTGCTGCTGCTCCTCGGCGGTCAATCGTTCGGCGCGCTTGAGCAGGGTCAAGCTGCTCAACCTCAGTTTGGCCTCGTCGAGATTGAGGACCTCGAGTGCGCCGACCCGCAGGCTGGCCTTCCCGCTCGGCGCATCATAAGCGATGGCTTCGATCGAATACTGCCCGGGAGGAAGATCGACCTCGCGATAGAACAAGATCTCCCCCTTGCCCGCGGCCTCGACCTTATCCAGCGGCCCGCTCAGCGGGTAATGCTGGCTCAATTTCTGCACGACCTGCTTCGTGCCGTCTTTGACCAGAACCAGAATCGAGAAATCGGAGCTATAGGTCTTCTTCTCCCGGTCGGGCGTGAGCGTGAAGGCGGCGGCCGGGACCTCCACCAGAATCGGCGTCAACCCCGGTCGATTCGGAGCCGGAAAGCTCAACCCGCCGGCCCAGATCGCGAAAGGATTGGAGTGGCGCTCGCGACTCAACGCGTTCAGAGCGGCCAGCGCCCGCACCTCGTGGCTCAGCACCGGGATGGCCAGCGAACCATCGATCGCGTAATAGCCTTTGCGGGTTTGGACCTCGAGGTTCGAGCGGGACAATTTCAACGAGATCTGGCGAAATCGGCCGTCGTACTCCGGGTTCTTGGGAACGTAAGTCACCACGTAATGGAAGCGCATGTCCTCGTCGATCCGGCGCAAACCGGCGGTCAGATCGTTGGTGTCACGGATCAGGAATCCGCCGGTCTGATCGGCCAGGTCGCCCAGCCCGCTGTGGGGATTCAAACGCAACAGGTCTTCATTACGTTCGAGAGACTTCATCATGGGGCCGGAGGTATCGTCACGGCTGGTGTGAGCCTGGTTCATCCGCCGCTCCCCCATCGAGGTGATCTCGCGGGTGGCTTCGAGAATGGGGCTGTCGATCCGCAACCCGGCGGCATCCACCGCGTAGATGCTGACATTGGCCCGATTGGCGGCATTGATCACGGATTTGAACTGTTCAATCACGGCCGGAGGCAGCGCCAGCCCTTCGGAGAAGAAGATCACGGTCTTGCGCCCCGGCAGATTGCGCATCGAACTGATCAGGGCGAGCAGACTGTTGATCGTGGCATAACCCTGCTGATTACGTTCCAGCGTCTCGAAGGATTCGGACATCCGAATCTGCATCTGGACGAAGGTCTGCTCCAGCATGGCGCGGCCGGCGGCCTGGCCTCCGGCCGCCGCTCCGGCGCTGTCGCCCGCGGCTCCGGCCGCCGATGAGGCCGACAGCGAGGCGGCGGACTGTCGCTCGAGGGACGAACCTCGGTCCGCCAGATTGCGGACCTGCTCCGTGTTGGAGGCGAAAGTCGAGACGCTCTTGGAGGTCGCCGTTTCGATCGCCCGCCGGATCAATTGCGGATCGCTGGTGTATGGTTGAAGAGTTCGAAACGAGAGATCGATCGCGAAGACGCCGGTAAAATCGTTGGCCATGGAGCCGTCATCGGCATAAGCCGTGGCGGCCTTCCGCGCCAGCGCCCGCGCCTCCGGAGCCAGCCGATCGAAGACCAGGGCGACGACTCCGGGACTGGCCGACTTCTCCCGGGCAGCAGCGGGAGCCGCCGTCGCTTCGCGGCCGCGCGCGGAGTTCCCTCCTCCGGTCGCCCCGGGATCGGAGCCGACCAGACGGAACGATTCGATCGTCTGTCGGGCGCCGTCTTCGTAGACCTCGAAATCGGCCGCAGTCAGGTCCTTGACCTGACGCCCTTTCTTGTCCCGAACCACCACATCGAGCGCAACTTCGGCGGTTCCGATCCGGATCTTGGGTTCGTCCTGCGGCCGGCTGGTGGCCGGAGTTTGACCTGCAATCGGCTGAGACGATGAAATTATCAGGGCCACAGCGAGCCAGAATTTCGCCTGGGATCTCATGAGCCTTATCTCCGCTGATGATAGAATTTTGAATGCTGGCCGCATCTTATCCGCTTCTCAATTCAATTGCCAGCCATAACCGG
>DATEFT010001067.1:0-4375 GCA_035280505.1 Blastocatellia bacterium | reverse complement strand
CATAGCTCACCGAATAGATTGCTGTTATTGCGCGATAGGCTGATTGACCGGATAGGTGCTCTCGGTCAACACCAGTTGCGCGCCCCGCATCGTGCCAGCGGCAATGACCAGCGGCGCGCGAAGATTGACGGTTGATTGCTGCCATTCGCTCGCAATCCGCGCGATGGTCAGCAGCACCGGCGGCTCGCCGTTCACCAATCCGAGCCGGACCTGGATCTGGGCCGGAATGAGCGGGGTGTAACTGGCGAACTGCCCATGCGGGTCCATCACGATGAATGCGATCTCCGGACCGTTCACTGACGCCAGCCACAGAAAAGGGGCGAAATCCGGCTGGCTGATCAAGACCATCTGCCGCAGGTGCGGCAGGCCGATCAATCCTTCTTCGAACGTGATAATGTCGCTCTCGTCATAGTTTATTTCTGAACCCAGGAGTTGAATCGTTGGCATAATCCTTCAAATTTCTATTTCAAATTTCAAAATTCCCGGCCTGGCCGCATTTTATGCAGGCCTTTTTTAAGTTTTGAGCGCCATCGGCGCGTCGGCACTCGCTTCGCGAGCTGGCCGGCCTCTAAACTTCATCGACTTTTCTGACTTTTCTAGACTCATCCTAAGAGGTCGATCAGCGAGCGGCGGTTGCTGGCCGCCTGGGTTTGGAGGATGGCCTCCAGGACCCGTTGCGACTCGGTCAAATTGATGGCGGCCTCGACGAAATCGGAGCCCTCCACTCTTTGCGCCGACTCTTCAAAGGAGAGCGATCGTTGTTTGAGCGTATCGGACGCGTTCTGTAACCGGTCGATGCCGGAGCCGATCTGCGTGCGGGCCACTCGCGACTGATCGGCCAGCTCACCCAGGCGAGTGATGCCGTTGAGGATCGTGGTTCGATCGGCCGCCGCATTGCCCGTTCCGCGCAGCGCGGTCGCCGCGTCGCTGAGGGCCTGGAAGATGTCGCCGTTGGCGTCGCGGAAGACATTCTCCGCCGTGACGCCGAACGCGAGGGTCTCGCCGCCCGCATCGATCTGCAGCGATTGTTGGGTGGTCGGAGTGGCGGCGGCCACCCCGTTAGAGTCGTATGGCGGAACGTCTTGTCGCGTGCCGCCGAAGATGTACTGGTCTCCGTAGCGCTGGTTGGCCAGGGCCAGGGCGCTGGTGCGGATGCTGTCGATCTCGATCGCCGTCGTCCGGCGGGTGGCGGCGTCGGTGGAGTCCGAGGCCCCGTTGGTGAGCAGCGCGCGCGCCCGGTCGAGCAGCGTCTCATAACTCTCCAGCGAGCCGTCGGTGATCTGCAGCGTATTGAGGGCGGTGTCGGCGTTGCCCGCCAACTGGGCGGCCGCCGTTTGCGCCGTGCGAATGCGGATGACCACCTCGGCGCCGGCCGGGTCGTCGGAAGGGCGGTTGATGCGCTTGCCGGTGGAGATCTGTTCCTGAGCCGTGAGACCTCGTTGCCGGGCGGCGGAGATCTGGGCCGCGGTTCTGGCCGCGCTGCTGGAATCTGTGATACGGAAGGGCATCGGTTCCTCCTTTATAGATTTCGAGCGCTAGCTATTGAGCGAGCGACAGGATCGACTGCGTCATCTCGTCGGCCACCTTCAAAAAACGGGCGGCCGCTTCATAAGCTTTCTGGTACTGCAGGAGATTGATCGCCTCCTCGTCGAGCGAAACCCCCGAGACGGAGTCGCGTTGGGCGGTGGTCTGGGCCAGGATCGCCTGTTGCGTCGTCAGCGCGTCTTCGGCCGATTTCACGCCGGCTCCGGCATCGGAGACCAGTGACGCGTAGATCGATTCGAAGGAGCCGGTCCGCGAGCCGGCGACCGAGTTCTGGTCTTCCAGCAGATTCGCGATGCCGCGGGCGACGGAGGCGTCGCCGCTGCCCGCGTTGCGGGCGGACGCGACGATCAGTCGCGGATTGGCCTTGACCGCGGCCGAGACCGTAAAGTTGGCGGCCGTGACGGAGCCGCTCGCCGGCGTGGTGAAGAACTCTCCGCCGTCGTTGCCGTTAAGGTCCGATCCGGCGGCGTGCAGCGTGTTGACGCGGTCGGTGATCGAGGCCGCCAGTTGGTCCAAGCCCGTGATCTGCCCGTCGATGTCGCCGATCGCATCGAGCAGCCCGCGCAGCTTACCGTCCACGTTGGCCAGCGGCTGGCCTTCGAGCGAGAGCTGGGCGAAGCCGTTGGGCGGGGTGTCGGTGGCCTCCAGGGTGAAAGCGCGTTCGCCGATCACCAGGGCGCGGCCGTCCCCGAGCGTGAGCGTGGTCTGGCCGTCGGTCTCGATGGCGCGCGCGCCGACCAGCGAGCCCAGTTGGCGGACCACCTCGCCGCGCTGATCGCGCAGTTGCAGGGCGTCGCCGCCGGTTCGCTCGGCGACGCTGATCTGGGTATTGAGGTCGGCCACCCGCTGGCTCAGGGCATTGGCCTGCTCCACGGTGTCGCGCAACGCTCCGTCCGCATCCTTCTGGATTTCGGCGACGCGGCTGCGGGTGACTCGGAACGCGGAGGTCAGCGCATCCGCCTTCTGGGTGACGACGGCGCGCAGCGGCGCGGAGGCGGGTTGCGCCTCCAGCGACCGGAAAGCTCCGAAAAATTCGGCGGTGGCGGATTCAATGCCGCCCCCGGTGCCGGCGTCGTTGAAGACGGTGTCGACCGGGGCCAGCGCGTCGCGCCGTGCCTGCAGTCGTCCGGAGATCACGGTCTCGGTCTGGAGCCGGGCCTCGATGAACTGGTCCCGCTGGGCGCGGACGCCGTCGATGGTCGCGCCGGTGCCGGTCGGTCTCAGGTTGGAGATCTCGTTGATGGTCTCCAGGCGCTGGCGGGTGTAACCGGGGGTATTGACGTTGGCAATATTCTGCCCGGTGACGGTGACCCCCAGTTGGCTGCTGCGGAGCGCGCGGCGGCCGATCTCGAAGGCGGAGAAATTTACGCCCATGGCCGGCCCTCCCCGCGGCGGGCATATGGCGCCCGATAGGTGGTGGGCGTCACACCGCAGCTCTCGATCCCGACGGAAGCGAAGGTGGCGCCGTTATTGGCCAGGGCGGCCGCCCGCGTCCGGGATCGCTGGAAATGTTGGGCCGCCGCGAGCAGCTCGCGGGAGGCTTCTCGGAAGAGGGTCCGGGTCTCGGCGCTGAGCGGGGTCTGCTTCTCTCCCTGACTGCGGGCGTCGGCGAAAGAGGCGAGCGCCGTCATCAATTGCACCAGCCGGGCCCGCATTTTAAGCAGCTCTCCCTCGCCGGCGCGAGTCAGCGAGTCGATCGTTTCGGGCTGGGCGTTCACCAGCGCCGCCGCTAATTGAAGGCAAGCCGAATCGAGTCGCCGGTAAGCTGCCGCCTGTTCGCCCATCAATTTAGCCGCGTTTCGGATTAAATCGTCCAGCATCGTCATAAATTTCCGAGAAGTCGGAAGGAGTCGAATCTATGTTAGATCTCTCCCCCGGGTTTGGTTCCCTCTTTGAGCAACGCCTCGGCGATGTCGCTGGCCGGAGGGCGGTAGTTTCCAGTCTCCACCTGGGTGCGTAACCGTTCGACCTTCTCTTGCCTCACTTCGGGCAATTGGTCGGCTTTGGCGGTCAACTCTCCGATGGCCGCCGCGCGATCCGAAACATCGACCGAATCGGAGTTCTGCGCTGAACCGGTGCCGGTTCGGGGTGGGTTGGTGTTGACATCGACCGGCCGCTCTGCTTCAATGCGCCCGGTCGCCCGCCTCGGGTCAATTTCACTTGGCCCACTTAGGTTAATCGGATTCATCTCATAAGTTCCTCACTTTACTTCTTTCTTACCACTCGGAGGCCATTCTAATCTCCTTATCGGCGAGTGAGGGAGCCATCTTTAGCGAGAGCTTGCAGCGGATTGACCTTGACGCCATTTTCCATCACCTCGAAGTGCAGGTGGGGGCCGGTGGCGCGGCCGGTGGCGCCGACCGTGGCGATCGGCTGGCCGTCGGAGACCTGGTCGCCGGCGGCCACCAGCAGTTCAGCGGCGTGTGCGTAGCGGGTGCGCCGGCCGTCGGCGTGTTCGATCTCCACCAGGTTGCCGTAACCGCCCCGGCGTCCGGCGAAGACCACGGTGCCGGGCGCGGCGGCCTTGATCTCGGTTCCCCGCGGGGCCGCGATGTCCACGCCCGCGTGGCGCCGCTGGTGGCCGTGAATGGGATCGCGGCGCAGGCCGAAGGGCGAACTGATGCGGCCCGAGAGCGGCCTCTGCATCTCGACCTCCCCCGGTTCGGCTTCGCTCGCCGCGGATTTCACCGCCGGCAGCGGGTTCGACTCCCCGGGGCTGAACGCCGCCGGTTCTCCTTCGGCGCGAACCAGGCGGGCCGCCTCGACGGCGCGCTGCGCGCCGGGGGCCGCCGGGGCGGCGCTGAACTGTCGCAGGACGGCATCGGCCAGG
>DATEFT010001066.1:0-6025 GCA_035280505.1 Blastocatellia bacterium | reverse complement strand
ATGCACTCTCCTTCGTTGGTAGCGAGATTCCGGCTGGATTCGACCCGGCGCAGGCCCAGGTCATCTGCCGATCCCTCGATATTGGAATCCGCTCGCTCTGACGGCCTCCGGGTCGAGCACGTTGCGGCCGTCGATCAGGACTTTCGCATGCATGACCTCGCCGATCTGATCGAGATTGAGGTAACGGAACTCCTCCCATTCGGTGACGATCACCAGCGCGTCGCAATCCTCAGCCAGGTTCACGGTGTCAGCCGCATACTCGATCTTCAGTTCCGGGTGTTGCCGGCGACAGGCCTCGTTCGCGATCGGGTCGTAGACTTTGACGCGGGCGCCCATCTCCAGCAACTGGCGGGCAATCTCGAGAGCCGGCGCATCGCGCAGATCGTCCGTCTCCGGTTTGAAAGCCAGTCCGAGCAGGCCGATCGTCTTCCCTTTGATGATCTTCAGCACCTCTTGCAATTTGTGGACCGCCACCAACCGCTGTCGTTTGTTGACCTCGACCGTGTTCCGCAGGAGGGCCGGTTCATATCCGTACTCCATGGCGATATCGATGATCGCCGAGACGTCTTTGCCGAAACAGGACCCGCCCCAGCCGACCCCGGCGTTCAAAAACTTGGGGCCGATCCGGCTGTCCAGACCGAAGCCGCGCACGACCTCGGTGATATCCGCGCCGACGCGCTCGCAGATATTGGCGATCTCATTAGCGAAGCTGATCTTGGTGGCGAGAAACGCGTTGGCCGCGTATTTGATCATCTCGGCCGAAGCCAGATCGGTCGTCACCACCGGCACGGCGGTGAACCCGGAGGGACGGGGCGCCGTCGCCGGCGCGATGAAGGTCTGCTCGACGATCGGCTCATACAGGGCCCGCAACCGCTCGGCCGCGTAAGGATGGGTGGCGCCGATCACGATCCGATCCGGATAGAAGGTATCGGTGATGGCCGAGCCCTCCCGCAAAAATTCCGGATTCGACGCGACCAGGAAGACATCTTCGGGCTTGAGCCCGTTCGTCCGCCGGTTG
This sequence comes from Blastocatellia bacterium, assembly GCA_035280505.1. Lineage (GTDB taxonomy): Bacteria > Acidobacteriota > Blastocatellia > RBC074 > RBC074 > JAKEHZ01. Next base: position 5,007 of record DATEFT010001066.1, on the reverse strand, counting down.
GTCGAAGCCGCGCCGGAGTTCTGGCCGCTGGCCAGCTTCTCACGATAGGCCGGATTCTCATTCAACCCTTCCTTGACCAGCATCTCGACCCAATTCCCGGAACCGATCGGAACCGTCGATTTGTTGACCACCACGCAGCGCCGCTTGCAATCCAGGGTTCGGCCGATCTCCTGCGCGACCGCTTTGACAAAAGAGAGATCCGCCTTGCCGCTCGGCAGCGGCGGCGTTCCGACAGCGATGAAGATGATCTCCGCTTCCTTGACTGAGCCGGGAAGATCGGTTGAGAAACGTAAATTTCCTCGCTGTGTCCCGGTATGAATCAATTGATCCAATCCCGGTTCGTAGATTGGCGATTTTCCTTCGCGTAACATCTTAATCTTACGCTCATCGATATCTACGCAAACAACGTTACGACCGAGGTATGCCAAACAAGTGCCGGTCACTAGACCAACATATCCGGTACCCACTACGCAAACATCCACTGTGGCCTCCTTAAAATACCCGAGAGAAAATACCCGACAGTCTTAGATACCCCACAGTGCTTGGGGTGGGGAGAGCTATCTGGAGAGTTAAAATTCAGCCGCGCCTCGGGTAGGCGCAGCGGGGACAAGACTATAACAAAATGAAGTTACACTGTCACTAAATAACTGAAAAGTGACCAGTGATGGGTGACAAGAAATTATGATCGAAGCATATTTCAACCTTGCCACGGCCTGCTACTCACCGGTCACCAATCAGGGTTAAGGTCGATTGTCGCCTCTGCCGTTCTCCATCCGGCGAAGCGACTCTTCAGTAGCTTGAATCCTTCGCTCGGTTTCAGCGCCGACGTTCTGATAGACGCTCATGGAAGATACCAGATTACCCTCGATCTTCCGTAACCTCTCCTTTTCGGCCTGAACCGCGCGCAACTTAACCTCATAATTGCGGCGGATCTGCTCCATGGTCTGATCGCGATTGACCGTCCCCATGTTGGCGGTCTGGGCCATGAGACTGTCACGGGTCATCAATTGGAGCAGGTTCTGCTCATCGTTCTCCAACCCGGCCAGTTTCTCGCGCACGGGCCGCAACTCCTGCTCGTAATGATCGAGCCGCAGATCCACCCGGGTCATTCGCAGCATGTCGAGTTGCGCCTGCTGGCGCATATTCATCGAGCGCATCTCCTGGACGAGCGATCGAATCTCGACCGCCAGCGCACCCAGGACCTGCACGAAGGGTTCGGCCTGAGGCGCGGGCGCCGACTCTTGAGCAGCCGGCGCGGACTGCTGGGCGGGCGGCGCCTCTTTGTTTTCGAGATCGATAATATTGGGAAATTGCGGCGGATTCTTGACCGGGCGTTTGACCTTCGCCGGTTGCTGCGCCATCGCCAAACTCGCCAAAACCAGAACCCAGATCCCTGAAACCAATAACAGCTTGTAACGCTTCATAACACCTCTATTCTTAATCTACGATCGACTCCATACTCCGGGGATTAAGCTATTTGAGAGCGGAGATTCTAACCGCGAAAGACGCGAAAGACGCGAGCTCGTGGATTTTTCGCGGGTTTCGTGTGCGCCGCGGTTTGAATCCCCAATTCCCAAGAATTGAAATTCCCGAGTACTCAACGTGATCTCGGAAAGGCGGGCACACTGACATTGCCTTCGTTATCAATCGCCTGAACAGCAAAGAAGAAATCGTCCTTGGACAATCCTTTCATGACCAATTGGTTCGCCTTTCCCACCTCCACGCTGTACTGCCAGAAAGGCTGATAGGTCTCGCGCCAGACCACCCGATAGCCGGCCAGATCGGGCTCCGAATTGGGTTGCCAGGACAATTCGGCCTCATACTCCTGCCGGGCCGAACCGAATTTTACTCCGGCCGGCGAAGCCGGGGCCAGGGCCAGGCCCGCCAGCGCGGCGGCGTTGATCCGGGCGACCTGGGCGATATACCCGAAATCGACCATCTCGACCACGTCGCCGTACTTGACGCCGTGCTCCTCGCGGACCTTCTGGTGCTGCCGCGTGAAGTCCTCGTTCGGCTCGGTAAAACGCACGGCCGGATAACCGCGCTGCAGGAAGGGGATGTGGTCGCCCCCGCGACCGTAGCGGTCCCGGCGGAAGACGAGGGTCACCTCGAAGTTACGGAGATAGCGTTCGCCGGTCTCTTTAATGTATCGCGCCAGTTGCCGCGAGGGGCTGTCGTTCTCGCCGCCGACCGATTGACGAGTGCGGGCTTCGGCCTCGCTCTCGCTCGACGGCACCCCTTCCGAAAAGAGCCGGACTCGCCGATTATCCCTCACGCCGTTCCCACCCCAGGTGTTCCCGATAATGTCGTTGGTGAACATGGCCTCGATCCTTAAATTCCGCTTCCGGGCCTCTTCAGCCCAGTGGGTCGAACCGAGCAGCCCCTGCTCTTCACCGGCCACCGCCATAAAGACGATCGTCGCATCGAACTGGCGCTTGGACATGATCCGCGCCATCTCCAGCACCGCGGCCGTGCCCGAAGCGTCGTCGTTGGCCCCCGGAGCATCGCACACCGGATCGTCGTAAGGGAAACAGATCGAATCGTAGTGGCCGCTGACGACGTAGATCCGGCCCTCCGAACCGGACTGCGTCCCCGGCAGAGTCGCGACGATATTGGTCAGCGTCGTCGCCGCTTTGACCCGGGGGGCCGGGGGCTGGACAAATTCATCCACCGTCACCTGCAATCGTCCGCCCGACTCGCGACTGTAGCGCTCGAACTCCCCCCGGATCCAGCGGGCGGCGGCGCCGATGCCCCGCTCCGGATCCTCGCGCTGGGAGAGCGTGTGACGGGTGCCGAATCCGACGAGCTTGCGGATCGTCGCTTCGATAAAGACGGGCGAGATCTCCTCGACGATCCGTTCGATCTTCGGGTTGAGTCTCGATGATAGTTGCGCCTGTTGAGCCGTCGTCCCCTTCGGACCCGGAAGCAGACCGGAAGAGGGCGCACCTGCACAGCATAAGATTAAGAGCAGTAACAAGGATCTCAGGGGCCTCACGCAGCGACTCCTTTCAGAGTTTGTCTGAATAAAAAATCTTCAGGTTCAGGCCAGACTAATCTTGGGATGGGGTTTGATTGCTTCGCGAATTACAGCGGGGTGATTATAGAAGGTTGGCTGACTGATGAAAAGAAGAAGGCTGTCGACTAAACCGTAAAGATAAACCGCGAAATGCGCTAAACCCGCTAAACCTGCCCTCTTTCGCGTATTTCGCGGTTTGAATCTCGGAGCCTCGGAACCGCCGTTACTTTCCGAGGAACCGGTAGATCTTGCGTTTCCACACGACCACGACCCGGCGGCCGATATTGAAGAACTCTTTCAGCACCGGCTCTTCGGCCACGATCCGGTCGTACTCCTTGGTCCCGGCCTGAACTTCGATCATTCCCTGCCAGGCCATCGTCTCCGGTTTATAGACCTGATCGACCCACGCGGCCTTGCTGCGCTCGTAATGGAAGGTCTTGTCGTGAACATGTTTGACCAGAAAGGCGGCCGCCTCATCCTCTTTCTTCTCGTCCTTGTCCTTATCGGCGGCCTTCTTATCCTCAGCTTCGCCTTTGCTGCCCGGGACCAGGCCGATGATAATCCGGTCGACCAGACGCGGTTTATCGGCGCGCGCGGAATCCTTCTCGGCGGCAGCCGCCCGGGCGCGTCTCCGTTCGCGGGTCGTATCCCGCATCTCATTGTCGTCGTCCGGGATCTCGAACCGGGGCGCCATTCCCGGCAACGGCGCGGCCGGAGGTTGATCGTTCGTCCCCGACAGGCGCCTCGCCATCGTCTCGGCGTCGGCGCCGACGGCCGCCTCTTCTTTGGCGGGCTCCGGTTTGGCCGGCTGCGCAGACACGGACGCGGGCGCGGGCGTCGCCGGCGGCACCGCTTCCGTGATATTGAAAGCGAGATCTGAAGTCGTGCGTTTAGACGCTCCCTCCCGAACGAGCCTCGCCACCGAAGCCTCCGACGGAACGCCCGAGTAGGCATCGGCAGCCCCGGTCAGGGCGCCGACCTTCGGAGAAGGCACGGGTGAGCTGGCCGCACGCAATTCGGGCTGAGCCAACTGAGCATTCAAACTCTGGGCCGGCGCGTTCGCGGCCGGGGCATTCGCGGTCGCCGCGGGCGCCGCCTTCAGAGCCTCCAACTCCCCGGGCTCGAGTGAGCTGATCTTCGTAGCCGGCCCCTTTTCCTGGACCGGATGCGCGGAGGTGGCGGCTTCGCTCATCCTCGGAGCCGGCAGAGAGGCCACGGTCGAGTTCGGCTGACGCCAGGGTTGGGCCAGCATCACGACCACCAGCGAGGTGGCCGCCACCGCCGAAACTCCCGCCAATCGCCAATTCCAGTGCCAGGCCGAAAGATCGAGGCGGCCTTTGAAACGTTCGACCACCGCCGAGCGCCATCGCGACCAGGCGAGCGAGCCGCCCGTGACCGGCGCGGATGGTGCGGCGACCGGCGCCGCCGATGGCGCCAGGCGAAAGAGCTCGATCACGTGATGGCGACATGACGGGCATCCGGCCAGGTGTGATTCGAATCGGGTGCGGGCGGCATTGCCCAGGGCGTTTTCGAGATAGGCGCTCGCGGCCTCCACATCGAAACCGGCGCACGCCGACACGGGAGCGCCACCTTTCTTCAAATGACGCCGCAGCATCGTCTCGAATTCCAATGCTGGATTTTTTTCTTCGAGTGCCACTGTTCTAACTCTCTAGGTCCTGGTTTCGAGTCGTTGATCTCGCGTCTCCGCTCTCACCAGATTCGTGGTTGATCTCTCTTTTCACACCCCGCGCTAGCCTCAAGACAAACACTCAAGATCAATAAATATCAATCAAGATTCGGTTAAGATCGATGCTCAACCGTCTGATCATCCCACCGATAGAACGGACCGGTTCCACAAACTTGCGGAATCGCCCGGCTACACCGACGTGCTCTTGGCATCGGTGAGTAATTTCCTAACATCGATCTCGGTTCGAGCCGCGATCTGCAAACATTCGGCCACTTCGGCGCGACGCATGCCGTAGCTGCGCTGC
>DATEFT010001065.1:0-3852 GCA_035280505.1 Blastocatellia bacterium | reverse complement strand
CTGACGGCCGTTGAGCGGCAACTCCTGAACCTTGACCGGTTCGAAGACCAGCCCCCGGTCGGCCGAACTGGTCTCGATCACCTCCTGCCGGCCCATGACCACCACCGCCTCGGTCACCTCGCCGATCGTCAATTGCAGCGGAAGATTCAGTTTGTCGGCGACCCGCACCACAATCTGCTCCCGCTTCAGAATCTGATAGCCGGTGGCTCGGACCTCGATGTTATAGACTCCCGGGTCCAGATAGGGCAGCGTGTAATGGCCCTCGGTCGTGGTCTTCGTCTCCTTCACCGCATTGGTGCTGACGCTGACCGCCTTGACTACGGCGCCGGCCACCGCATCTCCGTTGGAGTCGGTCACCAACCCGGAGATGGTCCCCCGAAAGTCCTGCGCCCTCCCCACCGCCGCCAGTGCTAACAGGATGAACACACTTCGAATAATTCGATGGATCATTGCAGTCTCTCTCCTCGGAGCATGGTTTTCTGGTTGCAGTTTTCCTGAATACTCTGGAACTTGAGTTCTTGGGAATTTGAGATTCAAACCGCGGAACACGCGAAATACGCGAAATTTTCAAACTTTCGTGTATTCCGCGCCTTTCGCGGTTTCGAATCAGAAAACTAAATTATGATTCGATTTGATGCAGTCCAGCAAAGCCGTCATCGAAGTCGGTAGGTTATCTCTCTCAGGATTACTTTGAGTTTGAAATGCCAATGAGACACTAACAATTACATGGAAGTCTTTTCAAATTGTTGGGGAATTTATGGGAAAATATTTACTGAAGTTTGACCGAATCTTCCTGGAACTGCTAACAGTCTGAGGGATGGCTGTTTATGACCGGGCCAACTGCGGGGAGTTCTCAAAGAGCCAATGATCGGAGGCGGCTCTAATCATGTCTTCGTGAACCCCGAAGTCATAGGTGAAGAGGATCAATCGGCCCTCGGCTTGATCGGTAATCAGACGCACTGCCGGAAGGAAGTCGATATCGCCGGATGATAAGACGATGGTGTGGCCCTTGCCGGCCAGCCAGACGGCCTGGGAGGCGATGGCGACATCGACCTGCCGCTGGCTCTCTCCCTTCATCTGGTAGAGATGGACGATAAATCCCGCCTGCTGAATCGTGTAGTAGAACTGCGCGAGTCCCTTCTCGATCCCGTAGTGTTTATGAACGCTGTTGAAGATCATGGCCTGGCACTGGTCGTTCAACTTCTCCTCGATCAACCTCTTGCCGGCGATGTAGTCGAGTTTGAATCGGCCCTTGCTCGCCTTCGTGATGTATCCCATATCTATCAGCCAGGTAGTCATGAACTGAGCTTACCATTATTTTCGCCGGAGGACGGTACGGTGATCGATGCCGGAGATTGCTGGTACCGGTTGCATTGAAGATCTTGAAGCTGTATATTAGGGCCGCTTTAACCAAACAGTTTTGGCTTCAGGTGCTCGCTGGCCGGAATGACGGTCACGAGATAATAGGGAAGCGGGTGCAACTCCCGCACGGTCCCGCCACTGTGAAAGCCTTTCGACTCTTTTCCTTTCCCAACCGATGCCACTGCGCGAGAGCGCGGGAAGGCCGCAACGGAAAAGACGCGTCGTCGATTCTCGACGTAGAGGCTTGAGTCAGGAGACCTGCCTGAGGTTCGGTCGCGCACATGAACTCTTCGTGGATAAGGAGTGCGGCTCATGCCGGTTCATCATTCTATTCATCTTCCATCGTTGGCGACGCTGGCTCCATCCCTCGAACGGTCGGTTCATCTGCCGAGATCTTCGGAACCTTGATCAATGAGTAGGTGACCGCGTCATGATCGTCTTCATCTCCGCCGCCGCGACCGAACGTCTGATGGTCGCGACCGCGTCCAAGAGTCTGCCCGCGGGCTTCACGCCGGTGCGGGTGTTCGACAGTGGGAAGTTGCAGACCGATGCCGAACTCGACCGGCTGACGGCCGAACTGGACGGCCGGGCGCGGCTCTTCGTGGTTCGCGTGCTGGGCGGCAAGAGCTACTTCGAGCGTGGATTCGCGCGTCTCCGCGAGTTCTGCCGCGCCCGCCAGTGCCATCTGATCGCCTTGCCGGGCGATCAGAATCCGGATGCGGAGCTGACCGCCATCTCCAATGTTCCGCTGACGGACGCCGCCGCCGCTTTTCAGTATGTGCTGGCGGGCGGGGCCGACAACTATCGAGGTCTGCTGCTCTATCTCTCGGATGTCTTTCTGTCGACGGCCTACGGGTTCGAGGCGCCGGCGACGATGCCCGAGGCCGGGCTCTATCATCCGGCGGCCTCCGAGCGTCCGGAGTGTGCCCGGCTCGACCCGGCCCAATTCGCGAGCCGCTACTGGCGCCCGGATCGGCCCGCCATCGGCCTCCTCTTCTATCGGGCCTACTGGCAAAGCGGCGACCTGATGGTGGTTGACGGGTTGGTGCGCGAGATCGAGGCGCGCGGCTACAACGCCCTGCCCGTCTTCTGTTACAGCCTGCGCGACGAGGCCGCCAGGAGCGAGGAGGCCAACATCTTCACCCGGTATTTCGTGGACGGCGGGCGGCCGGCGGTTGACTGCATCATCAGCCTCTTCAGCTATGCGGTCGCGGAACTGTTGCACGAAGAGCGGACGACCACCGCTTGCGGCCGGATGGCCGATCAATTGACGGCGCTCGGGATCCCCTTCGTTCAAGCCCCCACGACCTCGCTCACGATCGATGAATGGCGGCGCAGCGAGGCCGGTCTGCCGCCCTGGGACGCGGCGACCAAGGTCGTCATGCCGGAGTTCGACGGGCGCCTGATCGGCCCGGTCGTCGGATTTCGCCAGGCGGAGGCGGTCGAGCGCGAGGCCGAATGGCGCTCGGTGGCGCTGGGCGATCGCGTGCAGGCCTGCGTCGATCTGGCGGTGCGGCACTCCGTTCTGCGCCGCAAGCCGAACTCCGAGAAGAGACTGGCCATCGTGCTGACCAACTTCGCGAATCGGCACGGACGAATCGGGAGCGCGGTCGGGTTGGATACGCCCGCTTCGGTGATCACCCTGTTGCAAGGTCTGCGCGAACGCGGTTACCGGGTGAGCGGGATTCCGGCCGACGGCGATGCGTTGATGGACGAACTGATCGCCGGTGGCGGTTACGATGCGGAGTTCCTGACCGAAGAGCAGATGCGGCTCGCCACCGCGCGTTACACCTCGGATCAATACGGCGACTGGTTCTCGCGGTTTCCGGACGAGAACCGGGCGGCGCTGCGGGAGCAGTGGGGCCCGCCGCCGGGAGCCTTCTTCCGGCGGGGCGACGAGCTCTACGTGGCGGGCAAGCGATACGGCAATATCTTCGTCATGATTCAGCCGCCGCGCGGCTTCGGCGAGAATCCGCTGGCGGTCTATCACAGCGGCGACCTGATTCCGACCCATCAGTATCTCGGCGCTTACCGCTGGCTGCGGGAAGTCTTCGCCGCGGACGCGCTCGTGCAGTGCGGCAAGCACGGAACCCTGGAGTGGCTGCCGGGCAAGGGGCTGGGCCTCTCCGGCGGTTGTTACCCCGAACTGGCGATCGGGGATCTGCCGGTCTTCTATCCGTTCATCATCAACGATCCGGGCGAGGGCGCGCAGGCCAAGCGGCGGATGCATGCCTGCATCATCGATCACCTGATCCCGCCCATGGCCCGGGCCGAGACCTACGACGAGCTGGCGCGGCTGCAGCAACTGCTCGGAGCCTACGCCAACGCCGAGCGAATCGACCCGGACAAGCTGCCGCTGATTCAACAGGAGATCTGGAACGCCGTGGTCGCGGCCAACCTGCACCGGGACCTGGGTCTGGAGGAGCGGCCGGACCATGAAGCCTACGGCGAATTCATTCAGCATATCGACGGCTATCTCTGCGAGATCGG
>DATEFT010001064.1:0-2300 GCA_035280505.1 Blastocatellia bacterium | reverse complement strand
ACCCACTATCTATTGCCGGCAACTAACCGGCCCGATGAAGAGGATGAAGAGGGTTAAAGATGAAGAGACCGATCATTAGACTTAATCCATGATGACAGAAACATCGTCCCGCCGGCCCGTGGAGCCGGCGACAGAAGAGATCACAGTGCGGCATGGCCAGGTGCGGAGTTCTCAGAGAGGCGTCTCAGCCGCGGCCGCCATCGCCTCGCCGACCGATCGGAGAGCGAGCGTGGGCGACCGGGTCTGGCGTCCGCTGCCAAGGTGGGCGCTGGCGCTGGCGGCGGTTATCGTGGTCCTGCTCCTGCTCCTCCTGCCATCCCTCTTTTACGGCCGGCCCGGTTTCACCCTGGTGGTGAGAGGCGCGCCGCCGGACCGGAGGGTCCTGGTCGATGACGTCTTACGCGGCATTCCGGGAATCGAGCAGGCCGGCGATCAACCGGCGGTCCTGATCAGGGTGCATGGATTGAAATCGGGCGTCACCCATACGGTGCGCGTGGATTGCGGCAGCGAGGCCAGACTCTATCTCGATCAGGGTTCATCGACCGACACGGTCTCGGCCCGGGATGGAGAGGTCGTCAACCTGACGGTGAAGAACTGCGAGTCGTCATCGATTCCGACCGAGATCGACTATCACGGTCCGATGCGGCTGGTCGCGAGCGGCCCGTTTTTGATGGGCGATGACCAGGGGCCGCCGAATGAGCGGCCGGCCCACGTCGTAAATCTCGATTACGGTTATTACATCGATCAGCACGAGGTCACCAATCAGGAGTATCGAGCGTTCACCCAGGGCCCGCAGCGGCGCGCGCTGCCCCGCGAACCGGAATGGGATCCGAACTACTCGGCGCAGCCCGACTATCCGGTCGTGGGCGTTTCGTGGGACGACGCCAAAGCCTATTGCGAGCAGGGAGTCGGCAAGAGATTGCCGACGGAGGCCGAATGGGAGAAGGCTGCCTCGTGGGATCCCAGGGCCGGCGAGCCGTCGCTCACGTGGAAGCGCCGCTGGCCCTGGGGCAAAACCTTCGATCCGAAACTCGCCAGTTTCAAGACCGGGCATCCGAGCCCGGCCGGGCAGTTCGCCGGTGGCGCCAGCGCTTACGGAGTGCTCGACCTGGCCGGCAACCTCGGCGAATGGGTCGCCGACAGCTACCGGGCCTATCCGGGAAATTCGGTCCCGGATCCCAACTACGGCGGCGCCTTTCGCGTCCTGCGCGGCGGCACCTTTAGAACCGACGATCAAGAGGGGCTGCGCACGACGCGCCGCAGCTACTGTCCTCCCTCTTTCAGCCGGATGCAGAACACGGGCGCCAGTTCATACATCGGTTTCAGGTGCGCGGTGAGGAGCGACGATCCCGAGTTGCAGAACCATCTGAAGGGAACCGACCGGCGTTGACGGACAGCCGGTTGAAACCATCGAATACCATGCGGAGACGACTAAGATCATGAGTTCAACCTGGAGACTGTGGGGCCTGCTCTTGCCGGCAGTGTGCTGTTCACTGCTCGCGGCTCGGAGCGTCAGGGGTCAGGAAGACGATTACGGCCGCTGGCAGAAGGCCGAAGTGATCACGCGGCCGGCCACCCGGACGCGGCCGCGCCCGGTGCGAATCAGCGCGCCCCTGCTGACCATGCGCTGGCAGTTTCTGGTCGCCGACGAAGAGACGGCCGAACAGGCCGTCGACCCGGGCAGCCGATCCTTCGCCGACAACGAGTTGGTGCGAATCGCGGTCCAGGTCAATCAGACCGGATACATCTATGTCATCAATCATACGATCAAGAACGATCACAGCATCGAAGGACCGTTCCTGATCTCCAGAGGGCAGTACCGGATCCAGAAGGATCAGGAGCGGGTGCTCCCGCTCCGGTGCCCGTCGACGAATCAGCGCGGCGGCAAATGCTGGTGGAGAATCAAATCGCCGCCCGGCCGCGAGGTGATCACGCTCATCTTCAGCCGGGACGAGATCGAACCATGGAAGAATTTGGAGACCCACGAGCGAGAACCGGCCGTAGACGAGGCCCTGATCTACGCCCTGACCCGCGAATCTCCGCAGACCCGGCGGAAGCTCTGGAAGGGGCCGCCGTCCCAGGGCCTGAACGGATCGCAGGTCAACATGGTCTGGAACCCGGATCGGGGGCGCAACGAGGTGCTGGTCGAAAGGATAGAGTTCACTCACCAATAACCGAAGGAGTTTCGAGATGAGAATGGGAAATTCGATCTTTCTGATACTGCTGATATCGGTCCTGCTGTCGGGAGACTCCATCCCGGCGCAGAACGCTCCGCGCGCGCGGACCCTGACTCTCAACGG
>DATEFT010001063.1:0-27283 GCA_035280505.1 Blastocatellia bacterium | reverse complement strand
GCTTAGCATGCCGAGGTGACTGATCTGACCACCGATTTGACTGAGAGTGCCGCCGCCGACGCTATCTAGCCCCTGAATAGTGTTCGCTAAAATTTGTTGCCCCTGCTGACTGGCACCGGCCAACAGCTCTTTGCTTTGTTGATCGGTATTGACCTGGGCGAGTTGCTTGCTGACGGCCATCGCGATCCGTGCCGTTTCGTGATTGAACGCCTTGTCCGCTTCCGCTCCCCTGATCGCCTCAAGTCGTTTGGCACTGAGCCCGGTGAGCGCTTCTTTCTTGTGGGCCGCTATGCTCGCCAACTGGCTCACCAACCGCGATTGAGCGAATGTGTTTTGTGCCTGCTGATCGGCGGCCGCCATTCTTGTGTTCGACTCATAGTTTCCCTGCAATTGAACCTGTTCCGCTTGGCGCGCGATGCGGGCGCCGATCGCCGCGCTCACGAATTCCACCGCCGTTCCGACGATCGCGCCGGCGAATTGAGATGCCGTCTGCGAGACGGTCTCAAAGACCCGTCCCATCGTGATCTGGTATGCGATGAGCGGGGAGACCCAGAGGGCAAGCCCTGCGCCCAACATGATGAGAGAACCAAAGAGTATGCTGTAGACCGGAGTGGCCGCGGGATCGGTAATGACTTTCATCGCCGAGTCCTGCCAGACATAGATCGGATTGCCGTCCGCGCTGCCCAATCCGGCATTGGCGCCGAGATAGGCCAGGGCGCGAATGAAGTAGGAGACCGAAGGCCAGACCAGGGTTAGTACGACCAGGCCCCAGACCCAGGAATGCACGACTCTTTGAGACAGCTTGCGATCGATCCCGAGGACGATGACGATGGGGCAAGTCAATTTAAACGTCATCAGCAACAGCCCCGCCAGGATGATCAACCAGACGTTCCCCATCTCGATCACGTTCACGGAAATGGTCATAATCATATGCAGGATTGGCATGCTGACCGTGGTATTGTTGAGCTTGCTGTTGATGTCTTTCATGGTGGCGGATGCGGAATTCAACACTCCTAACTGTCTGGTTCCATCCTCTCCGATGATCGTGAAGTCCGCCGCGGCCGAGTTCTCAGGCACGGTAGTCGTGAAATATTGTTTTTCAAATTTATCCAGGCTCTGATTAAAGCTGTCCTGCTGGCTGAAGTAGAATTCGTGAAGCGGCGAGAGCGTCACGGCAGCGCTGTCGGCCGAGACGTAACCTTCGGCCAACTCTTTCCCCACCACGGCGAATTCATCGATGACATGCTGCCCGACGCTGAGGAGCAGAAAACAGCACGCCAGGCGTCCGAACCACCAGAAGAGATTTCTTCCCTGTGCGGCCGTCTCGTGATACTCCCGCACTGCGCTCGCCGGAATGATGATGAACGCTAGCAGCCAGGCGAGATAAGTCACCCAGTTCAGGAGACCCATCATCTCGCTTGTGAGCGCCGGCATCAGTTCTTGCACACGCTGAGTGAACTGTGCGATGTGCCCCAACAGATCAGGTCCAGGCTGTTGAGCGAAGACCGTCGGGGAAAAAGCCGCCGTCAAAACGACGGCGATCGCCGTCACTCTTGGTATACGTCTGGACATAGTCACTCCACCGTTTTCATTTTGAGCAGCTCGACATCGAACGTGGCCGCGATATTGGATTGGGCCTGCTGCAACTGTCGCCGATTGATTTTGGCCGCGCGCTGGCTGTAGCCGAAGTTCTCCATCTCGGACATGGTCAGGCCATATTCGTTGACCGCCTCCGCGATAAAGTCATCGAGTTGGCGAATCTGCCAGCGCAGTTGAGTGATCCGGTCGAGGCTCTGTTGCAGCGACTTGTTTAGAGAATCGATCGCGTAGGGATCACTGTTATCGCTCTCTTTGGCAAGTTGCGCCTCCAGCGCACGCTTGGTGGCCTCCTCCGCATACAACTCCGCCATCAGCTTGTCACGTTCAGTCGTCCACTTGGATATCTGCGCGTCCGCGGTGGCCGCCTCGACCAGCAGCGCCATGGTCTTTTGAGAGTTGCGGCCCATCGTGTAGAGCAGGTAGGTCTCGAAATCAGCTTTATCCCGCGTCGGGTTGAGAATGCCGTTCTTGAGCCGGTCGTCGATCTGCTGGAGAGCGGCGATCTCGTACCTGACTGTACCCTCGACTTGGTTCCGGAGTTGGCGCGTGCCGTGAATGATCTGCGCGACCTGATAGGTCAGGAGCGCCGTCTTCATATTCTTCGCCAGTTGTCGATCGACGATCCCCAGCACGCCCTGTAAGGTTGTGAGCTGATTGACGGCATTGGTATACATCTGGGCGTAATGCTGAATGGTCTCCGCCCAGCGGAGCGCCTCCTCGACGCGCTTTTCAACCTGCAGCGAATAGTTGGTCGGGTCGAAGACGACTCCCAATCCTAATTGCGCCTGCACGTTCGGCGCTTGCAGAGGCAACAGCAGGAGGCCCAGCAAGAGCCCGGTCATCATCTTTCGAAATAGAGTATCGGTTCTCATCTCAGCAATCCCTCATCTATTGTGATAAGTCCTTCGGCCGCCAGGCCACGGGGATAATGTTCCGCGAGCCAGGCGACCGCCTGAATCATCGACCATTGTGGGCGGAGCGCCCGCACCCGCTGCCGGGCATTCCATTCGCTCGGGTTATTCGCCCAGGTCCAGAATTCCATCGGGCTCAGGTGCGCCTGCAGCATCTCCACCCGCTGAGTGTGTCCGACGCCGACGACCATGACCCATTCGGTATAGAGGCCGTCCAGGTTGTGAATGACGTTGATCGCGGCGATCGCCCTTTCGTTCAACTGCGCATCCCGAGCCAGGTTATCGAAGGTCTTATTCTGCGGGCCGATGATCTTGATGCCCGCGGTCGCGGCGATGTCGCGAATCTCGCGCAGCTCTTCATAGTCGTGGGTATCGAGCAGGGTGATGACGTTGTCGCGCCGGCCGGTCCGCCCGCCCTGCTTGATGACCTTGAGGAGATCTGGATAGTCGGCGACGATCTTCCAGACCTCGACGAATGCCTGAATGGCCGGTGTCTTCGTCCCATCGGAATGTTGGATGGCATTGGCACGCAGCACGCGGGCCGCCATGCGGTTGGCCAGCGCTCGTTTGACTTCCGGTAGGAACCCGTCGAGGGAAGCTAATTCGTAGATGTCACAGCGGGTATCGCGCCGAAAGTCGGGATGCGTGGGGGCATCAAGCCAGGGATTGCCCTTGTACTTTTGCAGTCGGGCGACGACCTTGGCCGCCATGCTCTTCAGTTCCTGGTCCCGATCGGAATAGTTCTCAAGCTGGAATAAGAGGTCCTTGAGCGTCGGCTCGATTTTCTCCTCCTCGATCGCGTTGCGGTCGGCCTTCCGCTCCAGCATGACCCTCGCGGCATTGGTGATCACGTCGGCTACTTCGCGATCGGTATCAGGGTGATAGCCGCCGAGCAGAATGGCATCGAGCGTGATCAGGGCGATGTCCGATTCATCCGGCTTCTCACCCTGCAGGAGGCCGGGATAGTCGTAGATATTGAAGGTCCGTTCATCATCAGGCGACAGGCGCAGACATCGGGCACCGATGACTTCGGCCCAGGGGGCCAGGCTACCGCCGTTATCGAGCGCGCTGACCTGCAAATCGCTGATGGAGGCCAGGGCATCATTCAAGGTCATGGCGACCAGGGTCGTCTTACCGCTGCCCGGAGCGCCCAGGAAGAGAATGATCGGCGACTTCACGAGCTGTTTGTCAAAGAGGTCGAAGCCGATCATGCGCCCGCTTGCCGTGCCGATGATCGTATGCGCCCTCGGCGAACTTTTGAAGGCCCGTTCACGCGGAATGAGCGCCGACAGCGATGCGGCTACCTCCAGGAATTCGCGGCCGGTCGGAGTATGGTCCGTCTCGCCGATCAGGCTCCGTTCATAGAGGCAGTGGAGCGCCGCCGGCTCTTCGCGGGCCGCCTCCGCGCCGTCCATCTGCTGGAAGGCCCGAATCAGCCGTTCGTTATTGTCCTCAAGCTCTTTGAGGGAGGTCTCTAACTCCCCGCGGGTACGTGCCGGCAAACCGTAATTGACTGCATACATTCTCGCCCGAACCAGTGCCTCATTGGTGCCGGCAATCCCGTATAAGACGCTGTTCAGGTCATCGAGCGCCCTGGTTGCTTCGTGATCGCTCCCGCCCGACCGCTGGGAGAGTTTGAACCCGTCCCTGGCGATCTCGACCTGTTTAATGCGGCTTCGCAGCGCCTTCTTCGCGTCCGCCTTATCGAGCGTCACAAACTCCGTGATCACGGTATGACGGAAGGTCAGATCGGGACTGGCGATGACCGCGCGAAGCGTGTCGATGAAGATGGAGGGATTGGGCGGAGTAAAGACCGAGATCATGCTGACCGGGGTCGAGGCGTGTTGGATGTACCAGCCCCGGTCCTTGATGTCGTCGCCCAGCAAGTAGCGCGCAATGTCCAGCCCCGGCACCGCAGGCAGATCTGGCGCCTGGTTGCGTTCCAGGCAGTGGCTTTGAAAAATCGCCCGCCAGGTCTCCATCCGATCCAGCGGGCGGAGGAACTCCTGTCCGTTCAATTCAATCAGGCGGAAGTATTTTTCCGCCTGCCGGACTGCTTCTCTCTCTTCGGCCGTCAGTCGGCGCAGCACGCCATCACCCTTTGTGCGGTGATAGGCTGAGGCGGCGGCATCAGCGATAGCGGCAATGCCGTGCCTCCTGACCGTTTTGAGCAACTCGGGAACGAAGGAATTGGCCAGGGTCGTATATTGATCGCTCAACAATCTGATCGGGATCCGGACCGAGAGCAGCGCGCGTTCTCTCCGGAACATCCCAGTCCGCGCCAGCAGTTCATAATGCCGCAGCCGGGCATCGTGTAGGGCCAGGGACGGCAAGTAGACGCTCTGGCCGGTTCTGGTCTGAAGATGCCTGGCAATCACCTCGCCGGGATCGGGGCTGACTGCATACCTGAATTGGAAAACGGTAGCGGGCGGCAATTGCAGGCACAGCAACCGGGCCAGGTCGTTGCAGCGCTGTTCCGCGATGCCGTCCTGAATGAGCATCGTTTCCGGCAGCTCGAATTCATAGAGCCTGGAGAATGAACCGTCCTGATGGCGGATGGTGTTGCCGTCCAAACCGATGATCGATGTCCGCCGGACCCAGCCGGGAGGATGAGCTGTCAACTGACGCTCGCGGTCGCCATCGCTCGACGGTTGCCGCCCTCCGTCCGCTGTCAATCGAGCATAATCGCGTAGATCACGCCGGAACGGCAGCAATCGCAGACTCGTGCCGATCCCGGCCCCCGCCGCGCCCGCGGCGAGAATGGCGCCAAGAAGATTGAAATCCATATCAAACCTCGATGTCAGTCCTTGAGCCAGGACCGCTGATTTATTCGATCAATAGGCAGAGCACGGCGGCGAATGGACGGCTCCAGCCATAGCCGGATGGTGTGCTGAAACCATCGGGCTCTCCGCCCGGTCCGGATCCAGAAAAAGAAGGCGTAGCCGGCTGAGGAACCGATCAAGCCGGTCCACAGGAAGAGCGGCACGTGCAGAAAGTTGATCTGCGAAATCAATTTCCAGACCAGGAACGGGCCGAGGAAGCTGGTGAACGCGATTGCGGCCACCCACTTGATGTCATCGCTGACCAGGCCCACTCTGACCACCGGCAAAAAGATCCGTGATCTAACCGGACGAGCTGGCATGCGGCCTCCTTACGGTTCGGGAAGAGCGACGGCGTTGCCGTTGACCTCACCGTTGATCCACGAGACGAGGAAGCTGAACCCCATTCCGCCGATGCCCCAGGCGATCGGAGTCAGCGCTCCCTGTTGCCCGCGCCAGCCGAGGAAGATA
The DNA here is from genome assembly GCA_035280505.1 of Blastocatellia bacterium. Lineage (GTDB taxonomy): Bacteria > Acidobacteriota > Blastocatellia > RBC074 > RBC074 > JAKEHZ01. Next base: position 21,483 of record DATEFT010001063.1, on the reverse strand, counting down.
CCGCGGCCTACCGCGGCGACCCCGCCGATCAGCATCAGCCAGGCGAAGACATCAATCCCACGCTTGAGCAGAGCCACAGTGCGGGTAGCGTCGTTGCCGATCACGCTCTGCGCCGTCGCCTGCAGGACGCAGACGATCAGCACGGCGATGATGGGCGAGACGCCACGGACGACGGTTGCGACGTGGACGCAACCGGCAGCGAGTTTGTTTCTGTCGATCATAAACTGATCTCCTTTGTTTATTCGGTTGAAAGACGACCTGGATATTTCAACTCTCGTGCCAGAGCGGAATGAGGCATGCAAACGGAGCAAGCATGATGACTGTTATGAAGAAACTGGGCGTGATTCTTTGGCTCTGTTGTAGCATCTCGATCGGAAAGGCGCAGAGCGATCCCGTGATCGATCGGGCGAAGGTCTATGAACCGTTGATGCTGGAAGCGGCGGAGAGATATCGGGTCGATCCACGGTTGCTCTGGACGATCGGTTTCCTGGAGACCGGCTTCCGGCCGGGGCTGACTTCGCGCGCCGGCGCCCGCGGCCTGATGCAACTGATGCCCGCCACCGCTGAGCGTTACGGAGTACGTAATCTGTTTAATCCGGCCGAGTCGATTGATGCCGCGGCGCATTACCTCAGCGATCTGCAGGAGATCTTCGGTCATCGCCTCGACCAGGTGTTGGCCGCCTACAACGCCGGTGAGGGGGCGGTCGATGCCTTCAGAACGGGGCAGCGTTTGACGCTCTCCAACGGCAAAGTGATCAATCCACGCGGGATCAAATCATCGATTCCGCCCTATCGAGAGACGGTGGCCTACGTCAAGAACGGTCTTGCTGTCTTCGCCAAACTGGAGGCGGCGAAATACTTTCCTGATTCGGTTCTGGCCGATCTCCACCGTCTCGATACTTCCCAGCGCACCATCGCCCTCGATCTGGAAGGTGAGCCGGACGAGATCGAGCAGTTAAAGACGGGAAGCCTCTACGTCATCCGGCCGCCTCAACCATCTGTTTCAATCTATCCCCGCTAGGATCGAACCTTCCGATCTTTAGTCAGGTGCTTCGCCTCTATCGCATTATTTTGGTAAGGAATAGACCTCGCCTCGAATCTTCGAGTTTTGTATGCGCACCCGCCGTCGATCCATGCAGACTGAGAATGGAGATAGCTGGGAGTCCTATGTAAATCGGGCAACTTTTCGGCCCAGATCCTCACAATGTGGATCCAAGGCACGGCCGCAACTACTCGGGGACCGAACATTTTAAGAGCTATGGATCCTCATGGCGTGGATCCGAAGCAACATTGCACTCCAATGCATTGATCGTCTTCAGCGCTCTGGATCCTCACGGAGTGGATTTGAGGAATGGCCGCAAGATATTTGAAATGAAAACTCTTTGGAGCTCTGAATCAGCACCGTAGAAGTACCAGACCTCGCCGCGAAGTTCACGTGAATTTGGCAGCTTTTCGCGTCGAATCCTCATGGCGTGGATCTGAGGCACGGCCACAACCAACCGTGAATAGGGCATTTTAAGAGTCATAGATCCTCATGGCGTGGATCTGAGGCACGGCCGTATAACTTCCTGCATTGAGCATCTATTTGCTCTTTGTCTGCAGAGTGCGCGTCCAAAGTATTGCTGCAACCCATCGTGAATAGAACATCCTGGCTGCTTTGGATCGGCGCGATATGAGCCAGAGTCATCGCCGTGAAGCTCAAGCAAATAGGGTCTCTTTTCGCGCCGGATCCTCATGGCATGAATCCGAGGCACGGCCATAACTCTTCCTGGATGGAATATTTTAAGAGCCATAGATCCTCACGGCGTGGGTCCGAGGCACGGCCGCAGAGCTCGCTTGAATGGAGTGATATTAGCGTCGGGATTGAGGCGGCGTGGAAAGAGGCGTCATTTCGGCCCGTCGCTTAGAGCATCATTTGCGTTTCTGTCGACGCGGCGTAGAAAAGGCCGATCTTCATCAGATCGTGTAATTGCCCGCCTTCCTGAACTGCTATCTGTGGGACGTAGAAGTATCCACCTCGTGATTGTGATGGGTATTCAGGCCGAATCAACTGTGTCTTCGAGGGTCAGTCAAAAGCCGTTTTTGGCGCGGCACAGGAGTTGACATAGGGAGGGTGTTTCAAACTTTCGATGGAGGTCGCGAATGAACGCTAACGACGAAAAAACTCTGGCGGAATTCTTCTCGGAGTTCATCCAAACCCACACGATCAGGGGCAATGGAGAAGGAGACTTAGTCCTCGACATTACCCCGGAGGAGTTCGAGGACATAGGGAGAAGCTTCGTTCAAATCCTGACCGGATGGGCCGCAGGACTGAAAGCACTAACTCTCCTACGGCATTTAGTGAGGTTGAGGCATACGGCGGAGGGGATTGGGTTCGATATCTCACCACAGGAGTGCGAGGCGCTCGGAAAGGACTGTGTTCAATTCCTGGTCGGGTGGGCTGCCGGGTTGAAGCCGTCTCGGCGTCGACACGGCATAACTCTGATAGAGAAGCAACTGCCATCCCAGTTAGCCCTGGTGAGCAAAAAAGAGAAGGGGGGTGAATTGTGAGTGCAGCAATTACCGATCTAGGCCGACCACGCGAGGCGGACGCGAGCATCGAGAAGCCGGAGATATCGAGCGTGCCCCCGGTAAGTGTTTATCGCAGCGCGGCCGATGTTTGCGTCCTGCAGCGCCTGTCGCTCGCCTTGCTCGTGCATTCGGGGCTTCTGGTCGTCAGCCTGGCCGTGATGGTCGCCGCGCTCTGGCGACCGGCTCGCCAGGTGATTATCGAGCGCTCTGCGGAAGGCGACCAGGTGGTTGCCATCAACGGTCAGGTCGTCAAAAGCGGCTTGACGGTCGGAGAGGATAAACCAGGCGCGGGCGATAAAAAGACCCTCGCGCGTGAATGGGCGACCGCCCGCTATGCGATCGATCCATTAACGCGGGAGCGGGACATCGAGCGGATGTTCAGGATGATGGAGCCGCATGCGGCGGCCGGATACAGCACCGTGATGCAGCAGGGGAACGTGCTGGCGCAGGAGGTCGCCGGGAAGTGGCAAGCGACGTGGAAGCAGCAACTGACCGAGATCGACAAGACTGACCCATACCTAGTGAACGTCATGGGGCTTTGGGAGATTACCAAGAGCGGCGGCAAGGAAGGGCTTGAAAAGGAGACCCGGCAACTCGTCTTCAAGCTACATCTACGCCGTGATGACCGGGGGCGCGCCACGCGCAATCTACAGACCGGCTTTCTGGTCGATGACATCCAGGATTATCGGGAGTTGCCGGTCGAGAACGGCACGGCGTCGGCCCTAAAGACGCAATAACGGATCGAGAGGAAGCAATGCGGAGAAGCAGGCGTAGAAAAACAGTGTTGATGGCCCTGGCGTTCGGCTTGATCTTGCACATCGGCAATGTGCGGACCGCGGGAGCGCAGGGTAAGGGGCCGGCCAAAACCAGGGCGAGGCGGGTGGAGAAGAAGAAGACTCCAGAGCCGGCCGCGACTCCGATGACCCCCGGTGTAGCGGCAGTCCCGAGTCACACCATCGAGACGATGCCGTATCTGCTGGGCGAGGTCAAGATCATGATCAAAGGGACGGACAGCCCGGTGGTGAAACTGGGGATGGCGCTCAGCGGAATTTCGGTGATCGAGTTTCCTGATACCGACCGCTTCTTCGCGATCCATCCTCCCGAGAACGGTGATTGGATCCGGGTTGAAAAGTCGCCGAGCATGAAGGGCGACCATCACTTGGTGCTGCGTGCCGGGCCGGACCTGATGAAGGAGAAGGCGCCCGCAGCCTCAGTAGCCATTCAGATGGAGAGCGGGTTGAATGTCGTGTTGTGGATCTACCCGGCGACCAGCGTCATCTACCAAACGCACCGGTGCGTCTTCAGCTATAACCGCGCGGAGGTGATTTCTGCCCGGAGAGCGGCAGGACTGGCGGTCAATCTCGGCAAGGATGAGGAAGAGGTGAAGGCGGCCGCCCAGGTCTTACCTGCTGTCGCGGAAGCCACGTCCCTACCGACGGCTACTCCCAAGGTTGACCCAACATCGGTTCCGGCAAAGACGGCCGATCGCCCGGTCACTACGGGCGGAACGGATCAATCTAAGATGGAAATGCTCCCTGGCATGACGGATCAAGCCGGAGCTGAGACACCGGAGCAGACGGCCGTAAAGAACGGGATGGAGAGCGCCCTTTCGCAATTCAAGCTGTTTAAAAAATGGTCGCCTCCGAGCCATGGGCTGAGCGTCTCGACCCGCGCTTACGACCTCGATGAGTCCACACGGATCGTGGCGATCGCAGTCAGGAATATGGAAAACCAGATGCTGAGGATTATGCCGGGTCATCCCGAGTTGGTGATCGAGACCACCAACGACAAGGGCAAGGTGGTGCAACTTAGCCAGGTGAAGAAGCTGGCCGAGGAGACCAACAGCCGCAATCAGGTGATCCCTGCGCGTGGAACGATCGTGTACGTGATCGCTTTTAGGCCGCCCATTTTATCAACGAAGCAGAAGTTGCGGATCACGATCGGGCAACAGAACGCGGCGGACGCGCCGGCTGCCAGCGATCTTACGTTCAGGAGAAGTGAAAAATGACGACCCAGGAAAACGAAGCTCCGAATCCATACGTCACGTTGCGCGAGCAACCGGGGACGATCAATGCCGAAGGACAGGCGGCCGATCCGGACGATAACGCCGTGGTTACCGATTCGGCGCCGAAAGACCGACAGAAACGCCTGCTGATAGCTGCGGCGTGCCTGATCGGAGTGGCCGCCATCATTGGAGGTCTCTACCTCCGGTTTGGCCGCACGATTACGATCACTCAAGAGGTCAAAGCGAAGCCGCAAACGCCGGCCAAGGAACAGGCGACCGATCAACAGCCGATGGTTGACTCGGCGATCGAGAAGGCCAAAGAGTCATTGCGAAAGGCGAATGAGCAGGAGAGCGCGGGCGGACAATCGGGTCCTGTTGATCCCGGCCGGCTACCGGAAGGCGCTGCCTCCGTGCCTCCGCGGGTGGTCCTGCCGTCGTTTGAAGACCTCGGTACTGGGCGCAATGAGAAACCGTCAGGTAATGGGCCAGGCAGCACCGCAACGCCGCATGGAATCTCTGCAAACCCGCAAAACCAGGCCCAGGAACCGCGGCGGGGGCAACTGAAGTACAGCACGGCCTCGATGTACATCGCTGAGGCTCAGAAGCCGCAGCCTGTAATTTCCAAGCCTCCGGCGCCATTGACCAGGGGATTCAATCGTAGCGCAACGGTAGCGCTTAAGCCGGTGCCAGTGCCGGTCTTCGGGACTATGCTCCCGATCCGGACATTGGGCAGCATCTACACGCTGCGCAATTCCTACGCCCGCCTCGAATTGACTCAGGACATCGCCGGGGACGGATGGCAACTCAAGAAAGGGACGGTATTCGTCGCCCAGACCCAGAATGGTGTGATGGACCGGGCTTATCTGAATGTGGCCGGTTTCATCGATCCGGAGGCCAACCGGTTCGTGAAAGTGACCGGCGATGTGCTCGGGGACGATGCTGGCGCCGGGCTCAAGGGTAAGCGGCGCCAGTTCACGGGCCGGTGGACACGAGCCTTCAACCGGGTTATGGCGATCGCGCCGGGGTTGGCGCAGGCAGCTCTGGCCAGGAATGGTGGGACTACAGTCATCGTGCCGGTGGGAGGAGAATTGTTGGGTTCGCAGAGCCAGGCCGCCGACCGCCGCGAGTTCGTGGAGGTCGACGCCGACGCCCGCGGATACATCCTGATCACCGACCTGCCCGACAGCCTGAAAGGTGTGGACGCCGATCCGACAGTCCATTTAGCGAATAGTGCGGATCAGAAAACGGTGGGCAAAGAGCTGACAGATGCGGAGCTGGCAGAACTGCTGGTCAACGGTTCGACCAAAGAGATCAGGGATGCTATGCCGCGGATGACCTTGGAACTGAGGCGGATCGCGGCGCTCGCGATCGGGGAGAAAGGTGACAGATGAGACCGCGGAACTACAACCAGGAAGCTTTGAATCCGCGACAGGCGGCGCGGGAGCAAGGACCGGGCGAGATCGCCCGCATTCTGAAGACTACGGGTTACGTGATCCGGCGCGCGACCCTGCAGGACCTCTGGTTGGCGCTCGATCGGGCCGTGCCGCTCCTGGCCGGCGGGCCGGCCGGCACCGGCAAGACGGCGCTGGCCGAGGCCCTCGCCGCGGGATTCAACCTGAATCTCTACGAGATCACCGGGCATCCCGGACAGGAACCGCGTGATGTCATCGGCAGTTGGAACCGCCGCGCCCAGGACCGGGCGGAGGAGATGGCATTACAGGCCGGTCGCTCTCTTGAGGCCGCGCGACGGGAGCGTTGGAGAGACGAATTCTACGATTGCGGCGAACTGCTGGACGCCTATCGGGACGCGGCAGAGGCCGCGAATCAAGATGCCGCTCCGCCCGTGCTGTTGATCGACGAGGTGGAGAAGCTGCCGGTCCCGATCCAGCACATCCTGCTACAGCCGTTCGCGCGGGGCTTCGTCAGCATCCCGAAGCTGGCCGGCGTGATCGGGGTCGACGATCTTCGCCGGACGCCGATCGTGATCCTGACGACGAACAACCTGGAGTTGCTAGACGATCCGCTAAGAGACCGCTGTATCCTGACGCGGATCACCGCGCCGCAGCCGGTCGAGGAGATCGCGATCTTCCGCGCGCGTGTGCCCCATGCACCCGCCCAACTTATCGCAGGCGCTGCGAAACTGCTGAAAAAGATCCGCGAGGATATGGACGAAATCAGATACAAGCCCGGAATTCGTAATGCGGTGATGCTGATGAGCGCGATGGCGGATCACGGTCTCGACCGGATCACCGCTCAATCGCTCGAACCATATATCGGCTGCCTGGCGCGGGGAGAGCGCGACGACATCAACCTGCGGGACGCGCTGGCGACGCTGGAGCGCGCGGCCAATCGGGCGAACGCTGTCATTGACGACGCTGTGGAGCGGGCCTTTAAACCGGAACTCTATCTGTGCAAGGAGAGCGCGGCATGAGAGGGAAGAAGAACATCGTGGTCTGGTTGACGGCCGGCGCGGTCGTGATCGGCGGATGGTCGATAGCCGCGATCGCCCGCCGCTTCCAGGTGGTCGATCCGCAGGTGAGGTTGGAAAGGCCGGGCGGCGAGGATACGCAAGCTGCGATCAATCGGCTCGGTCTGCAGGCGGTCAGCAAGGCGATGAACGGCGAGGTGGCCGCCACCGCCGCGAGAGTGCGGGATGCCTGCGCGGTGACGCTGGCCGCCAGCCTGTTGGGGATGAAGGAGCGGGGACTGGCGGAAGCGACGGTCGTGCGGAGATTACAGGAGACGGGGTTGCTTCCGCCCGGACTGACGCCAACCGGTCAGCGCAATGTGCTGGGGACGGTCTACGGATCGTTGCTGGTTCGGGTGCAATTGAATCCGCTCAAGGTAGAGGTGGTCTCACTGCCGAACGATAAAAAGTTCGGTCCGGGGCTCCTGGTCAGGATGGCGCCGGACCTGCCGGATGGAGCCGGCGCTCAGGTCTGGTCATCGAAGGTGCTGGAGCGGATCGTCTTGCCGGGGGCGTTTATTTCGGAGCTGGAGTTATACGGACTGGGTTGGCGAGAGGAATCCTTGCCGGCTCTGAACAGGGATGGATCGCCCCAGGTCCGCACGATCCCCACCGCAGCGAAGCGCGAGGACGGTGAAAGAAGGTGAACTATGGGTACTTACTATTTCGCTGGTTATAACTCACATCATAGCCAACGCTATGGGATCGTGGGCTGGTCGGAACGGCAGGAGTCGTTTCTGGTGCGCGTCTTCGAGTGGCCATCCGATGCTCATGCGTACCGGAATCCGGATCTCTCAGTTGCCTTTTTGGGGTTCCAGGATACGTTCGGCCGACACGATTATACGCCCGGCCCTCCGCTCAAGACGATTGATAAAGTGCGGGCCGCGCTTGAGCCATACGCATCGCTCCCGACCGAAATCGTAAAGGGGTTGGAACAGGACCGGCAGGGAATGACTCCGGAGTCGCAATTGCCTCCGGCCATCGCGAAAGCGATAGCAGGCGGCGCGCAGTTGGGCGAGCGCCAGGATATTTACGACGGCAAAGGCATCGTTCAGGTCTTCAATTTTGCCAACCTGCCCGGAACCTACGTTATCAATGACACCGGCCTTTACCGCAGTGAGGAGAGCGATGCGTGGCTACGGGCTGGGCTTCTCTTTAATCACAATCTTCGTTTAACACCAATCGCGGAGATTCCCCTGGCCGGGGTCTCGATTTATGACGGGCCGGAATGGATGAATCCCAGGTTCGCATATCTGCTGGACGAACTGCACTCACGCTCGACGCCTCGCGGTAACACGGAATTTTCTCAAGTCTGGAACGAGCCCAGCCAAAGGGCATTGGAGTGGGCAATTGAGAATGATTGGAGCGGGTCGGAATTCGGGCGTTCCAATATGTATCAGGTCCTCGGTCTATTTGGAAAGGCGATCAGCCTGCGGCAACTCCGCCTGATCCAAAAACTGGTCACGCTGCATGAAAAAATAGAAGCCGGCGAACCCGTAAGCGATGAAGTCTACGATCTCACCCGCAACCGCTACTCTTTGCCTTCCGCCAGGCAGGTTGGGGGAAGCGCGCGTGATTGGACCTACCGGGGGCCGCAGGCGAGCCGGGAGGAGTTGCTGGGCGCGTTGCAGGCGATCTATGACATCGCGGATCGCAGATTGGAGACCGACACCGTTACCTCAGAGACGGCTTCGGACTTGATGTCGCGGGCCGGACGCGCGCTGGCCGCCGCAGATGACGAGACGAAATTCCGGAACCAGGAGGTCGTAACGGCGCTCTCCCGGATCCATGGCGCTTACAGAAACGCCGTGGTTGTGGACCAGGGGGTGTTGATCGAAGGGGAACGCCTCGTCAGTTGGGAGGAGCAGGTCAAGTCGATGGGGAATACAGCCTTCAATGTCTTGGATGATCTGGACAGGAACGCGGCGTTGCGGGAGATCGACCTGGAGTCGCGTGGATGGGATCGCGGCTTGTCGGATCTGGTTCGTTCGATCCCTGAGAAAGGGAGCAACGTGTTGCGGGACGCACTTGTCGAGCGCGGCGCATTGATCGAGGAGCAATACCGGAATCCGGACACGGGCAGGGTCGTCATCCAGTTTGAAAACGCGCCGGGGACATACCTTTTCGGTTATGACGGTGCGTCACACACGCCATTGGGATTCGTGGATGCTCTGCGGGCCATGAAAGGTGTGGATGGCGGGCGATTGGACCACAAGTGGAGACCTGTCGAGTCGGTTGAGACCGAGTTCGACCGGAGCGATGACGTTTACAAAGTAGGCGGTCATGGGGACGGCCGTTACGTCAGGATCTGGTGGTCTGAAGCTCTGCGGGTGTTCGAGGTCGGCGCGTATCGGCCGAGTTTTGAGATGGTCTATCGACGAACCGCGGATGGCGAGGGATGGGAGCATGGACCCGATGAATATTTCTGGGGGAGCCGGAGCGGAGATGTCGGTCCCTTGAAGACGGTCGAGGCGCTTCGGGCCGCCGTCGCACCTTATGCCGCGATTTCCGATCACACGGCGCGACGCCTGGAAGCACACCGCCTGGCTCGGGAACAGGGAGTGGAACCGGACCAGCGGGTAGATACTTCCAGAGATTTGCTGACCGGAGGACTGGTCTCATCAATCCGACAGATCGCCGACCTGCGAGCCAATGATCAGGAGGGGACCAGGCTCTGGAGTTCTCTCTATCACGAATCCGCCGAGATCGCGGCTGATGCCGTGAACAGTTACGCGGTTAAGACCTCGATCCTCGACGCCCTGGGGGATGGAAAGCTGCACTCGACGGTCGAGATCGTGAAGTCGCTGACCGGGTCCGGCGCCTTCGAGAAAGATGAAGTCCATCGGGCTTTCCTGGAACTGGCGGACAGTTATGTGATCGCCCCGCAGCGGCACGGTCATCCGGATAATCCGGTGCATGGGGACATCTCCCTGATGCCCCTGAATGAGCAGGGACGCTACTACATCGGGGCCGCACTCCGCAGCGGGCTGGCACTGCCGCCGGCTCCGGACCGGGATCGAACGCTGGTCGAGACTCTGCAGAATATCACCCGGATCGAGGCCCTGACTCCGGACGGATCTAGCTGGAAGGAGCGGGTCCTGAAGACGGAGGAGCTTGCCAACGGCGCGCTCGATCCGATCAGGAACCAGGATCAAAGGGTCAATCTCACCAGGCTCCGGGAACAGGCCGAGCAGCTCAAAGAGGGGATCGGGAACAATAACCCGTCCCAGGTACAGGGTCAGGATTCGTCAAAGGTGCGGTCTATTGATCCGGATGATGGGGGACATTCTTTCTCCATGTAGATGGGGGATGGACGCCAGGGTGAAGCCCGATCATCACGGCGATCGATCTCCGGAATTGAAAGGAGGCAAGTTATGAGTTACAGCGGAATTTCCATTGTCGGTTATGTCGGTCACGATCCGGTAGCCGGCCAAACAGCGAAAGGTATGGTCTCCAGTCGCTTCTCCGTCGCGACCACCGAGCGCCGCAAGACGGCGGATGGGGAGAGGCGTAAGCATACTTCCTGGTTTCGCATCACAGCTTACGGGCGGCTGGCGGAGATTGCCCAATCACGGTTGGCGAAAGGGCGAAGAGTCTTCGTTCGGGGCCGTCTGCGGCTGGAAGAATATACCGATCGCGAGGGCAGACAGCGCTTCAGCGCGGAGGTGACCGCTACGGATATATTGCTCCTGGACGCGACGAAGGCAGCCGGAGGTGAAGGAGAAACTATTGCAAGGCCGAAGTAGAGCCAACCAGTAAGACTGAATAGTAGTACTGGGAGCTGCGATGTTCCCGGTGCTCAACCTGAATCAATTCAATTACCCAGTGAAAGGGGGGACGATGCCAAGAAGAGAGTCAGTGAAAGTCGAAGTCGGAGAGGAGACCGTTGAGGATCGGCGGGTGATCACCATTACAGTCTCCGGAGAGGCCGCGGATTTTCTGTTCGCCGATCAATTGGCCCGGCGCAAAGTGATCGAGCCGATTACGGCCATGCTCAAGCAGTCCGCACAGGAAGCGACGGCCGGATATCTGCAAAGTGCCGAAGACGTGGTCTTGGGAGTCAAACCGGCCGTGAAAAGGGAGTTGCCAGGTGGGACCAAAGATGCCGGCAAACCCGGGCGGAAGAAACGGACCGAGGCTACGGAAAAGACCACTGAAGTCGAGAGCGTCACGCCGAAAACGATCGGCGGAGGTATCACCTCGACCGGCTATTCCGGGAGTTAGAGCACTGATGGCCCTCCGCAAAATTCGATGATGCCGGGAGCCTTTGGGCAACTCGCGGAGATGGTCATGCAGGTAAGGAGCTGTTTCTATGGCGAACCATGACCGGTCGTTGCTGTTGGTTTGGGAGAGAAACTGAGTGCGATCCGGGCACGATTAGTTGACGATGCGAGACTGGCGACGGAGCCGATTTGAGGCGTTTCCGGTTCCAACGGATGAACCGGGAACACTGCCAGTTCGCGGAATCCGGGGCAGGACAAGTGGCGGGTTGGCATCCGCATCTCGGGTTCAAAAGGGGGCAAAGAAGTGAGGTTGAGACGGTCTATGTGCTCTGGAAAAGGTTCAAAATCGCAGCGACGCGCTTCGCGCGTGGTGGCTGAAGAGACACGTCATCCCCTGCGGGTTGCCGTGCCATGCCTACGTTTGCCGGCATTTTGCCCGCATGTGTAGACGTTTGAATCAGGGTGGTTTATCGAATTCCTGCCTGCATTTGTCGGCGGCCGCCTGCATTCGTCGGCAGCCGTCTGCATTCGCAGACAGGGGAGAATCGAGGTCAAAACGATGAAGCAGGTAAAGCTGAGCGGCAAAATCTCGTACCGGATCTCCGAGGAAGAGGAGAAGAAAATCCAGGATGAAGCGGCGGCGGAAGGGGTCTCAGCCAATGACTGGTGCCGCATTGCGGCGCGCGAAAAACTCCTTAGCAGACGCTCGGTTTTGAGCGGCAGCAGCCGGTTAATTTATGAGGAGATCGCGCGTGTCAGGTTCCTCACCGGGAGCGGTTTCAGCCTGATCGCAATGGGCAAGTTGAGCGAAACGGAGTGGCGGCGGCTGCTTGAAGAAGCAGACGAAAGTGCGGCCGCCATCGCGGATACTTTACTGAATTTAAGAGAGACAGACAGATAGCCGAGTCGAAATTGGCGGGAGAAAGTGATGCCAAGCCGGAACGTATTTACAGAAGAAGGGAGAACGCGGTGGCGCAATTGGGGAGTGAGATTGCAGAGCTACCTCCTCATTTTTCTGATCCTGGGGGCTGCACTCGGCGGCTTCGTTTTTCTGCACTGGACGCGGGGCGGGATGGGGCCGCTGGAACAGATATATTTCCGGCAATACGCGAAAGCGACGGCGAAGTCGTGGATGTTCCCGGACGGTCGCGGGAAATATCTGCTGCTGATCGGCGAGCACGGCGGGCGGCCCATAGGGGTGACGGACGAGCTGGTTTACCCGATCAGGGACCCGCAGGGCCGCGGCCTGCGCGACCAATACGGATGGATCTTCAGACCTTATTCGATCACTGGGATTGATCAGCCGCGCTGGAAATACGTGCGGATGCTCGACCGCGCGATGGAAGGATGGTTCCGAGAAAACATTTACGGAGGGGAGAGCTTGCCGGGATTGTTCGTCCCCGCGCTGCTCACCTGTTTGGTCACAATGGTGGCCGGAACGGCGCTGGCAATCGTGGTAGACCGGCTGTCCAACCGGAAATACGAGGAAGGCTCACGGGTGAGAGGCAGCCGATTGATCGAACCGGGGGAGTATGAACGCGAGGTCGATGATGCGGACGGACTTGGCCTCACGGTGAAATCCCTGAAACCGCGAACCGGTTTGAAAGGGCTGGCATGGAAGCTCATGGGAGGCGGAGAACCAGTCTGGACCTTGAGGATGAAACGTAGTGAGGAAGCCCAGGGAATGCTCATCCTCGGTGACATCGGCAGCGGAAAGTCACAGATTCTTCACCGGTATCTGCAGCAACTCAGGGAGCGGAAGAATGAGGCGGTGGTCGTCTACGATCCGGCCTGTGAATTCGTGCGGACGCATTACAACCCGAGGCGAGGCGATGTGATTCTGAACCCGCTAGATACTCGCAGTCCATTCTGGTCTTTGACCTTCGAGATCAAGTACCGGACTGATAACCAGGTGCTGGCTGAGATCTTTTTCCCCGGCCGGAAGGCCGAGAAGATGCACCAGACGGAGTCATTCTTTTTGAATGCCTCACGTGACATCTTCGCCCGGTTGCTGGAGTTTGAGCCGGATCCGAGAACGCTGATCGCCTGGCTGTCCGATGAGAGAGAGATCGACCGGAAGGTCGAAGGAACCGAACTGGCGCACTACATCGACCCGAAGGCCGCGCCGCAACGAGGAGGTGTGCTGGGCAGTCTCTCAAAGGTCGGAAAGACGCTGAGACTTCTGCCCGCGCGCAAAGAGTGTGAGTTCGATTTCTCGCTGACGCAGTGGGCGGAGAAGCGGCAGGGATGGATCTTCCTGACCGGAACCAAAGAGGCGGAAGAGCAGTTGCGGCCGTTATACGCCGCGTATCTCGACCTCATGATGCGCCGATTGATGTCGGTTGATGAAAGGTGGGGGCGGCAGCATCCCTGCTGGTTGATTGTAGATGAAGTAAACAGCCTGGAGTATCTGCCGACGCTGGCCAAGGCGATTACGGAAGCGCGGAAGTTCGGTGTGCCCCTAATCCAGGGAGCGCAGAATAAACACCAGTATGACGACAATTACGGACAGGCAGCGCCAACCATGCTGAGTTGTCCACGCCATACGATCATTCTGAGATGCAAGGAGCCGGAATCGGCGCAATGGCTGTCCAAATTGATTGGCGAGGAAGAACTGGAAAAACCGCGCTCGGGAGTGACCGCGAGTGTCTCGGATCAGGGTCGAGACTCGATCAACTATTCGTCCCAAACCGAACGCCGCGCGGTGGTGAGCCGTGAAGAAATCGCCAATCTGTCCGATCTGACCGGCTATTGGAAATACGAGGACAAAGTCGTCCCTTTCCGCTTTGATTTCCTGCCGTGGACGAAAGTAGCGGAAGGTTTTATCCCGCGCCAGTCACTCGCGCCGGTCAAGAGTCAGGTGAAAGATCAGAGCCTTGAGACCGTGCCGGTCGAGGCCGCACCAGTTGGGAAGAAAGAGCCCGAAGAAACCCAGGGCGGAAGCCAAATAGTTCCCTGGTATAAGGGGCAGTCCGGAACCCGATCAATGGACAGATTTCATGATTGATTTGCTGAAAATATTTAAAGAATAACCCGGCGGGTAGAAGCCGGTATCCGGCGAACTCACGCACGACAACGATACGCAATCTAACGTTGAGGCGATATGGTCACCATCAGCGCAGCTCTAAGTGTGTCTCAAGCGCGGGATTATTACGAGAACGAGTACGGCAATCCCGCTCTGCTGCAGACCGAATATTACTCGGAGCGAGGATCGGCTAAAGGCGAATGGTTTGGAAAGCTGGCCGCGGAGTGGGGGCTCGCGGGAGAGGTGACCCAGGAACAATTCTATCGCGCGGTTGAGGGGCAGCATCCACTCACCGGAGAACAGTTAATCAATCACGTCGAGTCTCGCAGATACATCAACAAATATGGAGAAGAAGTCGAAACTGCCGAGCACCGGGCGGGATGGGACGCCACTTTTACCCTCTGGAAGTCGGGCGTAATTCTGGCGTACATGAGCGGGGACTCGGAACTGAAGCGGGCGATCTGGCAGGACCATATCGACAGTGTGCATGACGCTCTGAGCGTGATGGAGGAGTATGCCTGCGCCCGGATCGGCAATGGGAAGCACGAACACAGCGGCAATTTTATCGTCAGCCTGTACCACCATGAGCGGGCCAGACCGAGCGAAGAGACCGGTTATGCGGCGCCGAACATCCACACTCATGCCGTCATTATGAATATGACGCGGGGGACGGACGGTGAAATCTATGCCATGCAGGAGATCGAGTTCTTCAGGAGCCAGGCTTTCCTGACGGCGATCTATCGAACGCGGATGGCAGAGAGAATGCAGCGCCGCGGAATCGCGCTGGAGGTTGACATGGAGACTGGGGCGCCTGAGGTAAAAGGGATTTCGCGGGAGTATATCGAGGCGGCCAGTCCCAGGAACGCGGAGATCAAACGCAAGGCCGCGGAAATGAAGGATCGCCTGGAGAGCAATGGCCATACGGTGACGGAGGGCGCCGGTCTTAACCAGGCGGCGGCGAAGCTCAACCGCCAGAGTAAGAACTTCGACGTGCAGGAGATGATCCGGCGTGACGCGGAACTGGAGGAGAGATTCGGTTTTCAGGCCCACGCGGCGGCGCAGGCCGGACGCACGCAAGGACCCATTGTTCGCACGGCGGAGGAGATGGAACGCCGGACCAAGGAAGCTGTCACCTACGGCATCAATCACGTCATGGAGAACGAAGCGGTAAACGACTACCGCGCCCTGATGACTGCCGCTTTAAACCGGAACATGACTTTCACCACCTATGACGCGGTCCTGGCCGAGGTGCGGAGGCGTGAGCAGGACGGTGAACTGGTCGAGATTAATCGGCGGGAGCGGATGGCCGAACGCACGACCCAACGAATGCTCGATATGGAACGGAGAAATATCAAGACGGTTCTCGACGGCAAAGGGATGCAACAGGCAATGGCTGAAGGAGAGGCGGCGGAGAGGCTGGTTGCGGAGATATCTTACCGGCAAAACCTCCAACTCAATTCGGACCAGCGCCAGGCAGTACTCAAAATCCTGGCAAACAAAGACCGGATCGTCGCGCTCCAGGGACGCGCCGGGGTCGGTAAGACGACCGCGATGCGGGTCTTTCGCGAGGGCGCTGAGCGCAGCGGATATGCGGTCTGTGGAATCGCGCCGACAACAATCGCCTCGAAGGAGTTGGGTAAGAGCGGAATCAGGTCTCAAACGCTGGAAAGCTTTCTACTATCAAAACAACTGGGTGGTGAGGGCGCCAGACTGATCGTTCTCGACGAGTCATCGCTTTCGGATACGAGGCGAATTAATGCCCTGTTCAAGCGGATCGGGTCGGAAGACCGCATCCTGCTGGTCGGGGATCGGGACCAACACCAGGCAATCGAGGCCGGGGCGCCGTTCGAGCAATTCCAGCGGCATGGAGTGGAGACGATTTGGATCAAGCAAGTGGTGCGTCAGCAGGAACTGGGTTACCGGGAGGCTGTGACGCTACTTCAGGACGGGAAGATTCCGGAAGCCATCAACCTGCTGCAAAGGCAGGGGCGTATCATTGAAGTCGAAGATGATGACGAAAGGTTTCAGGCGGTGGCCGAGAGATTTGTCGCGCGCCCGGTGGGCAATCTGGCTGTGGCTCCAGGCAACAAGGAACGAGTCGCGATTAACGCAATCATTCATCGCTTGCTGCAGGAAGACGGTCTGATTGATCAGGATGATCAGCAGACGACGATCCTCGTCAATCGGGACAATCTGACAGGGGCTGAGAGGGAATTTGCTGCGCGTTATAAACCGGGTCAGGACATCTTGCGCTACCGCGAGGGCAGCGACATTCACGGAATCAAGAGAGGGGAGTACGGACGCGTGGTTGCCCAAGAATACGGGCGGAACACGCTGACGGTGGAGTTTGAGGACGGCCGGACGATCACCTACGACCCGCGCCGACTATCCGGAGTGGAAGTCTTCAAGGAGGCAGAGAGGGCATTTGCCGTAGGCGAGAGAATTCAGTTTCGCAGACCGTTCGAACATCTGGCGGCAAACGGTGAGCTGGCCATCATCGAAAAGATCGAGGAGAAAAATTTCACGGTCAGATTGCAGGATGGCCAGCGCGTGACGATGGACGTCGAGAAGTTCAAACACTTCGATTACGGATATGCGCTCACCAGCTTCTTGTCACAGGGGCAGACGGCCGAGCGAGAAATCGTCCATATCGATACGCGAATGAGCGATGTGCTCGTGAACCTGCGCATGCTTAAAGTGGCGCTTACCCGCGGCGTGCATGACGTGCTCATCGTTACCGATTCTATTGATGACCTAATCGGCGCGGTCCAGCGGCGGAAAGATAAAATGATCGGGCTCGATGCTCTCCGGGAGTCCGAGTGGCTGAAGGAATACAGGCGTGCCGCCACAGACGGCAGTGAGAGCCTGGATAGTCCGAATCAAGAAGAAGGGCCATCCGCGCGGGAGTCTACGAAGAGCCTGGTAGCAGAAGGTCGGCCCGAATCTCAGCCTGAACCGTCAGTAGAAAGACGAACCGGGCATCAAAGAGTGCCTCAGATCTATGACCGTGTGGTGGTGCAATACCGGTTTTCCGAAACCGAAAAGCCGGTCCAAAAGCTGTTGCGGGTAAAGCGAAAGTCTCCATGTCCGATCTGCAACAAGCCCGATTGGTGTTCAGTCGCCGCAGATGGCGCATTCGCCATCTGCATGCGTGTGCCCTCCGATCATGAGGCGAAGAACGGAGGCTATGTTCACATTCTTGATGGGACATCGCGAAGCTGGGAACTGCAAGCCGTCTCAGTCGAGGTTAAACAGTACAAGCGAGCGGACATCGACCTCCTTCATGAAATCAATCAACAACTGCTTGGGGCGCTGACGCTGCGAGAGCGGGATTTCAAGGACCTGTTGCGTCGCGGGTTGGATGAGAACGCGATCGATCGCAACGGCTACAAGTCTGTTCCGGTGCCGTCCGCAGTGGGCGAAGTGATGAGACAGTTCGATGAGCGCGATCTACGCGGCATCCCCGGATTCTATCGCGATGGTGAGAAGTGGCGGCTCAATATCGGCGAGTGGCGGGACCGAGACGGTATCACGCAGTCGTTTCACAAGGGATTCCTGATTCCGGTCAGAGACGTTCAGGGCCGGGTCGCGGGCTTTCAGGTACGCCGCGCGGAGGTCGCCGCTGGCCAGCCGCGCTACATCTGGTTGTCGAGCAGCAGTAAGGAGGAGGGATGCTCAAGCGGCGCTCCGGCTCATTACCGGAATATCGACCGAGTAAGAGAGAACGGCCAGATCATCATCACCGAAGGGGCGCTCAAGGGCGACATAGTTGCGCACCTGCTGGGTGACCAAAACGCGGTGATCGCATTAGCCGGAGTATCGAGCTTCCAGGACGATTTCGGCCAGCGGTTGAAGTGGCAATTGCCGGAATTGCGGCAAGTGGTGATCGCCTTCGACGCGGACGCGCAGCGGAAATCGGAGGTGCAGCATCAACTTGGACGATTGAGCCAAACGCTCGTCGCCGCTGGCCTGGACGTGCGGGAGTTGCATTGGGAGGAGAGCCAGGGCAAGGGGCTGGACGACTACCTGCTCAAAGATCCAGGGCACCGAAACGAGGTCGGAGAATTTCTCAAAGAGAGCCTGGCCTCACTCAATCGAGGCGAGATGTCAGTTGCTAATCCCGTGAGCCGCGATCGGTCCCTATCTCAAGATGGGTCTCAACAGCACAGCCAGGAATTAGCCTAGAAGGGATCTCAACTCGCAAAGAGCGAGAGAGCTTATGCCAAGAAGGAATATCTACAAGTCCGAAATAAATTCGACCGCCGATGAGGCGGAACGGTTCCCCTTATTTGCGGACCTGCTTCGCGGAGATGTAGAATCGACTTCAGCCGAAATAACTGTTGGAGAAAACCATGAACTACGAACTATTGAAGCTGACGATCGAGCAAGCCATGGGCCTGACGCTGAGTCAGGAACAGTTCGACAAGATCACAGACAGGATGAACAATCTGGTGGGGCAGGGGCTGAATACCAGCGACGCGATACAGGTCGCGCTGGAGATGGAACTGCCGCCAGACGAGAGCGAATTGAGCCTGAATTAACGCGGAAGACGCAAACACAACCGAACCTGTTTGACGTCATCGATGCCGCAAGTGAGCCGGCCGCGGCGGCGGACGATCTGCCACCAGCGCCGGTTTCACAACCTGAGCCTCCAGAAAAAACTCCTATCTCTTCTCAGCCGCGTCATAGGCTCACCGACGCCAGCTTCAGATTCACACCAGACACAATCGAAGCCATCGAATCCGGTGGAAAAATGACCAAGTTCCGCCAGAACGTTGCGGCGATCGAGATCATGCGAGAGGTGCTGAAAGCCAGCCGCCAGCCGACGCAGGCCGAACAGGAAGTAATGGCACTCTATGCAGGGTTCGGCGGTATCAAGGAGATCTTCAATCCCTACCAGGCTGAATACAAAGACCGCCGGAAGTGGTATGAGGCTGCGCAAGAATTGCGCGGGCTGATTGGTGATGAAGCTTTTAAGGCCGCCGACCGCTCGACACAGAATGCCCATTACACTTCCCCCAGAATTGTCCAGGCCATGTGGCAGGTGGCCGAGCGGTTGGGATTCGCCGGCGGCCGGGTGCTGGAGCCTTCGATGGGAACGGGCAATTTCCTGGGGCTTACTCCCACCCATTTGCGCGAGACGACGGTTTTCACCGGCGTGGAATTAGACCCGACCACTGGCGAGATTGCGCGCCTTCTCTATCCCGACGCGAACATCAAGATTCAGGGGTTCGAAGATACTCAGATCCACGATAATTTCTACGATCTGGCGATTGGGAACGTCCCATTTGGCGACTACCGCATCTCTGACCCGCGCTATAGCAAGTATCACGCGGCTGTTCACAACTACTTTTTCCTGAAGGCTACGGACAAAGTACGCCCCGGTGGGCTGGTGATGTTCATCACGTCAACCGGTACGCTCGATGCGCCGCGCGCCCAGAATGTCCGCAACGCTTTGTATGAAAAGGCCGATCTCGTGGACGCGATGCGTTTCCCAGCGAAGACTTTTAAGAACGCTCTCACCTCAGTTGTGACCGATCTGATTATTCTTCGCAAGAGGCTGCCGGGTGAGAAGACGAAGAGTAATCTCTGGACGCAGACAGAGCAGGTCACAAATCCTGACGGCGGCGAAGCGATTCAGTTGAACAGTTATTACGAAACCTTCCCCGAAAAGATGCTGGGGGAGTTCAATGCCAGGAATCGGATGTATCCGGGCCGGGCCAACCTGGACCGCACGGGCGATTTCGCCGAGCGTTTTGAACATACGATCGAGAGATTACCGAGCGGAATCATGGCGGACCGTGCAACGGCGCTTCAGGCCGAGTTCAAAGAGGCCGGGAAGTCGCTCAAGCGCGGTGCTTACGTCGTCGAAAATGGCGAACTGTTCCGCAATGATGACGGTCAGTTGGTGAAAGTTGAGACCGACGCGAAGACTATTCAGCGAGCCGAGGGGATGCTGAAGATTCGCGACGTTTTGAACGGTCTAACTGATGCGGAGATGGGGCGGACCAAAGAGGATGCCTCTGATCTTCGAAGCCAGTTGAATGCCGCATACGACCGTTTTGTGGTTCGCTATGGTCCAATTTCCGACAGGGCCAATCAAAATGCTCTTGCCGACGACCCCGACCTGCCGCGCCTGATGTCGCTTGAGGATTACGACCCAAAGAGGAAGCAGGCGGCGAAGCGTCCGATCTTTTTCAGGGCGACAATTGTGCCCGTCAAACGGGACGCCAAACCAGAGAATATTGCTGAAGCTGTCGTCAAGTCACTCAGCCTGCGCGGGGAGATCGTATTGCCGATGGTGGCCGAAGACCTGAGTATCGCACAGGGAGAAGCGGCGGCGGAGATGGTCGGCAGAGGGATCGCGTTCCAGGCGCCGGCAGGAAATTGGGAACTCGCGGCGAGATATCTCTCCGGCAATGTGAGGCAGAAACTCGCCGAGGCGCGCGCAGCCGCAGAGAATGATCCATTCTTCGCCGCAAACGTGAAGGCGCTCGAAGCGGTAGTGCCTCCCGATATCCCGTACACCGCCATTTCCGTTCAGATGGGGGCGCCCTGGATCGAGCCGTCGGACATCTCCCGTTTCGTGGCAGAGTTATTCAATGATCACGTTAATTCGATTAAGGTCTTTTACGACCGGGCGACCGGGGCGTATGTGGTTGACATGAGCCCTTCCGCACGCGCACGTGCTTCCCTCGAAACGACCACGACCTGGGGAACTCCCCAAAAACCGTTCCGGGAATTGCTCGACTTGGCATTGCAAGGACGCGCGGCAAAAGTGACGAAGGAGGTCTCTACACCGGGCAATCGCAACAACACCCGCCTGGTCCTTGATCCGGAGAAGACGCAGGCGGCGAACACGAAGCTCGACGCCATCAAACAACGCTTCCGTGAATGGGTGTGGCAGGACGAAGATCGGCGCGAGCGCCTCGCGGGGCGGTACAACGAGATGTTTAACAGCTTGCGTGCGGCAGAGTATGACGCCTCGTTTATGGGCGACCAGGTCCCGGGGATGAGTCCTGATTGGAAATTACGGCCGCATCAGCAGGCGGCGGTGTTGCGAGGGATAACCGAGCGGCGTGGCCTCATGGCACACGAGGTCGGCCTGGGCAAAACGCTCGCCATGATCGCCACGGCGAGCGAGCTCAAGCGTCTGGGGATTGCGGCGAAGCCAGCCATCGCGGTTCCGAAA
>DATEFT010001062.1:0-3487 GCA_035280505.1 Blastocatellia bacterium | reverse complement strand
CTCCTGCTGCATGAGGGAAAACCCGTCTCCCTCACTCCCAAGGTCTTCGATCTACTGTTGGTCTTAGTGAAACATCAGGGACGATTATTGGAAAAAGACGAACTGATGAGGGCAGTCTGGCCCGACACGGTCGTGGAGGAGGCCAATCTCTCCGCCAATATCTCGATCTTACGAAAGGCGTTGGGTGACGGACTCAACGGACAGAGCCTGATCGAGACCGTGCCCAAGCGTGGATATCGCTTTATCGCCCCGGTTCGAGAGGAAGACCGTGAAGAATCTCCATCGGCGGGCGATCAACCGTCCGACTCGCCAATGACAGGCGAGGAGTCCAAAAGCGGCGCCCGCTGGCGCACCGCGTCGAGATCGCGGCTGCTGCTTTCGGTTGCGCTCATCCTCCTGGTGGCGGCCGCCGGGATTGCCTATCTGCAGCGAGTCCGGGGCGGCTCGACCAGGATCACCTCGCTCGCCGTGCTCCCGTTCAAGCCGATCGTGGAAGAGCGACGCGACGAAGCGGTGGAGATGGGAATCACCGAGTCATTGATCACTAAACTGCACCACATCCAGCAAATCAGAGTTCGGCCGTTGAGCGCGGTGCGCAGATATGGTTCGCTCGATCAGGATCCGCTCGCCGCCGGCCGGGCCCTCGGTGTAGATGCCGTTATCGATGGAAGCATCCAGTGGGACGGTCAGAGAAAAATTCGGGTGATCGCCCGGCTGCTCAGGGTGGAAGACGGATCCTTGCTTTGGACCAATCAATGCGAAGAAGATAAGTGTCAAGACATCTTCGCGCTACAGGATTCGATCTCCGAACGGGTCGCGTCGTCGCTGGCATCCGAGTTAACCCGCGATGAGCGAAAACTGCTGGCCAAACATTACACTCGCAATACCGAAGCGTATCAGCTTTACCTGAGGGGGCGGTATTTTTGGAATCGGAGGACCGAGGAGGGATTCAAGAAGGCTCTTGATTACTTTCAACAAGCGGTTCAGGTGGATCCAAACTATGCCCTCGCGCATGTCGGCCTGGCCGACTGCTACCTGGGGCTCACCTTCTACAGCTATCTGGCTCCGCATCAAGCCATGCCACAGGCGAAGTCGGAGGCGATGAAGGCGCTGGAGATTGACGGCGCCCTGGCGGAAGCCCTGACCTCTCTCGCGCATGTCAGAACCAACTACGAATGGGACTGGCCGGCAGCGGAAAGAGCATTTAAACAGGCGATCCAACTGGCTCCTGACTACGCGACCGCGCATCAGTGGTATGCGGCCCACTGTTTAACCCCGCTGGGACGGTCCGATGCGGCCCTGCGTGAGATGAGACTGGCCCGGGAGCTGGAGCCGCTGTCGCTCGTCATGAATTCGTTTTTGGGTTCGGCTCTCTACTTCTCGCGCGAGTATGATCAGGCGATCGAACAATCCAACAAGACGCTGGAGTTGGATCCAAGCTTCGGCGTGGGGCATTGGCACCTCGGATTGGCTTATCTGCAAAAGCGGAGATTCGCGGACGGGGTTTCCCAACTGCAGCAAGCCTTCGCCCTTTCAGGAGGCAGTCTGCTGATGAAAGCCGCGCTCGGGCAGGCTTACGCGGTGGCGGGCGACCGGTTGGAGGCGACGAAGATTCTTGACGAATTAAAGACTCTCTCTCAGCAGCGTTATGTGCCGTCATCCGAGATCGCCGCCATCTATGTCGGCCTGGGTGAACACGAGCAGGCCTTTCAATGGCTAAGCCACGCCCTCGAAGAGCGCGCTTTCCACCTGATCTATCTTAAAGCGCGGCCCGAATTCAACCCGTTGCATTCCGACCCGAGATTCGCGGGCTTGCTGCGCCGCATTGGCCTGGAAAAGTAACCGATGATGCCGGAGGTACTATGAAATCAGACTACTGGGATGTGACCGACGAACAGGTGATTGAAAAAACAGGCAAACCCCTGGCCCACTGGCGACGCGTCCTGGATGCATTCGGCGCGAAAGCCAAGAAGTCGAACGACGTGGTGGCCCATCTCCAAAAGGATCACGGCGTGCCGCGCTATTGGGCCCGAACCCTGACCACGTGGTATCTCAAACAAGAGAAAGAAGTCTAGAACCGCGAAAGACGCGAAACACGCTAAATCATCAAGGACTGCTCTAGACTTCTTCCGATGGTGTCCGTCCGAAAGCCTCCGGGTGGAGGAGGGATCCGCGCTCCGAGGACGGCTTATCTTCTTCGACCTCGATCCGGTTGGCGTTGGCATAAGCGTCCCGGCGAATGCCGGTCACCTGCCACGAGACTTCGACATGAGGTTGATCGGCTTTGATGGTGAACCGGCGATTCCGGATCTTGCTCGCGATGATCACTCGCGCGAACTGGCCGATGACGGTCAGTTGATAGCGGAAGTCGCGGTTGAGAGCCTCGAAGTAAGCGGGCAGCGCGACCGTCGCCTCGCCATACCGATCGGTGATCACGTTGCCGTTGTAGATGTTCATCATATCCGGCGACTCGACGAAGGAGTGGTAGAGGTACTTGTTCTCGGGATCGAGCGGATGATCGATCTTGAAGGCGCCGGAAGATTTGGTCAGGCGGCCGGAGATGAAGGTCGTGCCGGCCCTCAGGGTTATTTGCGGGACAGGGGCGGAGTTCCGGCCGGTCAGTAGCAACTCGGAGGCATGACCTAGACCGTCCGAGCTGAAAGCCTCGATATAGATTCGATTGTCGCCGGCATTGTTGGCCAGGATCAACCGTCCGCCGCCGTTCCCCTCCAATCCGAGCTTAATGGCGTTATCAGCCACGACATCCAGCTTATAAGCAGGGGCGGTCGTTCCGATCCCGACATTGCCGGCCGGGGTCACCGCCATCTTATCCCATCCGGACCAGAGGCGGGCGGTTCCGCCGAACGAGTACCAGACCCATCTCTCGCCGGCGCCGGGCGATTCCACAAACCCGGCGACCAGCCGGTCACTGAAAGAGAAGCCGCCGCTGAACCCGCCGCTGTGAATTTCGCTCGGCTCCACGTGCAACATGCGGCTGGGAGCGGCCGTTCCGATTCCGACGTTGCTCGTAACATGCAACGCGCCGTTCACCTCCAGATAATCCCAGAGCCGGACCGCCCGTCCCTGTGGGGTTCCGGAGCGCCCGAGAATCATGAGCGCGTTGAAGTTGGCCGCATTCTCGATCGCCGCAAACCCTTCCGCATTCCCGATCCCGGTGTGGTTGTGATCGGTTCTGGTAAAATAGAGATCCGAATTCCCCGCTCGGATCTCTCCCTTCACGTCCAGCTTCCCTTCCGGAGTCGCGGTCCCGATTCCGACGTTGCCCGCCGGGGTGACCGTCAGTTTATCCCCTCCGGACCAGAGGCGGGCCACCCCGCTCAACGAGTACCAGACCCATCGCTCGCCCGCCGCCGGCGATTCCACGAACCCCGTGGTCTCTCGGTTGCCGAAAGAGTAGCCGGCTCCCGCTCCGCCGCTGTGGATTTCACTCGGCTCCACGTGCAACCCTCGATTGGGAGCGGCCGTC
>DATEFT010001061.1:0-4518 GCA_035280505.1 Blastocatellia bacterium | reverse complement strand
ATGATGGAGGAGACCTAGTGGAGAGAAGAATTCATATGACTCCGGAGGAGTTCAGGAAGAATGGCCATGCCTTGATCGACTGGATTGCCGATTACTATTCGCGGATCGAGTCTTTTCCGGTTCTGTCGCAGGTCGAACCGGGCCAGGTTCGCGCCGGGTTGCCGGCCGAGGCGCCGGTCGAGGGCGAATCGTTCGCCGCGATGATGCAGGACGTGGAGCGGATCATTCTGCCGGGGATCACCCATTGGCAATCGCCCAACTTCTTCGCCTATTTTCCGGCCAATGCTTCCGAACCGGCGATCCTCGGCGAGATGCTCTCGGCCGCCTTCGGGGTGCAGGGGATGTTGTGGGCGACGAGCCCGGCCTGCACCGAACTCGAGACCCACATGCTCGATTGGGTGGCGCGGATGCTGGCGCTGCCCGACCGGTTTCTCTCCACCGGAGCGGGCGGCGGCGTGATTCAGGATACCGCCTCGAGCGCGACCCTCTGCGCTCTGCTGGCGGCCCGCGAACGCGCCAGCAGTTACGCCACCAACCAGCGCGGAGCCGGCCAGGGGCTGGTCGCTTACACCTCATCGCAGGCACACTCCGCCACGGAGAAGGCCGTCATGATCGCCGGAATCGGCCGTGAAAATCTGCGAATCATCGCCGTGGATGAGAGGTTCGCGATGCGGCCGGAGGCGCTGGCTGAACAGATTGCCGCGGATCGAGCGCGGGGGCTCACTCCCTTCTTCGTTTGCGCGACGGTGGGCACCACCTCTTCGGAGGCGGTCGATCCCCTGCCGGCGATCGGCGCCATCTGCCGTGACGAGCGCCTCTGGCTGCACGTCGATGCGGCGATGTGCGGAACGGCCGCCATCTGCCCGGAGTTCCGATCCATTCATGACGGGTTGGAATTGGCCGACAGTTACTGTTTCAACCCGCACAAATGGATGCTCACCAACTTCGATTGTAGCTGTTTCTATGTCGCCGATCGGGAGGCCCTGATCCGCAGCCTGAGCATCCTCCCCGAATTCCTCCGCAATCCGGCGACCGAGTCCGGCGCGGTGATCGACTATCGCGATTGGCAGATCCCGCTCGGGCGGCGCTTCCGAGCGCTCAAGCTCTGGTTCGTGATCCGTCATTATGGAGTCGAGGGGCTGCGCTCGCTGGTCCGCCGTCACGTCGAACTGGCGCAGAGGTTCGCGGAATGGATTCGGAGCGACGACCGTTTCGAGATCGCCGCCCCCGCGCCCTTGAACCTGATCTGTTTCCGCCATCGCCGGGGAGAGTCCGCCAATCAACGATTGCTCGATCGGTTGAATCGGAGCGGCCGTCTCTACCTGACCCATACCAAGCTCAACGGCGAGTTCACGCTGCGGTTCTGCGTCGGCCAGGCTCGAACCGAACTCGGCCATCTCGAGCAGGCCTGGAAGCAGATTCAACTGGCGGCCGACGAACTCGACCTTAGCGGTTGATGGGCGACGGCTGGAGACGCGGTTCTTCGGAGCCGGCCGACCGCACGTTCGGGCCGGATTCAGGCTTGCCCCAGAGCCAGGCGACGAAGGCCCCGAAGACGAAGTTGGAGCTGCCGGCCTCGCAGAGGTGGGCCCAGCGGACCTCGTCCGGAAAGATGCCGTTCGGAACCAGCAGCGGCGCGATACTGTTGACGGTCGCGAAGACGAGACCCACGGCCAGCGCGCCCGTTCTCGCCGGCAGGCCCAGCATGCGCACCAGCAACAGGCACACCGCCACATAGGCCGGTCCGCGCACCAACAGTTGCAGCGCGAAGATCACCCTGGCCCGCGGAATGGTCTCGAACGTATAGAAGTCCTGCACGTACGGGATGACGAGGATCCCGACCAGGAAGTAGAGGACCGCATAGGCCAACGCCGAGACGGCGAAGCGCCAGCCGCGCTGTCCCGGCGATCTGAACTGAAAGGGGCGATAGTTGACCTCCAGATCCTCCGGGCCTTGGCCGAAGATCAGCACCCACAACGGAGTTGCGAGCGCGGCGGCGAGCAGCGGTTGCCCGATGACCCAGGCCCAGCGGAACCCCCAGGCGGTCAGAAAGAGTTTGGCCTCGAGATTGTTGGCCGCCGCGGTCACCATGGGAATGGTGGAGAGCGCCGCCGCCAACCGCCAGCCCCGCCATTCCGATCGTAGCGCCGTGACGGCCAGGATCACCGCCACCAACAGGCTGCTGATCAGGTACCAGGGCAGCGAGTTGGCCGCCGCGGTCATGGTGATTCCGGGCGGGACCAGCAGGTTGGAGACCGTTTGAGCGGCGACCAGCGCCATCCAGGTCAAGAGCACCTTGAACATGAATTTGGGGATCGTCATGAATCAGCCCTCGGGACCCGGGCTTCCGTAGGTGGCGAGCGCATCTCGAACCCATCGGAGCTGAGCCTCATAACCTCGGATTCCACTCTCCAGAGCGAGTCGGCCGGAGACCGGCATCTTCGACTGCTCTCTCTTCAGATACTCGCGCAGCGTCGGGATATAGGATTTCAGCTCTCGTTCCAGCGCTCTCAAAAACTCGATCAGGGCGCTCTTCTCGATCACCGCATCCATGAAGGCGAATCGAAGCAGCAGTTCGTCCATGTTCCGGATCACGTCTTCGCCCGTCACCGGATGGCTCATCCACTTCTTGAGGGCGGCCACCCCGTTCTTGCTCAAACGATAGATCTTTCTCCTTCTCATTCCCGAACCGTCCTCGACCTGGCCCTGAATCAACCCGCTCTCCTCCAACCGGCGCAGCGCGGGATAGATCGCCCCCGGACTGTCGCTGAACGTTCTCAGCGGGGTCCGGGCGAAGAGCTTCCGCAGGTCGTAGCCGGATGATGGCTTCGAGTAGAGCAGCCCCAACAGGGCATAACCGAGCACCGAAATCTTCTTTTCTTGCATAGTACGTTGCGTATTATTATGTGCCGACCGATCATTGTCAAGCCGATTTCAGGCGGGATCGTGATCTGAAGATTTCGCTCAGAATTCGTGGATCCGCGATCGGCGGCGGGCCGCCCGCGCCAAATCGGCCGAAATTCGCGGGTTTGGCGGGCCCTCAGCCCGAAACGGCCTGGAATCGCGGCTCCGATTGAGCGTATACTTTTTGGGATTTGGACTTCACAACTTAACAGTCGATTCCGGATAGAGGCGTTGACTGCTCGGTAAAATCATCACCGCTCTTCAATTATCGAGATTATGCGAAACCAGCGATTACCCTGGCTGTTGGCTCTGCTGTGGTGTCTTCCCGTCGGTGGCGGGATGCAGGCCCAGGATCTGGGCAAGTATTTCCGGCGCACTAAAGGCGCCTTTGTGTTGTATGACCTGAAGCAAGATCGTTATCTGCGTTACAACCGGCCGCGCTGCCGGCAGCGATTCAGCCCGTTCTCGACCTACAAGATTCCCAACTCGCTGATCGGGTTGGAGACCGGCGTCATCAGCGATGCGGATTTCCTGATCCCCTGGGATCGCCAAAAGTATCCGGAGCGGGACAACTTCCTGCCCGAATGGAACCGCGACCATACGCTGCGTTCGGCGTTCAGGTACTCGGTCGTCTGGTACTACCGCGAATTGGCCAAGCGGGTGGGCGAGGCCCGGATGAAGGAGTTGGTCACCAAGCTCGACTATGGGAATCAAGACATCTCGGGCGGGATCGACCGGTTCTGGCTGCGGAGCAGTCTGAGCATCTCGGCCGAGGAGCAGGTCGAATTTCTGAAACGCCTCTATCACTCGCAGCTTCCCGTCTCCAAACGCTCCATCGAGATCGTGAAGGAGATCATGACCCTGGAGGTGGCCCCCGATTATAAGCTGTGCGCCAAGACCGGCGGCGGGCCGTTGGCCGAGGACCGCTACCTCGGCTGGTTCGTCGGATATGTGGAGACCAGGGACAACGTCTACTTCTTCGCCCTCAACATCGACGGCGAGAGTTACAACGCCATCCGCGACCGGCGCCTCGATCTCGTCAAAGAGATTCTGACGGATCTGGGATGCCTGCGCCGGCCATGAAGCACGACCGAAGCGTTCTCAAACAGATTCCGACCGGCCTCTGGGCGCCGGGGCTGGTCAGCCTGCTGCCGGTCTTCAGGGTCTCGACGCTGGGCGCGAGCGCCCTCGCCATTACAATGTTCGCGTCTGTCCGCCGTCGAGATCCAGGAGGGCGCCCTGACAGTAACCGGCCTGTGGCGAGGCCAGGAACGCCACCGCCCGCGCGATCTCGGCCGGGTCTCCAAACCTCGCCACCCGCGAGGCCCGCGTCATCGCCCGCGCCGCCTCCGACTCATCGATTCCCTGCTCGGCGGCCAGCGTTCGCAACCGCAAGTGCAATCGTTCGGTGACGATCGACCCGGGATTGATGGCGTTGACCCGGACGCCGTCGGTGACGCCTCGATCGGCCAGGGCTTTGGTCAAATTGAGCAGGGCGCTGTTGACCGCGCCGCCGATCGTGAAATCCGCGCTCGCCGTGCGGCCGCCGATCCCCGCGATGTTGACGATGCTGCCTCCGACGGCCTGCAGATGGGGCCAGGCCGCGCGGCTGCA
>DATEFT010001060.1:0-6177 GCA_035280505.1 Blastocatellia bacterium | reverse complement strand
CGGAAGACGATCTCGCTGATCATGGAGAAGTAGCGGTTGAGCAGGTTGACGATCAACTCCGGCGTGCTGCTCTCGGAGAGCGTGGTGAAGTTGCGGATATCGACGAAGAGCGCCGTCACCATCTGGCGGACGCCGCCCAGTTTGATGACGTCCGGCGAGCGGAGGATGTGGTCGACGACCGGGCGCGGCAGGAAGCGTTCGAAGTTGGCGCGCGCCTGGGCCTGTTTCTGCAGCCGCTCGTGGCTGATCACGGTGTTGATGGCGATCCCGGTATGGACCGCCACGGCGTTCAGGAGGTCCAGATCGTCGGGCGAGAAGCTGTCGGCCAGATCGTGACGGTCGGCATAGATGATGCCCAGCAGCCCCCGTTGACCGATGATCGGCGCGGCCATCACCGATTGCACCTGATTGACGATGATGCTCTTGGAAGAGATCTTGGCGCTGGCCCGCTGCGCGTCTTCGAGCAGCACGCAGACCCGCTCGCTCGCCACTTTGCTGAAGATGGTCTGGCTGATCGGCAGCGGAGATCCCACATCGCCGGCCTCGCGGGTCTGGGCGGCCACCTGTTCGAAATCGCCCTGTTCGTTCTTCCGGAAGATGAAGCAGCGCCGGGCCGGGGTCACCGCGAAGAGAATCTCGAAGGCCTGCTCGTAGATCTCCTCGAGCGAGAAGATCAGGCTCAACTTGTGGCTCAGATCGTAGAAGAGCTTGAGAATCCGTTCCTTCTTCTCCAATTCGGTCCGAAAGACGCTGGACGGCACGTCCTGCGTGTTGGTGTATTCGCCGAGCAGGGAATTGGTGATCATCTCCTCGGCGGTCTTCTGCAGCACCTCGCGGAAAGCCTCGGGGGCGAAGTTGGTCTGCAGCGGATCCACCTTCTGGTAGCTGAGCAGGCAGGAACCCAGTTTGACCTGATCGTTGTCGGCCAGTTTGAAATCGACATTGGCGGGAATGCGGTAGCCGTTGACAAAGGTTCCGTTGCCGCTCTCCAGATCACGCACCACGACATCTTCTTCGTTTCGACGCACCATGGCATGCAACCGCGAGACCCGTGGATCATCGAGGATCAAATCGTTCTTCAACTCGCGACCGATCGCAATCTCGGACTTGCTCAGGTCAAAAGTGAAGTTCCTGCCGCCTGGAGTTTGAACGTAAAAGCTTGGCATAATCGAAACTCATAAACTTTCTGTTGCGGACGGGGTTGGGGGGTTGCCGTTTTGAAGAGATCGATCTTGGTCGTCTCTTCGCCTAAATGTCTTGACCGTGCCTTTGGTTTATCTGAACTCGTACTCCCGCCCCACCTCGGCCACGCACAACCGCGGATTGTTCAACGCCGCAATTTCGGCGCTGACTTGATCCCGGTAGGCGGCTTTGAGGTGGACGGCAAAGACTTGGACATCAGGTCTGATCTTAGGCAGCTCTTCCAGCAGAGTGTCCGGTGAATGGTGACAGGAGACCCGCGCGAGATCGGTCAGCCGGTTGGGAAACGACAGATCGATGAAGACCGCGCGCAGCTTGTCGCATTTCCGGGCCACTTCCCAGATGCGATCGGTGGTGCCGGTGTCGGAGGTGAAGAGCAATGCCGTCGTCTCATCCTCGACCAACAGCCCATGGGTCAACACCGTGTGGGAGACCGGAATGGGCGTGATCTTCAAGCCTTCGGCGAGGAAACTCTTGCCTGATTTAATCGGATGAAACTTCAGGAGTTCGGTGTGGGCATTCTTCAAAGTCTCGATGGTGATCCAGACTCGCTGATTGAAGATATATTGGCGCAACGCCTGAAAATCGGCGGACGTCGCATAGACATTGATTGGTTCACGCAGCTCGTCGAAGAGGTCCGTGATGAACAGGGGTAATGAAATGATGTGATCGAGATGACTGTGGGTGATGATGATCGATCGTAGGCGGAGCTGCTCTTCGAGGCTCATGCCAATCGCGATCGCGCCGGCATCGATCGCCAGCGTCTCGTTGATCAGATAGGAGGTCAACAACTGACCGCGCCCATCCCGGGTGCTTGGAACAATTTTAAATTTCACTATTTGAGCCGGTCGCGGATTTGCGCCAGGGTCTGGTTGCCCGGATTGACCTTCTCCAGTTGCTGGAAGGATTCACGCGCGGCCGCCAGATCTCCTTTTTCAATTTGCGCCAGGGTCAGGTTCTGGAGCGTCTTCTCGTGCTCCGGATTGAAGCTGAGCACCTGACGGTACTCCGCAATCGCCTTGTCCAGATCGCGGGGCTGGCGCAGATAGTAGGTCAAACCCAGATCCATGCGGACCGTGGCATTCTTGGGATTGACCTTCAAGGCCTTCTGATACCACTTCGCGGACTCTTCATAGCGCTGGAGATCGAAATTGGCGTTGGCCACTTTCACCAACGACTCGAGATCGTTGGGCTTGACCTTGTTGGCGCGTTCGTAGAACTCCAGAGCCTGTTCGTGCCGGTTGATCTGACTGTACATTCCGGCGGCCCTCATCTGCAGGTCGAAATTGGACGGGTCCTTGCGAGCTTGTTGAATGACGTCCGACACCTCGGCCTGCGGATCGCCCGCGGCCTGGCTGTTCGCTCCCTCTCCGCCGGCTCCGCCGGCTTCCGCGCCGGCTCCGTTGCCGGCCATGGGCGGATGATCGGGCGGCAGCTCGCCCGACGCCGGCCCCAGGGCGGCCGGTTGGGACGAGGCCGCGCCGGCCGGCAGCGCGTAGGTCCGGTTGAGATAGTTGGTGCCGACGTATCCGATGATGACACCCACCAGGGTTCCGATAATGCCGTATAAGATGTGGTCTTTATTCATTGATGCTCGATTTGGGGCAGCGATCTCGGGCACTGGTCCGGGGCGGCGGCGCAGTGCCCAAGCTCTATTATCTTAATCTTTCACTTCATGGCAAGCGGCACACTTCACCGGGCCCGCTCCCTGTTTCAACACCGCGCCGGCATCGGCCGGTTTGCGGGTGATCTCTCCCTTGTGACAATCGATGCAGTTGATGTGATACGCCTCCTTGCTCCAGAGTTCGAGGCCGTCTGCGGCCTGCGGCGTCTTCGCGTCTCCTTCCGAGCGAACGTGACACTCTGCGCAGAGAGGAATCTTCTCTGATTTTCCGGCGTTAAAGCCCTCCGATGTTAGTCCTTTATTGGTGTGATGGCAATATGTGCAGTCCGAGAAGGCGAGGTGCTGTTGATGCGTGAACTTGACCTCCCCCCATTTGTCATCGACCGAAGGGATGATGACATTATCGCCCGGCATCTTCTGCTCCTCTCGAGCGGCCTGGCCGACCACTAGTTGTCCGGCGATGGTCAGCCAACAGGCCGTGACGAAACAGGCGATTATCAGTAGTTTCAATTTCATCTAAATCTTACTCCTATGCTCCTCATCAGTGATTGTTTGTTTGTTGTTTGTTTAGTTTATTTATCTGATTGGTGAACTTAAGTCATCGTGCCGGACGGACGCACCAGGGGGCAGGCCGTAGAGTAAAACGGCTGTTGCGCCGCGTCAATCCTAACTTTGTAGAATACATATCAATGCTGGAGCGGGGGCGGGGAAGGGGCTCGCGAACCGAGGCGCGAGTCGAGAGCTCGGCCTCGGAGATTGGATTGAGCAAATCCGGTCTTACACCTTGCGCTTTACAAGGGCAGTGTATTATTATGCAAACGTTACACGCAAGAAGGCTGTCCATCCCCACACTGGTTGATAGCATTATGATTCAATGCCATTAATGCTAAAGTCCAAACGGACAGTATAAGTTCATCATAATATTGAGCGGAATCAAGAGTAACGGAATCAAGATTAACGATCGACTTTTAGATTATGATCAAGATGCCAGCGCGCTTGAGGCGCGCGACAATTAGGTGGGTAAGCTGATCTCAATCCAGTCCCGATTGGTTGCTTGCCCAGGAGGAGGTAGCGATGAGCAAGCGACTGACCGACCGTGAATTACTCCTTTCTAAATTAAATTATCTCGGCGACCAAGAAATTGAAGCGGTGCTCGACTTCGTCTCCCAGTACGAGGCGAGTGTTCAAGACCAGGCACCGCCAGAAATCACACGCGAAATTACCGATGATGATCTGATCGCGGCCTTGAGTTCGGCCCGGGAGAATCGCCGCGCCAGAGAGGTCTTTGAATGGGAAGCGGTTCGAAGACGTGCCGAAGCCCGAGCCTCTCAGTTGAGCTCGACGCGTCATTGAATCCGGACCAGATACGATATCAATGAAAAGGGTTTCGGGAATCCTGTCGATTCTACGAACTACAGACTGCGAATTGTTGATTTTCCAGAATTCATTCGGTTGCAGGCGTCTTCTGTATTCCCCCCTGGTCTGCCTGCTTTCGATCAGCTTGGCGGACCCTCCGCAAATGAGGGCTGCCCAGGCGCCGGCTACCCAAACGCCGGCGGTTCAGGCCTCCGCTTCACAGGCCAGCTCCGACCAGCAAGATCAACTAGTCAACGAATTGACCATCGGCGGGCTTGAGCAACGGATGGATACTCTGGTGCGCCTGGGGCTGCTGCTGACCGCCTGCCCGGGCACCATCACGGACTCGACGGTCAAGGCGCTGGTCCACATTCTGCGGCGCGACCAATCTCCGGTCGTGCGCGCCCTCGCCGTCCGGACCCTGGAACTGGGAGAGGATAGCCGGGTCGTCCCGCACCTGCTCGGAGCCGCTAAGAACGAATCACAGGTGCCCGTGCGGAAGGCCATCGCCTACGCCCTGGCTCGTTATCCCTCGTCCTCCGTCACCCTCTCGCTGATCTCCATGCTTCAGGATAAGAATCAGGAGGTTCGAGCCGCCGCCACCTATGCGCTGGCCGAATCCGGAGATTCCCTGGCCCTCTCCACGCTGATCGAAGTTCTGCGGAAACGGAAAGGGGAACGCGACACCTTCGCCCGCAGCGAGGCCGCGCGGGGCCTGGGCCGGATCGGGAGCCGGGAGGCGCTTCCTTCCTTACTCAAGGCCCTGACCGATGACGATTCGCCCGACGTCCGCCGCGAGGCGGCCATCGCCCTTGGCAAGGTCGCGACCGGACGCGACACCGAAGCGATCGAGGCCCTTCGTGAAGCCACCCTGACCTCGGATCCATACCTGACCATCGCCGCCGATGGCGCCCTCGCCAGTATTAAAACCAGACCGGACTGACCTCTTTAACCGCGAAACACGCGAAATACGCGAAATCATCAGCGCCAAAATTTTCAAAAATCTATATCCGAAAATTTGGATTTCGGCTGGACATGATCCCTTTAGCCGATTATCATCTAACCCGTCGCCTTCAAATTGAGACCCGACCCTCTCACGGTCGGGAGCATAATACGCAGGGTCTGATAACTGAATAATTAGAAGAGAATTGAGCCGATTCAATCTTCAAGATCAAGATCGGCGAATTTGATCAATCTCAACGGGAATGCATTTATGATCAAGAACGATAAAGCGATGCCGTGCGGCAGCGGCATTGGAGTCCGATCTTTCAGACTGATCACCAGGCAAATCAGAGGGCAACTGATAGGATTAATCGCACCGATCCTGGCCGGATCGCTGATCTTGATCTCGCCGGGGTCAGCCGTCTCGCTGGCCAATCCGAAGCATAACGATCACAAAGACCACAAGCGGGACGATAAGGAAGATTCAGAGAAGGGAGTCTCGGGCGACAAGTCGGGCGACAAGTCGGGCGTCGAGACCAGCGCTGAGATCGAAAATTTCGGCCGGGTGACGGACTTCTTCTATCGGGGGGCGCAGCCAAAAGGCGGCAATTACGGCCGGCTGGCCTCGATCGGGATCAAAACGGTCATCGATCTGCGCGATGACCCGAAGGACTTTGCGAAAGAGTCGGCGGAGCGGGCCGGGCTGAAGTACATCAATTTCCCGATGGACGACAAGGCCTATCCGGCTTCGGATACGGCGTCGAGATTTCTCTCGATCGTCAATGATCAGGAGAACTGGCCGGTCTATGTCCATTGTGCGGGCGGGCGCCACCGGACCGGGGCCATGACCGCCGTCTTCCGCATGACGAATCAGGGCTGGGACATCGCTCGCGCCTATGATGAGATGAAGAAGTATGATTTCTACACCCGGTGGGGGCATAAGGTGATCAAGCAGTACGTCTATGATTACTACCGCCAGCTCACGCAGCAGCGGCTCGCCGGAGACCCGGGGGCGACCAACTGAGACCCGGGGGGGCGCGGTTTAAATCTCACCG
>DATEFT010001059.1:0-14817 GCA_035280505.1 Blastocatellia bacterium | reverse complement strand
CCGGCGACCCTCGAGCAGGTCGGCGAGGTCCTGCAGCCGATGACGATCTACCAGTACAACCGGGCCATCCAGCGC
This sequence comes from Blastocatellia bacterium, assembly GCA_035280505.1. GTDB lineage: Bacteria > Acidobacteriota > Blastocatellia > RBC074 > RBC074 > JAKEHZ01. The sequence goes on along the minus strand of DATEFT010001059.1, from coordinate 14,742 downwards.
GCGAGCCAGGAGTTGATGTGGGCGGCCGTCTTCGAATCGCTGGAATCGCGCCGCGCGGAACTGACCGCCGAACTGAATCGCCCGACCGAGAACGCGCTGGGCAGCGTCGAGACCAATCCGAACCTGGAGTTGCCGAAATACTACACGTCGGTCGATTTCCACCTGCAGCCGCGCAGCTATCACGGAGACGAGCTGGCGGGCATCGTCTATGACATCGGAGTCCCCATCTACGTCATGCGCCGCAACGGTTCGGACAGCGGCCAGAGCGGACGCGCGCTGAGTTCGGTGATTCCTCCCGGCCGGTACGAGAAGATTCTCGATATGGGCTGCGGGATCGGACAGAAGACCATCCCGATCGCCGATGCCTTCCCCGACGCTGAGGTCTACGCCATCGACCTCGGCGCGCCGATGATCAAATACGCCCACAAACGGGCCGAGCGGATGGGCCGCAAGATCCATTTCAGCCAGCAGAACGTCGAACAGACCGACTTCGCCGACGGCACCTTCGACCTGGTCGTCTCGACCATCCTGTTGCATGAGATTCCGCCCTCCGCGATCCGCAGGATGATCGCCGAAGCCTATCGCGTCTTAAAGCCCGGCGGGTTGACCGCCCATCTCGATCTGCCGCCCTACAGCCAGCAGCCGCCGTACAACGCCTTCCTCATGGATTGGGAGACGCGCAATAACGGCGAGCCCTATTGGCGCGCCTTCCGCGAGCTGGATCTGCCGGCCATCTATCGCGAAGCCGGATTCACGAAGGTCCGCGAAGTGGCGGCGGAGAGCAAGTGGAGCAGCGGCACCGGATTCTATTCAGGGAAATCTCCGTACTGGGTGACCATTGGAGAGAAGTGAGAGGGGGAGGACCAGCTTGACCAAAAGACCGAGCCAATTCAAGGACCCGGCCATCGAGACGCTGCTCAGCATCGTGCTCTCGCTGGGCAGCGAGGTCCACGTCCTGCGCGACCGGCTGCGGATCATCGAGAAGATGCTCGAAGCCAAGGGCACCATCTCGCGCGCCGAGATCGAAGCCTACCAACCATCGCCGGAAGAAGAGGAAGAGATCCGCCGCGACACGGAAGCGTTCATGGCCCGATTCTTCCGGGTCTTCGAGGGCGATCCGGAGTGATCTCGAATGCTACTTCGTGCCGTAATCGTTCGGTGAGCGAGGGATCGGAAGGTTCCGGGCGGGACGAGGATCGGGAGTTTTGGATCTCTCCGGTTCGGGAGCGGAAGAATCCAGAGAGAGACGGCGAGCTGATGCCGCCGCCTCCTCTCCAGCTTCCAACAGGGATGAACCGGGACAGGGCGCCGAAAGAGTATGAATAATCGTTATTAATTTATCTCGGCACCAAGGACAGTCAACTAAATGCTGTTCCGTTAGCTGCCGCGGTTCCGGCCTGAGCCTCCCTGCTAGGTATAATTGGACTGAATTATGAGTAAGGCAGGGAGTAATAGGAACATTACAAATAATAATAGGCGTCCGGCGTGAAATCCGGCACCAGAGACAACGTTTAAAATGTCGTTTGATATATTCCCGTTGCTCCGGGTTGAGCCCTCCGGCCAGATTCAAGATGATCTGTCGATCGGTAGGGCAAAGCGTTAAAGGGGCATCGCAGATCTCGATAGTCCACGGCCAAGCTCCATGCATCGTCCCGCGATCCTGTAAACTACCTTTGATCACTGCCGCTCCAATAACGATCGACGAAGCAGACTCGGAAACTCCGGTCTCCTTCAGCTCTCCTTCAGTTCCGGCGGGTAGTAGCAGGTCAGCAATGACCCGGTGTGCTCTCCGCATTGCTCACCCGCTCGCTCGAAGACGGTCGCCGTTCAGCCTTCTTCGACCACCATCTTTTTGCGCACGGTCGGGGCTTTGATGCCCCCTTTCCACTGCACGACCTTGCATTCATCCAGCACGGCGGGCATGTGGCCCTGTTCGACCAGCATCTCCCGCGCGGCGGTCTTGGCCTCTTCGATATCTTCGTACTGCTTGCCCTTCTGGATAACCCGGTACCTCTCCGTCAATACTACTGGTATGTACATGACCCCTCCGATTGTTACTTAATCGTAAACCTTACCGCATTACCATAATTCAGCGTCCAATGGCCCATCAGATCCGAACTCGACCAGGCAGGTCGGATCGCGGATGACCTCTTCACCGCTGCGGGTGTCGCGCAGGGCAATGAACGTCGGGGGGCATCTGACCATTCGCGCCATTTGGGAAAGTCGCCGCCCAGGACGGCGTCCTCCCCGCACCACTACAACACTCTTTCGAGATGAACGAGAATTTCTACGCTATTATGACGGCAATTTGCGGCCTCGCGCGACGGCGAGGCTCGGAATAGGTTCCATTGCCGGAAAGTCAGTTAATGATTGCTTTCGCCGCTAGTAGCCCAAGCGCATGGCACGGCCTAGAAATCCAGCGTGCCGTCCATTCCCGCGAGCGCGTTGAGCAACTGTCGAGCGGATTGTTCCGGGGTTTCCGAAGGAATCCCGGTGCCGGCGAAAAGTTTGTGCGTCAACTGATAGACGTGCTCGACCGATTTGAAGACCAGCATCGCCTGGGCCTGCGGAGAAGATTCCGCCGGCAGCTTGGCGCCGGCGGCTCTCTCGCCGGCGATCGCAGTCAGTGCTGGTTCGAGTTGGGTGCGCAAACTGCGGCAGTATGATTTCAGCCGCGTCAAATGGTTGCGCTTCATCTCCCGAATTCGCTGTTTAGCGTCGGGAGGCAGTTCGTCGTCCGACCAGGCCGCGACGCGGGTGGCCAAACGCCTCAGAGCCCAGGCTTCCGAAAGGGCGGAGTTGGACGATGAGACGACTGCGGTGGAGAGTTGTGCGACCCGCTGTGGGATTTGGGGTGACGACTCATCCCGCTCGACGAAGTAACGCGCCAGCCGCTGTTGGAAAGCGCTGACGCCGGAGGCCGCAATCACGGTATCGCCGCCGGGTGCGGCGTTGACTGCGGACGACCGCGGCGCAGCTTTTCGCTGCGCCGCCTCATCATAAGTTTGAAGTTGTGGGTTGACGAGCGGCAGGCGGCCCAGCGCCTCGGTCAATTGCCGCTTGCGCTCCGCCGTCTCCACCAATCCGCGGGCGATGACCTGCCCGCTCGCTTCGCGAACCACCTCGATCTGCCCCCCCAGATCCGCCTGCTGTTGATGCAGGGCATAGAGCGCCGCCACCTCCGCGTCGCGGAGAGCGCCCTCGGTCGGTAAGGAGGCGTTGGGCATCGCGGGCGAGACGTGGACCGGCGTCGGCAACCGAACCGGAGCCGACGATGGATTCGACGCCATCTCCGTGAAGATGTTGAGCGACTGCAGCGGGACCACGTCGTAAGCCATCTCGCTCAATTCGTACTCGCGGATGTCTCCGTCAGTGTGAACCTTCAATTGTTGAGTGACCGCATGCCAGTTAGACCATCGGACCACGAGCGAGGCCTCAGTAATCGCGTTCGCGGCGTAGGGGCCTTCCGCGGTGGTCGTCAGTTTGAGCCCCTCCTGGCTTCCGGGCAGGGTGACCCGGCTCACGCTCTCCGACTTCTTCCGCACCGTCTTCCGCCACGCCTCATAGTCGGTGACCGAGAGCGGCCGCCGCGCGTCGAGATAGTTGGCCTGAAAGACGTGCTCCAGTTCCGCCAGCATCTCCGACGCAAACTTCTCCCCGAGGTTGCTGAATCGGGCCTTGTGATCCTCCGCGACCCGCTGCTTGAACCGGTCGCTCGCGACGTCCTTCCAGCTCTCCCAGGTCACCGAATCCTCGTGACCGGACATTCTCCGGCGGAGCTGCAGTTTCCGATAGACGACCGGGTCGGTGACCTGGCCCATATGATCCGACTCGGCCTGCACGGCGCGTCTCAACAACTCTTCGGCGGAGACCAACTGCTCCGTGCGCAAAAGAAAGAAGACGATGGCGGTCACCGTCAACCCGACGAACGCCGCCGCGGCCAATCGCGACGACCATCTGAAAGCCAGGGTCCACCCGATCGGCAATCGCTCCAGAAAATTCGACGGCCGCTCGAAGGCCGAGAAGAGATTGCTGCCCATCTCCGGCTGCGGCGGCATTTCGGGCGCCTGGCCGCACCGCCGGTCCGTAAAATCCTGCCAGAGATCGTCGACCGGCGGAATCGCCGCCGGCGATTGGTACGCCGTCACCTCGATGAACTTCTCGATCCGGCGTTCCAGCCGGCTCAGATCCGCGCGAAGATCCCAATCCGCCTCGAGCATCCGCTCAATCTCGGCCTCCCGCTCCGCCTCGATTTCGCCGTCGAGGTAGGCAAGCAACTCATCTTCAGTGGGTCTTACTGGCCCTGGTTTTTCCTGATTTTTCATCTGCACCTTGTTCTCTCACCAAAGCGTTGTAAGCCTGCTCGAACCGCCGGAGAGCACGGTTGATGGCTTGGCTGACCGAATTAGGATTGATGTTCATCGTCTCAGCCACGGCCCGATAACTGAGACCGCTGCGGCGCAACACCAGGCACTCCTGATCACGGCTGCCCAGCCCTTCGAACGCGGCGGCGGCGCACTGCCGCTGCTCTTTCTCCAGCAGCAACTCTTCCGGCGTCCGCTCCTGGGCCGGGCGTAAGGGGACAAGATTACTCGTCACAGCCTCTCGCGCGTATCCCTCCCGCGTCCGCCGGCGGCGCAACAAATCCACCGCCGCGTTCCGCGCCATCCGGAACAACAAGGCGCGCTCATAGACGGGCGCCTCCTTACCGGATTGCATTCGATAGAGATTCAAAAAGCTCTCCTGAGCAACTTCCAGCGCATCGTCAGCGTTCCCCACCCGCGCATACACGTAGCGGTAGAGCGCCTGACATTCCTGGCGATAAAAATCTTCGAACTGCGTTTCGTCGTTCCGGTCGTTCACGTGGTCCGATTGTCCGCAACTGTTCCGACTTCTGGTTCTGTTGATTCTTACTATTCCGAACTATTCTGACGGGGCGCGATCTGCACAATGAACAGCGTCCGAGGCGGCGGTTTGTGACACCTGGTGCAAATAATTTTTTGAGCGGTGGAAAATCGCATTGGCGGCGACTAATCCCGGCTCGCCAATCGACCGCGAAACACACGAACTCAACCACCTTTCGCGCTTTCGCGTGTCTCGCGGTTAAAGGGCCAGACCCGGGCCCGGTCTCAGTCGGCCGTTTGAGCCTCCTGCAGATGATATTGGGCCCACATTCGACTGAACCGGTCACAGTTGGCCAGCAGATGATCGAAGGTGCCCGAGGCCGCGATTCGGCCATCCTCGAACAGGTAGATCCAGTCGAACCTGGTCAGCAGATGCAACCGGTGCAACGAGAAGATCATGGTCCGCCCGGGGAAGCCGCGGAAAATATTATCACAGACCTCCAGCTCGGTCCGGGTATCGAGACTGCTGGTCGGTTCGTCGAACAACAGGATCGCCTTGGCCTCATCGTCGCAGGCGGCCAGGGCGCGGGCCAGCGCCAATCGCTGCCGTTGTCCGCCGCTCAGGTTGACGCCCTTCTCGTTGATCGAGGAGTCGAACTTGTTCGGCAGCTCCTCGACCACCTTGGTGAAGAGCGCCATATCGGTATACTTCCGCACCAGCCGCTCGTCGTATTCGGCGCCCATGGTGATGTTCTTCCAGATGGTATCGGCGAAGAGTTCGGGATTTTGCGGCGCATACCCGATGGCCTGACTGATGCCGGCAAATCCCTCCGGAACCACCCGGCCGTCGACCGCCAGGGTCAGGCTCCGGGGATGGTAGATGTCCCGCAGGACATTGAGGAACGTGGTCTTGCCGCCCCCGCTCTCGCCGATCACGGCATAACGCCACCCTCTTCGCAGATTCAGCGAGACATTGTCCAGTTGCAACCGGCCCGCCGCGCCCTGATATGAGAAGCTGAGCCCCTGCACCTCCAGGAGTCGCCAGTCGGCCGGCAGGACGTGATTGGCCAAATTCACCTCTTTAAAGTCCTGAGAGAGAATTTCGGCATTCGCGACCTTCGCGCGCTCCTGCACGATTCGTCCATACAGGCCGGTGAACCTGAAGAACAGATCGCCCAGCCGCTCCAGGTACCGAATCAACAGGTAGAGGCTGCCGATCAAGACGCCCTGCTCCGTTCCCAGGTGCTGGTGGAAGTAGACGCCCAGCACGATCACGATCGTCAGCTTGCAACAGAGGCTGGTCAGAAACCATTTCCACTCGTTCAGGCGGCAGTTGTCCCGATACAGCTCATACGGGGTCCGGACCTTGTGCATAATCGCCGAGAAGACCAGCCGTTCGACCCGGAGAATGATCACGGTGGCGATGTTGCTGATGGAATCGAAGACGCTCTCCTGGATAATATTCTCGGAGCGATTCAATTCCTTATATTGCCTGATCAAAAGCTGGTCGAACCGGATGGTGATCCAGACGGTGATCGCCATCATCCCCAGGACGATGTAGGCCGCCGGCCGGCTGAAATAGACCAGTGCGCTGTAGCTGCCCACCAACCGCACCAGCGAATAGATGACCTCGAACGAATCTTCCGAGAAGGTGAAGAGCGCGTTCGTTCCCTTCTCGATCTTATCGATGGTATTGCCGGAGTGATGTTCGGCGTGCCATTCCATGGGCAGGGTCATGACCCCTTTCAGCAGGAAACTCCGGTAGTTGGCCCGCCCCTTGAAAGCGTTCGTGCACTCGAGGACGCGGGCCGGGCCATGGAGCGACCAGAAGACGACCGTGCAGGCGGCGGAGCACAAGAGCAGGAGGCCGAGCTTCCTGATGCTCGCCGCGGTGATCCCCTCCCGCTGAACCACATTCATAATCGTCGCCAAGATGAGCGGGGGGAAGATGAGATCGATCATCTCCGCCATGATAAACATGGACCAGAAGATCACGATCTTCGCCCGGTTCCCCGCCGAATAGTGCCAGTTCCTGGCGAACAGGTAGAGCAGCGGGTTGCCGTCCCGCATCCGGCCCCACCAGAAGGCCGGCCGGCCGCCGAGCGGCTGCAGTCGCCGAACCTGACGTCGACAGGCAGCCGCGGATCGCCGGATCGCACTCAGAGCTTTCCATAGAGCGGAACCTTGCTTCATGCCAATGCTCCTTTCGCTGGTTGGTCTGGATCGCCGCGCTCGCGTCAGGTTGGACGGCACGAGCATGAGACCTGGATCCAGTGACTTCGCGTTATGCGCCGAAGCGGCCCGCTCGACCTGAAAATCCCGATGACTGTACTATTTCTGGATTTTGGGGAGCGGGAACATCCGCTCCCGCGAGATCAATGGTGCCGGACGAGACGAGAGCCAGCGCTGAAGGCTCTGAGGGCCCCGACAGGAGCGCCGAATCGCTCCCCGGCTCGTGGCGTGATCGTAGTGGCGGCTGATGTTTGCGGAATGAGCACCAGGAACATCTCAACCTTCGACCGCCAACCAAGCGACCGCCAACCGGGCTCCCGGCCCGGGCCCGCCATCAAAGTGCCGTTGGCTACTAAATTGAAATGTCCTCTGAGCAACATAGTAGTTGAAATCCGTCGTGGTCTTACTATAGTGTTACCGGCGTCTTAGCAACGTGTTACCGACCTGTTACCAAGATCTTACCAAATCGCCGATGTTACTTTGACATTGACCGAATAACCCGCATTCAGATACGTCAGGTTATACCGTAATTCATCACGGCCAGTCAAGATATGATCAGGAGATTTTACGAGTCGAGGAGATCCCAGGTTCCTGGAAATAGCTTGCCACCGGGTGCCAGTTACTATTTGCGAACACGGATTTGAAGGAAGTAGGCCACGATCTGTGCATCTTGCAGATCCGGGCAGTCGCGGACGGTCTCGTCACTGGGGCATGGCTCTTCGATGCGCTCCAGTTGAAACCCGGTTTCGACCAGCAGGTTCAACCATTGGCTGACGGTTCGGGTGAACCTGGGAGTTTTGAACTTCGGCATCCCATCCTTCACGGCGCGGGCCACGGTTCCGAAGGTCCACTCCGACAGAGCTCCCTCGAGATTGTTGAAATAGTGACCGACCTCGATCGCGTAGGTCAGCCCTTGCTCGTTGCGCAGATTCCGGCGGTGCGGCGTATCGAAACATGGATGCGTAATGGAGAACTGCAGAAAACCGCCCGGCTTCAAGACTCGATAGGCTTCGGCCAGCACCCGGTCGGTCTCCGGGATCACCATGAAACTCATGAAACCGGTGGCGAAATCGAAGGTCCCCTCGGCGAACGGCAGGTCCACCGCGCTGGCGACCCGATAGTCGATGCCCGCCGGGGTCTGCGCCTCCGTCTGCCGGGCGTGCGAGATGAAGATCTCCGCGATATCGACGGCCGTCATCCGGGCGCCGCGCTGGGCCAGCAGCCTGGTGTTATGCCCTTCCCCGCAACCGATATCCAACCCGGCTCGACCGTTGACATCCGGCAACATGGCAAAGAAGGCCGGCGTGTTGAGATGATCCCGATAAGCGTCATATCCGGCCCGCGCCAGCGTCGTCCAGGTCTCGGCGTTGTCGTTCCATAACCGTCCGGCCTCTTTATGATCCATGGCCCTGCTCCTCTCTCCGATTCAGATTCAATGGCTCGTCAAATCCGGAGCGCTGATCGGCCTCCGGCAACCAGATCGTGAATGCCGAGCCGCCCTCCTCACGATTGCAGGCCTCGATCCAGCCGTCATGCTCTTTGACCATGCGGCGCGCGACGGAGAGGCCGAGTCCGGTCCCCTCCCCGACCTCCTTGGTCGTGAAGAACGGATCGAAGATGTGGGGGAGCTGCTCCGGGGCGATGCCGACGCCGGTATCCGAGACTCGCAACCCGACGAAGGCCCCGCCGTCTTTGCGCGGTTCCGCCGGAAGGACCTCGATCACCAGGCGGCCTCCGCGGGTCATGGCCTGCATCGCGTTGACGCAGACATTGATCAGGACCTGATGTAAGAGGGTCCGGTCGCCGTCCACCCAATGACCGTGACTCTCGACGACCTCGATCTCGACTCCCTGCTTCGCGGCGTCGGCGTCGATCAGTTCGACGACTCCGGCGATCAATCGATCGGCCGCGAGGGCCTGACGCCGCAGCTTGAAGGGGCGCGCCAGCGTCAACAACTGGCGCACGATGCCGGCGATCGCGTCGGCCTGGGCGCTGATGATGTCCAGGTTGCGCAATCGCTTCTCGACCGGCGCCTCCATCCGTTCCCGCAACATCTCGGCGCGGCCCTTGATCACGTTGAGCGGGGCCCCCATTTCGTGGGCGACGCCCGCCGCCAGCCGCCCGACCGAGGCCAGCCGCTCGCTGTGACGGAGTTCGCGCTCCAACACCAGGCGCTCTTCGGCCTCCCGGGCCGCCGCCAGCCGCTGTTCGGCCAGACTTTCGGCCATCCGGTTGAATTCGCTGGCCAGCTCGGCGATCTCGCTGCCGGTGGGCTGGACCACGACCCGATAGGTCAGTTCCCCCCGACCGACCGCCTTGGCCCCGATCAACAGCTCCTTGATCGGCCGCAGCAGCTTGTGCCGCATGACCAGCAGAACCACGACGATGATCGCCGCAAACAGCGTCAGTGTCAAAAACGCGATGTCGCGGCGGGCGCGGGCATAATCGGCCTTGATGAACTCCGTCGATTGCGAGATCTCCAGGGCGCTGCGGCGGGTCGCGGTGATCCGCAGCGGCAGGATGATCGAGAAGACCTCCTGGCCGTTGCGGCGATGCACCAGTTCCACCGTTTTGCCGGACGCGATCACCTGGCGCACCTCGGGCCCGATTCTGACCACGTCGGCCACCAGCGGGTTGGAGACGATGGCGACCCGGCCCTCTTCGTCAAACAGAATCACGCTGAAGACCCGGGGATTCTCGCTCAACCGATCGATCAGCCGCTGGGCGTCGTTGATGCGTCCGGCTCGATAACTGTCCTCCAGGGCCAGTTGCAGAGTGACGGCATGCGCCGACAACTCATTGCTCAGCGCCCTGGACAGAATCGACTCGCGTTGCCGCAGAATGTAATAGCCGGTCAGGGCCATGACGATCCCGACCGCAATGGTCAGAAACAGGATCAGTTCGGCGCTCAGACTGAGGCGGCGTTCATGTAGTCGCTTCGATTCAGGCATCATCTCGGTATTCGATCGAGATCCGGCCGGCTAGACCTCCAGCGATGGATCTTCCGAGCGGTATTCGTCGAGCTTACGGTAGAGCGTCTTGCGGTCCAGCCCGAGCAGTTCGGCGGCGCGTTTCTTATTCCCATCCGTCCGGCGCAGAATTTCGAGAATATATTCGCGCTCGACCTCGCGCATCGAGAGGACCCGTTCGCTGGCCCTGGCGATCACGACCGCGGCTCCGCCGCTCGAGCGGATCCGCTCGGGCAGCGCCTCCGGGGTGATGACCGATCCTTGCGAAAAGGCGATCGCGCGATCGATGGCGTTCTCCAGCTCGCGGACATTGCCCGGCCAGCAGTAGGCCGTCAGGAGGGCCACGGCCTCCGGCGAGACCTCCAGCGGCGGCCGGTTGGCGACCGCACAGTACTTCTCAATGAAATGACCGACCAGCAACGGGAGATCCATGACTCGTTCGCGGAGCGCCGGGACCCGTAGCCGAATGACATTGAGCCGCCAAAAGAGGTCTTCGCGAAACCGCCCCTGGGCCACCCCCTCTTCGAGATTGCTGTTGGTCGCCGCCACCACGCGCACATCGACGTGACGCTCGACGTTCGCGCCGACGCGGCGCAGCGCGCCGTTCTGCAAGACCCGCAGCAGCTTCGGTTGCATCGACAACGACAGTTCGCCGATCTCGTCCAGAAAGATCGTTCCGCCGTCGGCCGCTTCAAAGAGGCCGGCCCGCGCTTGCCGGGCGCCGGTGAAGGCTCCGCCCAGATGGCCGAACAGTTCCGATTCAATCAACTCCGCCGGAATCCCGGCGCAGTTGACCGGCACGAACTGGCCTTTGCGTTCCGATAGTTCATGAATGGCGCGGGCGACCAGCTCCTTGCCGGTGCCCGATTCGCCGGTGATCAGAACGGTGCTCGGACTGCCGGCGGCCACCACGATCTGCTCAAAGAGGCTCTGCATCGGGCGGGAGGCCCCCAGAATCCTGGCGGGCGTGGCCGGAGATTGCCGCCGCAATCGCGCTCGCTCGCGCTGCGGGACGCTGTTTTCGAGCGCCTCCGCGGCGACGTGGAGCAGGTCGCGGTTCTCGAAGGGCTTGGTCAAATACTGATAGGCGCCGCCCTTCACCATCTCGACCGCCTGCTCGACCGAACCGAAGGCCGTGATCACGATGACCGGCGTCTCGCCCCGCAACTCGCGCACGGCCGCCAACAGTTGACTGCCGGTGAGACCGGGCATCTGCACATCGGTAATCACCAGATCGATCATCTGGTTCGCGCGCTCGATCTGCGCCATCGCCTCCCGGCCGTCGGCCGCCGCCAACACGTTGTAGCCCTCGTCCTCCAGGATCTCCTGCAAGAGATCTCGCAGATCCGCATTGTCTTCCGCTACCAGCACTCGCTCGCTCATCCGTCGCTCCACTCTCGATCACGCTCCGACGAATTGGGTCCGTGGCATTTAGCGACACCGGGTCCCAACCTGCCACAGACAGGAAGATTTGAGATTTGAGATTTGCAAATCTCAAATCTCAAATCTCATAGAAAATTCAGAGGCCGCGCAGGGCCCGCACCTGCTTCAGCAATTGGCGGGCCAGTTCCGCATCCGGATTGGCTCGTTGCAGGGCGTGCAATTCCCGCTCGGCTTCACTGAGCACTCCGGCTTGCGCATAGAGCAATCCCAGCGCCAGATGTGACGAGGCATAGGCGCGTCGAGCCCTGGACAACTCTTCGGCTCGGGCCTGATCCAGAATCCTGAACTTCACCTCCGGGGCGGGCGGTAATGGAGTGACCACGGTTCGGTCGCCGACGGCGGCCTTGACCTGCCAGAGATAGACGCGTCCGCGTTTGAGCGGTTCCGGCGCCGTCCAGGACTGCTCGGTGACCGGCGGGCTCTCCAGCGCCAGATCCAGGTTCTCGTAGTAGACCTCGACCCGATAGCTGGTTGCGCCGTCCAGTGTCGTCCAACGGAAAGTCGGCCGGTCGGAGATGATCACCTCTCCGACCGGCTCGGTCACTCCAAACTTCTGGTTGCCGTCACGTCCGGATCCCCTGGGCCGGTCCTCCGGACGGCTCAGTTCCGCCAGCAGCGGCGATCGTTCAATCTTCCGGGCGGTGAGCGTTCTCTCGATCAACTGCTGTTCAGCCGGCGACAACCGGTCGGCCCCCGAGAGCCGGTGCTCCCGGTCCAACGTCACCCGGCCCTCGCCGTCATTGAGCATCACCAGCAGCGGCGACTCCGTGGCCGGCGCGGGGGTGGCCGGTGCGGGGGTGGCCGGTGCGGGCGAAGGCTGCACCTCTGTCAACGCCGGACGGGCCTGAGGCCCGCGCCATTCGCGCCAGGCCAGCCATCCACCCGCCGCCAACAGCAAGGCCGCCAGCGCCGACCCGAAGGCCAACGCGGGAGTCCGCCGCCAGAAGATCGACAGGCGCTCCCAGCGGTCTGCGGCCGAGTCCCGAGGCGCAGAGGGCAGGTATTCGCGGTCAAGTCCCGGGGCCACCTGCTCTTTGAAGGCGCGCAGGTCCCGGACGGCCAGCTCACACTGTTCGCAACAGACCAGATGGTCCCTGGCAATCTGCAGCTCCTCGCCGGCGAGCGTGCCGTCCACCAGGGCGGCCATCGCTTCGAACTCCAGGTGCGCCGGCTCCATGGGTGAAGAGTCGCCCCCGGTCTCGCCGAACAGTTCGGCTTTCAGCGCCAGGTATTCGACATCGCCATTCAGCGCCCATTCGAGCTGCCGGCGACACTTTTCGCAACCGGCCAGATGGTCGGACACTGCCAGCAACTCCGCAGCCGGGAGCAGGCCGCGGCCATGGCCCTCAACCTGGATTGGCGTAAGATGATCGGACAAGGCTCTACTACCTCGATCGCCCCGAAATCGCGGACGGGGCGTTATTTCACTTCACTGTTATGCTCAAAGATGTTGCGAAAGCGTTCGGCTTATTACCATCGTCTTCAAATAAAACCTCTTAACCGACGGGTCAATCGTTCCCGCGCCGATTTTCGCGCATTGATCACCTGCTGTCGCGTCAACTTCAGCAATTCGGCGATCCTGGCGTCTTCGAGCGGCAATTCGTTCCACAATCCGGCCAGCGTCTCCACGCTCATCTCCAGCGCCTCCGCCAATTGGCGGAGAGTCGCGATCCCGAGGGCCGAAAAGAGCGCCAGGCGGCCGCGGCCCTCCTGGTCCCGCAAGTTGAGCAACAGCGCGGCCCGTTGATTGAGCGGGAGCTGGCGCACCTCCTCCCATAATCGCTGCAGAAAGATCCGCTTCTCGGTCCGCCGGGAGGCATCGGCCTGTTCGGAGGAGGCCTCCAGTTCTCCGGTCTTGTCGATCTGATCGGCGGACTCGATCGGCCGGTCCTCGATCCCCAACAGCGGGCCCAGAAAAGCGACCAGTTTATCGAACTCGACCGGCCCCCCGAGACGCTCGAAGATCTGGGCCAGAACGTCGCTCCAACCCGCCGCCGGTTTCGCGGTCTTGAGTGCGCGGATCCGGACCAGCAAGGCCTCGTCGCCGGTGAGCCGTTTGAGCCGGTCTTCGGTGGCCAGATCCTTCCGCCCCCGCCACCCGGCAAAACCGGCCAGTTGCTTCCGGTGCTCGGACGGCCAGAGCGCGAAACCGCGCTGGCGCGTGAGCAGGTAGGAGAGGCGGTTCTTCAACGCATGTCTTTCGGGAAACTGCCGCCGCATCCAGCGGGCACAGGCGCGATAGGCAATCACGGCCGTCAGCCCGCGCAGATCGCTGACCGAACAGTCATCCGGTTGTTGACGAAACTGCTGTAATCTCGCCAGCAATTGTACCAGGACCTCCTGATGAAGATCACTGGCATCAGCCGGTCCGATCCCACCACGCAGATTCAGATGGAGCTTATAACGGATGATCGCTCTGATCACCGGCTCGGCATGTCCGGCGATCAATTGGGAGAGGATTTCATCGGCCTGTCCGTGGTCGGCGGGCAGCAATAGTGGTTCGAGCAGAGGATCGATCTTGGCTGATTGCTTGCTCACTGTTCATTACCGGTCCAACGGATTCCACTTGAAGTTACAGCGACTGGTTCTGACCTCGATCATTGATTACCGTTCATCTCCGGTTACCGCGAGGCCCGGACTCTTTCATCTCCTCTATCGAATTGAACAATCGTTGAACGGCCATCTTAACTTGCAGAGGGAGAACGCCGCTATCAAACCATCGAATATGTAGATTATAATCCAATTAGACAGCACGATTCCAATGGCACTTCAGAGCCGGATGCCGTCAGATTAGACGGCTTTTAATCCATGGCGCTACTCACCTCCCGGCGAGCTAAACGGTTAGGCTAACCGGCCTAACCGTTAGATCGAGCTCTGCTCAACCGAGGCGGCAACAAAGTAGATAGCTCGAGCCGGAAGAAGCGATGCCGCCGGTTAACCGACATAACCTCGGTTAATCGTAGAAGAGTAGCATTGACATTCCAGGCGTTCCTTCGCATGCTGCCAGTAGAGTCAAGAGAGGTTACTGATCGGTCAATAAGGTATCAGCAGGTATCAGGGCGTTAGTTTAGGTTCAGTCGAGAGCGGGTTCTGCTCATTCGGCAGGCATCACATTGAGCAGAGCCGCTTCATGGCCGGGCCTCGCGAGAGGGGTCGTCCGGTAGTACTGCCTGGGCTTGCGGCACGAATGCCGAAAGGGGAAGCGTGCCGCAGGTTACCTGGACGATTCTGAAGCGGGGTCCGGCCTTCATCAC
>DATEFT010001058.1:0-5778 GCA_035280505.1 Blastocatellia bacterium | reverse complement strand
CTCAACCTGGCCCCCAACATCGCGCAGGCGGCGCTCGCGCGCGGCAATAACGGCACGGTCCTGATCGCCCCGGTCGGTCAGGAGTTGATCGGCAACAACTATTCGAGCATCGATCGACGGGAGTTCGTGGAGGTCCCGGCGGGAGTCCCCGGATACATTCTGATCACCGATCTGCCGGACAACATCAAATCGATCGATGCCGATCCCCAGGAGCATCTGGCCGGCGCCGAGGCCACGGTCGCCTCGACTGAACTATCCGACGACGAGCTGGCGGAACTCTTCGCCACCGGATCCGTGAAGGAGATCCAGGCGGCGATGCCCCGCATGAATCCGGCCCTGAGGCGGGTCGCCGAGTACGCGATCCATCAGAAAGAGCAGGAATGAGACCGAAAGATCCGACCCAATCAAGCCTTCATCCGCGCCGGTTGGCGAGTGCGCAGGGCGCCGATGAGATCGCCCGTGTGTTGAGCGGGACGGGCTATATCATCCGGCGGCGGACGATGGAAGATCTATGGCTGGCGCTTGACCGTGGACTACCGCTTCTTGCCGGAGGGCCGGCCGGCACCGGCAAGACGGCGTTGGCGGAAGCGCTGGCCGCCAGTTGTAACCTGACGCTGTACGAGATCACGGGACATCCCGGGCAGGAGCCGCGGGATGTGATCGGCGCCTGGAACCGGCGGGACCAGGATCGAGCGGAGGATGTGGCGCTCGCCGCGGGATGGTCCGTGGAGGCCGCCAGGGCGGAGCGCTGGCGCGAGGACTTCTTCGAATGCGGCGAGGTCCTGGATGCCTATCGCGAAGCCGCCCGGGCCGGTCTGGCGGGCGAACCGCCGCCGGTGCTGCTGATCGACGAAACGGAGAAGCTGCCGGTGCCGATTCAGCACATCCTGCTGCAGCCGTTGGCCAGGGGGTTTATCAGCATCCCCAAGCTCAACGGCGTGATCGGCGTGCACGACCGGCGACAGACCCCGATCGTGATCTTGACGACCAACAATCTGGACCTGCTGGACGATCCGCTGAAAGATCGTTGCGTCCTGACCTGGGTTGCTCCCCCCACCGTGCCCGAAGAGATTCGAATCTTTCGGGCACGGGTGCCCCGTGCCACCCCCACCCTGCTGGGCGGGACGGTCAAGATGCTGCGGAAGATCCGGAACGATATGGACGAGATCACCAACAAACCCGGGATTCGGAATGCGGTCCTGCTCCTGGAGGCGATGGCGGACCATGCGGTGGAGTCGATCAACAAGCGGTCGCTGGAGCGATACATCGGTTGTTTGGCGCGGACCGACGTCGACGACATCAATCTGCGGGATGCCTTGCCGACCCTGGAACGGGCCGCGAATCGGCCGGACCCCATCATCGACGATCTCGTCAAACGCGAATTCGAAGTCCTGTTATGTGGAAACGCAGCCTAAAACAGAGGGCCAACCTGATCGCCGCCCTGATCGCGGCGGTAATCGTGATCGTCGGCTGGGGTCTGACCCTGGTCTGGCGGATCGGGACCGTCAACCCCCGGATCCGAATCGAGCGCGGCGGCGAAGAGCAGCTTCAGGCCCGCCTGAAGGAGGTGGAGATTCGCGAGGTCGCCCAGATCATGGACGGCGAGGTCGCCAGCACCGCCGGCCGCGTCCGCAGCGCCTGCAGCGTGGCCCTGATCGCCACCATGGTCAGCGTCAAGGAGCGACCGGCCGGCACCCCCGGTCTCTTGCAGCGGATCGCGGATCAGTCCTTGTTGCCGCCGGGCGTGACCCGGCGCGGAGACCGTCAATTGGAGACCCGATCCGACGTGCTCTCGGTCCGTTCACAGATGAACCCCTTGAAGATAGAGGTCGTCTCGGTGGCCAAGGAGCAGCGTTTCGGCCCCGGACTGTTGGTGCGGTTGGCGGCGGAGCTGTTTGAAGGGCAGGGCGTTCAGCTTTGGGTCTCGAAGACGCTGGATCGAGTGGTGCTGCCTCCGCCTTTCGTCATGGAGCAGGAGTTGATCGGTCTGGGATGGCGGCAAGAGCCGTTATCCGGGGCCCAGGGCGGCTCACCTTAAGTGAGTCTCTAGAAGTTTTTTCGAAACCGCGAGAGACGCGGAATACGCGAAAGGAGGCTTAGCGTGTTTCGCGTATTTCGCGGTCTATCAATCGTTTTAGTCAACGCAATATCGAATCCGACCGATCAGGCGCGACGAGACTCGGCTTTCACAGGGATCTATGGCAAACCTTAATCTCTTTACCGAAGAAGGAAGAACTCGATTCCGCAACTTCATGCTGAGGTTGCGGAGTTATTTCCTGTTCTCGCTGATCTTGGGCCTGGCCGTCGGGATCTTCGTCACCGTCAAGTGGGGATACGGCGGACTGGGCACGCTCCAGCGCCTCTATCTGCGGCAGTATGCCAAGGCCTATGTGAAATCGCGGGTTCTGCCCAATCGTTATAGCAACTACACCCTGTTGCTCTCCGAGCGCGACGGGAAGATGATCGGGGTGACCGATGAGCTGGTCGATCCCGTCCGGGACGAGCAGGGAAAGGCGGTTCGCGATCAATCCGGATGGGTCTTCAAGCCGCACCCGAACGTCGCTCTCGCCCAGTTGAAGTGGCGGCAGGTGAAGTTGTTGGACCGGGACATGGCCTCCTGGTTTCAGGAGAATATCTACAGCGGCCTGAATGTGATCGATCTGTTGATCCCCGGTGTGCTGATCTGCGCGGGGATCGTCCTGAGCTGTGTGCTGTTGGCGCTGCTGACCGACTGGCGTCTCAATCGCCGCTATGAGGAGGGGCATCGTGTGCGGGGCAGCCGGCAGATCGCGCCGGGGCTCTACGAGAGCGAGGTCAAGGGCGCGGACGGTCTGGGGCTCATGGTGAGGCCCCTGCAGGCGGGGACGGGCTGGGGCCGCCTGTTCGGCGGCCGCGACCGCACCTGGACCCTGCGGATGAAACGGCGGGAGGAGGCGCAGGGGCTCCTGATCCTGGGCGATATCGGGAGCGGTAAATCCCAGATTCTCCATCGCTACCTGGCTCAACTGGCCAAACGCCATGACGAGGCTGTGGTCGTCTATGATCCCGCCTGCGAGTTCGTCAAAGCCCATTACGATCGCCGGCGCGGCGACGTGATCCTGAACCCGCTCGATGAGCGGAGCCCCTTCTGGTCCTCGGTCTTCGAATGCAAATATCAGACCGACTATTTCATGCTGGCGGAGTCGTTCTTTCCCGCGCCCAAGCCCGACCGGCTGCAACAGACGGAATCGCTCTTCCTGACGGCCTCGCGCGACATCTTTCAACGGATGCTCCAGTTCTCTCCGACCCCGGATCAACTGGTCAAATGGCTCTCGGATGAGACGGTGATCGATAAGATGCTGGAGGGCACGGAACTGGCCCATTACGTGAAACCGACCGCCGCCAGCCAGCGCGCGGGCGTCCTCGGCAGCCTGGCCCGGGTCGGCCGGACGCTCCGGATCCTGCCGTCGTCCGGGGCCTGTAAATTCGATTTCTCCTTCACCCAGTGGGCGAATGAGCGCAAGGGCTGGCTCTTCCTGACCTCCACCAAGGAGGTCGAGGATCAGTTACGTCCGCTCTACGCGACCTATTTCGACCTCCTGATGCGCCGCCTCATGAGCGTCGACGAGGCCTGGGGCGCGCAACATCCGGTCAAGATGATCGTCGACGAAGCGCATGCGCTGGAGTATCTGCCCACGCTCGAACGGACCATCACCGAGGGGCGCAAATACGGTCTCCACCTCTTCCAGAGCATCCAGAATAAGCATCAGTACGACGATCGGTACGGGCGGGACGCCGCCTCGACCATGCTCGCCTCGCCGCGCTATAAGATCATCTTGCGCTGCAATGAACCCGATTCGGCGCGCTGGCTCTCCGAACTGCTGGGCGAAGAGGAGAGCGAAAAGCCCCGCACCAGCGTCACCGCCAGCGTGGCGGATCAGGGCCGCGACTCTCTCCATTACACCTCTCAGACCGTCAGACGCGCCGTGGTCAGCCGGGAAGAGATCGGCAGCCTGCGCGATCTCTGCGGCTATTGGAAGTACGGCGATCTGATCGTGCCGTTCAGCTACGACTACAAAGCCTGGCCCATGCGCGTCCCCGGATTTTTGCCCCGCGCTTCCCTGGGGACCCGCATCATTCCGATTCCCACCCGACCACCGGACGTGGGCTCGACGCATTCCGCCCAACAGTCTGAGTTCGCCTCGAACACCCCAGCCATCACCAAAAGCGTCGATTGGTGAAACTTTCCACCAATTTCGTTTCCGAAGGCGTTCTGACCGCCAAGTAGTCCCGAGACCGATTGCATTTTCCGGAGGTCATCCATTACTATACTGCCTAAGTTTTTGCTAAATATACGTTTGCCCGAGCAAGACGAAGCTCTGATTCTAATAAATAAATCATAGCGGATGACAAGTTGAGTGGCTGCAGTCGGTGATTGCCGTACCCCCGTTAGAGATTAGAACGAGGGGTTACCCTTATATTTTTTCAATCTCTGTATGTTTTCACTTGATTTTTCTAAGAAAATATTGGATACAACATACACACACATCCAATAGCGACATGGCTTGTAGCGGGGAGTCTCCGGCGCATAGTATAGAAAACCCTTCTCGCGGTACTAGCAGCCACCCCAGACAAATTGACAATTGCCGTGTGCCCAGATATCGGCACAGGAGGGACCATGCATACTATCGGGAAGCTGAAAACCCCAATTCTCGATGTGTCGGGGTTGACTCTATCGAATGGACAAAGACTGATCTACACGTCGCGGGTGATGGAAGAGTGTATCCGTGAAGTCCATATTTTCGCTCCATTAAATTGTGATCTGTTGTTGCGGGCGGAGACCGGGACGGGTAAAGAGCTGGTAGCGAGGTTGACGCACGATCTGAGTGGACGGCGGGGCGCGTTCATTGCGGTCAATTGCGCGGCTCTTCCCGAACAACTGGTGGAGGATGTCCTGTTCGGGCATGCGCGTGGCGCCTTTACGGGGGCCACCCATCAGACCTCCGGCGCGTTCGAGGCGGCCCACCAGGGGACGCTCTTCCTGGACGAATTCGGAGACCTCCGCAAATCGGACCAGGCCAAGATCCTGCGGGTCCTGCAGGAGAAGACCATCACCAAGATCGGGCAATGGGGGCAGGAGATTCCGGTCGACGTTCGCGTCATTGCCGCGACCAATGCCGACATGCCCGCGACGGTGCAGGACGGATCCTTCCGTTTGGACCTGGTGCATCGTTTTAAGAAGGACATCGCCATCCCGCCGCTCCGCCAGCGCCGCGGGGATATCTCCTCGCTGGTCGCCCATTTTCTGGACGACTTTGCCGGTTCGCATCGGGTCAACGACACCTTCACTCTCTCGCCGTCGGCCTGGACCGTGCTCATGAGCTACGACTATCCGGGCAATGTCCGCGAGCTGGAGAAGATCATCTTCATCGCCGCCGCCTACGTCTTCGCCTCCTCGTCGCGAGTCATCACCGATGAATTGCTCGAAAATATCATCGGCGCGGAGCGCTGGAAGCGACCCTCCGGTTCGCTCGCCCAGACCCAGGTCCAGATCCGGGAGACCGCGCCCCAGATCAAAGCGCGCCACCGGCAGGAATGGATCGCGCTATTGACCCAGACCCTGAAGGACTGTAAGGGCGATATGCACGCCGCCGCGAAGAAGTTGAAGATGAACTATCACGCCTTCTTTCGGAACGTCAAAAGGCATCAGTTGAAGACCTGAGTCCTCTATCGACAAAATTGGTCTATCCACCGCGAAACACGCGGAAGACGCGAAATCACCAGCTTTCGCGTCTTCCG
>DATEFT010001057.1:0-9679 GCA_035280505.1 Blastocatellia bacterium | reverse complement strand
GCCTCAGGGCGCCCTGAAAGGTCGGCAGATAGGTGTGGGGCAGCAGCAGCCGGTAACGGCGATCGAAGATCGGGGCGTGCGGGGCCTTGACGTGATAGATGCGCCCGAACTCCCCGACGTTCTCCACCATCGTCCGGTCGCTCGGCGCCACCAGCCGCAGCAAACGCCCGTGGCGATTGGCGGCGTTGAGCAGCGCGTGGTAGAACGTACTGATCCCTCCCGAGGTCCGATGATAGGCGTTGGTGATATGGACTGTTTTGATCGGCATGATGGATAGATCTGCACTTGGAACCGACTAATCCCCCGTCTGTTTCGATCTGGCCGCCGGTTCCGTCATTCCTCCCCGACACAGGGCTCGCACGAGCGAGCGAGGGAGCAC
Organism: Blastocatellia bacterium; assembly: GCA_035280505.1. GTDB lineage: Bacteria > Acidobacteriota > Blastocatellia > RBC074 > RBC074 > JAKEHZ01. The sequence continues at coordinate 9,300 of DATEFT010001057.1, read as the reverse complement.
CGTCAGGAATTCAAGAATGATCAGAGGCAACCGTCGCAGATCCGAGATCAGCGATTGCCGCCCCTCCCCAACAATCAGGACTCCCCGCCGCATGGCGAAGAGATTGAAGACCGCCGAGACTATCGAGAGGCAGACCGAGGCCACGATGCTGGTGGTGAGCTTCTCCGTGCCGCCGATCCAATGGAACGTGAGTTCGAGCGAGTGATTGACCGTCGGCATCAACACCATGACCGTCAGGGTGGCCGCCCACGCGGGCCGGGCCGTGCGGAAAGCCTGGATCAGGGCGCCGTAGAAACCGGCGATCGTCAGATAGAACGCCGATTCGATGCTCATCGCGCCGAACGCCGCCGTCAAACCGGAGCTGAGGTTGGTCACGAAGAAGAGGGTGCCGCGGACTCCGGCACTCATCACGGCCGATTTCCAATTCCAACGGCGCAGCAGGGTCTCGAACGGGTGACGGACCAGGTTGGCCAACACGCCGCCGACTGTGACTGAATCTTGTGTCATGTATGTTCAATATTTTATCGATAAAATCGGATTACAAATCGCGAAACACGCCAAATTATCCGGCTTTCGCATATTTCGGGTATTTCGCGGTTCCGTCAACCAGGCGGGGCTTTTCAAATTCCCGGAGACAGAAATCATAGGCCTCATACACGTGATCGAAGATTTTGTCCCAGGTGGCGCCGCAAGCCATCCGGCGCGCGCCCTCGCTCAGTTGCCGGAGTTTCTTCGACTCCGACATGAGGGTGATGGCCGCTTTGAGAAAATCTTCCTCTCCGGCGGCCACGAATCCGGTATCGCCGTCGCGAACCGTGAATTTGGGGCCGCCTTTCGAACTGACGACGGCGGGCAGCCCCGAAGCCTGGGCCTCGAGGACGACGTTGCCGAAGGTGTCGGTCTGCGAGGGAAAGATGAACAGGTCGAGATTGGCATAGGCTCGCGCCAGCGCCTCGCCTTTGAGCACGCCGGTGAATTCGGCCCGTTGCATATTCTGTTCGAGCCAGCCCAACTCGCTGCCGGTCCCGACGATCACGAATCGAAAATCGGGGCGGCCCGCCGCCACCAGCCCCTTCTCCAATTCGGCCAGCAACCGCACGTTCTTCTCGGGGGTGAGGCGGCCGACATACCCGAGCGTGAAGACGGAATCGTCCCGTTCGCGCCGGGCCGGAGAGAAGAGTTCGGTGTCGACGCCGCGCCGCATGATAAAGACCGGCCTCTCGCATTCCCGCCCCAGCAGTTCTCCCAATTCTTCATTCGGCGCGAGAATTACGCGGCCGGTTCGATAGAACTTCAGGAGGAGCCGGAGGCTCTGACGCCGGGTCCAGGTATCGAGGGCCTGGCGGAGAGCGTCGAATCTGAGCCCGATCAGATTGCTCAACCGGTCTGCGGCATATTCATGCAGATTGGTGTGCCAGGACATGACCACCGGTAGCCGAAGTCGATGGGCGAGGTAGGCGCCGAGTTGTCCCACGTCGCTGGGTCCGGTCAGGTGCACCAGATCGGGTTGAAACTTTTTTACGGCTTCGAGCGCCGTCCCGAAGTGTCGCCATAAGAGCAGGTCGAACCGCTGGTCGGCCTCGAACTGGAAGCCGACCCGGCTGCGCTTGAGCGCGAGACGGGTGAGACTCTCTTCCCGAATCTCCCGGGTCTCGGGGCCGGCATGCACGCACAGCATCGGGAGGCCGCGACGGCGGGCATACTCCGCGAACTGGCGGCTGGTCTGCGCGACTCCGTTCACTTCGAGATATGAGTCGGTGAAGAAGGCGACGCGCGGTTTAGCTCTCATAGCTGACCCTCTCCGCCGGCACTTTTTCGTGGGCGAGCGCCAATCTCAGGGCGGACTGGATCTGATGGCTGCCGAGCATCCGCAGGCACCAGAGCGAGGCGCGGACCCAGCGCGGCCCCCCAATCTTCCAATATCGCGATAACGGCTGCGCGCCCAGACCGTCGCTGCGATCGATGAAGACCCGATCCGTCCATTTCGTTTGAGCCAGCGGATGATGCGGATAGTTGTTGAGCACTTCGGCGACCACCTCGAACATTCGGGCGATGGTCGATTCGCGATATTTGGGCATGACCAGCACCTCGCTGTGCGCATCCTCGCGAATTTCGGCGACGAAGTCCCTGAAGGTTCCGGCCTGCGTCAGATTGAGCATGGTGTTGGGCTGGCAGCCGTGCCGGTCGCCGCCGCTGACCGCCGGCAGGCCCAGGTCTTCGGCCAACTGTTTGACCGCCTGGTTTTCGCGCCACGACCGAAAGCCGTTGATCTCCAGGGCGTGAATCCAGTTGCGGTGCTCCTCGAGGAAGCCTTTGAGCGCGCCGGCGTGCTGCTGGGCGCCGATCGATTCGATATCCCAGAGGGGATGATTCAAGACGATCAGCGTCTCGGCCGATTCATTGAGCAGGGCCAGCAGGTCGCCCAGCGGCCGGGCGTCCGGGGCCTGTTCCGTGTACTTTTTCAACTCGCGGGTCGTCTCGGTCACCGTCTCCGGAGGCAGGTTGTGGACGCCGAGATGAAAGAATCCCGCTCCGTATGGGACCGTCCATTCCAGCGAGATCGGAACCCGGTTCGCTCCGTCCAGGACCTGCAGATGGCGTCCGGCTTCGATATCGTCGTGATCGGTGATCGAGACGAGGGCCGGCAGATAGAGCTCTTTTTCGATCTGCAGGGTCTCCAACTCATAGACCTGGCGCGGTGAGAGCGGGGGCGTCCAATAGGCGAGCCCGAAGTCGATCAGGCTGCCGTGCAAGGTCAAATATCGCTCCAGCTCGTTCTTGAAGAGGCGAGAGAGGATCGGAACCCGGGCCGTATAGCGAGGAATGAAGGAGAGCACCTCCTTGGAGTGATAGGTATGGCAATGCAAGGAGACGCCGGCCTGGAAATTTCCGCGGAAACCTTCTTGACGCTCATGAATGTGCAATCGCGTGAGTGCTGAGTTCATAGGTCACCTCCGATCTCGCGCCCGCGGGGTGATCCGCGTCGGCGCGTGACGCGACTTCGGTTATCCGTTAGACCGTCGGGCGGCAAGCAGCCGGACGCGGCAGGCAACCGGGCTCGGCAACAAGCCGGTAGGGTGACGGCCCCTGATGATTCGCTCGATTTATGACCGTGAAGACGAGACTAACGTAGCGATGTAACAACCGTTTCAAGTAAGGGATAAATAATCGTCAAGTCCCTGCTAAATTGTTCTTAAGCGGCATTGCGCCGCGAAATAAGTCCGTTTAGGGTGAAAGAGTTTCGTGGAAAATTATGGTAAATTTGGAAAACGGTGAGTTCATGAAAGGCGGAACAGTAATCAGTGCATGAGGCGAGTTTATAGCCGGACAGCGGAGCGCGCAGCATTGGTGAGGGCGATCGAGCAGCATCAGCCGATCGAGAAAAGGATCATTATCGATCCTTACGCCATCAATTTTCTGTTCAAACGTCCTTACCGGTTTATGGCCGGATCCCGATTGCGGTCGCGGCTTTTGTTGTGGTACCTGGATTACTGGGCCCCGGGCGGGCAGGAGTTTCTGACGATCCGCGCCCGGCTGGTCGACGATCTGGCGGTGGAACTGGCCAACGACGGAATCGATCAGATCATGATCCTCGGGGCGGGGTTCGATACCCTGGCCCTGCGGTTGAGAGAGTCGCTGTCCGGCGTGACCATCTTTGAGATCGATCATCCATCCACTCAGGTCGTTAAACGGGGAATCGTGCAGAGACTCGGCCTCCCCGGCAATGTTCGGTTCATCGCCGCCGACCTGGAGAAGGACAATTTCATCGAGAAGCTGTGCGAGGCCGGCTTCGACCCCGGGCGGCCTCTCTTGATCAGTTGGGTCGGGGTCTCATACTATTTGACCGAGGCGGCCGTGGGGCGGGCGCTCCGCCAGATCTCATCGATCTCCAAGCCCGGGACCCAACTGGTCTGGGATTATATTCTGGAAGAAGTGGTCAATGGGACCTCCCAGGATCCGGACGCTCTGCGTAAGGCCCGGAACGTGACCAAGCTCGGGGAGCCCTGGATCTTCGGTTTGAGCCCGGATCAGGTGGCCGAGTATGTGGCGTCGTTCGGGTTCCGCCTGATCCGCGATTACGAGCCGACCGAATTGCGCGCGCTCTACTGTATGGGGCGGCCCGCGCCGGTCAACTATGCGCGGATCGTGGTCTGCGAACGCACCTGAGAGCCGGGCCCCGCGAATCGGTCGCGAGGTTGGCCACCCCGCATGGTATAATAATCGGCTTGCATCATCTAGAACTTAATCAGCCTTATTAAGGAGAGAGTTGTGAAAGAGGGTTGGGAAGCCGTTATCGGTTTGGAAGTACATGCGCAACTAAGGACCGATTCGAAGATCTTCTGTGGTTGTTCGACATCCTTCGGTGATGAGCCGAACCAGAATACGTGTCCGGTCTGTCTGGGGTTGCCGGGATCGTTGCCGGTCCTCAATCGCCAGGTGATCAATTATGCCGGGAAGGCGGCGCTGGCGCTCAACCTGAAGATCAATCCCGAATCGATCTTCGCCCGCAAGAACTATTTCTATCCGGATCTGCCCAAGGGCTATCAGATTTCGCAATACGACCGGCCGTTTTCGCAGGAGGGGCGGGTCGAAATTCTGTCCAGCGAGCGGGATGAGGGCGGCCGGCCCGTGGAATGGAAGCTCAAGGCGTTCGGGATCACCCGGGCGCACCTCGAAGAGGACGCCGGAAAATCGGTTCACGACATCGGCGACCCGACCAAGTCTCACGTCAACCTGAATCGCGCCGGCACCCCGTTACTGGAGATCGTCAGCGAACCCGATTTCCGTTCGAGCTGGGAGGCCTACGACTATGTGAGCTTCCTGCGGCGGACGCTGCAGTACATCGGCGTCTGCGACGGCAATATGGAGGAGGGCAATCTGCGGTGTGACGCCAACATCTCGGTTCGTCGCCGGGGCGAGAGCAAGTTCGGAACGAAGATCGAGGTCAAGAACGTCAATTCACTGCGTTTTCTGCAGAAGGCGATCGAGTACGAAATCGACCGCCAGGTCACGGTCCTCGAGACCGGTGGTCGGTTGACGCAGGAGACGCGGTTGTGGAACGAGAAAGAGGGCCGGACCTTCACCATGCGCTCGAAGGAAGATGCGCATGATTATCGCTATTTTCCGGAACCGGATCTGCCGCCCCTCGAAGTCAGTCCGAACTGGATCGAGGGACTGCGGGCCGAGTTGCCTGAATTGCCTGAGGCTCGCCGCCAGCGCTTGATCCGCGACTGTGATCTGTCGCCGGATGAGGCCTTCACCCTGACCAACCAGCGCGAACTGGCCGACTATTTCGAGCAGACGGCCCTGGCGGCCGGGCATGCCCGGGCCGCCGCCAACTGGATCCTGTCCGAGCTGTTGCGTGAGCTGAAGCAGGTCGATCAGGAGATCGCTTCCTGCCGGATCCAGGCCGACGACCTGGGAGCGTTGATTCGGTTGATCGACGACAAGACGATTTCGGGCAAGATCGCCAAAGAGGTCTTCGTCGAGATGTTCGCGACCGGCAAGGCCCCGGGCGAGATCGTCAAAGAGAAAGGGCTGGTCCAGATCACCGATCTCTCGGCCATCGAGAAGATCGCCGACGAGGTGATCGCCGCCAACCCGAAACAGACCGAACAGTACCGGGCAGGCAAGACCGCCCTGCTGGGCTTCTTTGTGGGTCAGGTGCTCAAGGCCAGCGACGGCAAGGCCAATCCACAAGCGGTCAACGAAATTTTAAAGAAGAGATTGGAGAGCTGAATCGCTCTCATTTCCAGTCGATACCTATGTCAATTTCGAAACCCCTTTCCTCACTGGCACTCGTGCCGGTGCTTTTCTTGATGGGTCTCTGGAACCAGTCCTGCTCGACCAAACAGGCCGAGCCCGAGCAGTCCGCGCCGGTCCCATCGGCCAAGACGGCGGTGATCGAGACCGATTACGGCAAGATCAAGATCACCTTCTTTCCCGACTTCGCCCCGCGGCATGTCCAGAATTTCGCCAAGCTGGCCCGCGAGGGCTTTTACGATGGTCTGGCCTTTCACCGGGTCGTCCCCGGACTCTTGATCCAGGGCGGCGATCCGAACACCCGCGACGGCGATCCGGGCACCTGGGGCATGGGTCAGCCCGGCCAGCCGACCGTGCCGGCCGAGTTCAACGCCAAACCCTTCGTGCGCGGCACCCTCGGCATGGCGCGCAAGGGGGATCCCAACAGCGCCACCAGTCAATTCTTCATCTGCCTGCGTGATAATCCGAGATGGAACGGGCAATATACCGTCTTCGGAGAAGTGACCGAAGGAATCGAGGTTGTGGACTTGATCTCCAGAGAGCCGATCGATCCGGTCTCGCAGAAGACCGTCAATAAGATCGTGATGAAGCGAGTCACGGTCGAGAACTGAGCGCGACCGAGTCGCACCCGGATCACCTCTCAGGTGATGCTGCCGCCAGACGTTTCCCGCCACCGCATGCCGAGGGCGATTCAGACCGCTTGTGCTCTCTGGTCGAACTTCGACGCCTGTCTTATCGTAGAGACAGGCGCGGAAGGTAAAATCGAATGAACTTCTTAGAATCTCTGAAGCTGGCAATCTTCGCGATCTGGGCGCAGAAGCTGCGGTCATTTCTGACTTTGTTGGGGGTGATCTTCGGCGTCGCCACCATGATCGTCGTCGTCTCGTTGATCGAAGGTTTCAACAAGTATGTGGACGAGAAGATCGCCAATATCGGCACCAATGCCTTCAGCGTGCAGAAATTTTCCATTGAAGATTTTGCCAGTCTTCGGTCCTACGAAGATGCGCGGAGGCGCAATAAGGACGTGATCCTGGAGGATCTGGAGGCCCTCCGGGCGCGCGGCGGTGTGATCAAGGAGGTCGGCGCGCAGGAACAGCAGGAGTGTGAATTGAAGTATGGCACGGAGGCGCTCTACGGGGTCAGCCTGCTTGCGATCACCTCCAACATGGTCGAGATTCAGAACAAGTCCATGACCGAGGGACGCCCGTTCACTCCGACCGAAGAGCTCAGCAATCGGACGGTCTGTTTTATCGGAGCCGATATCGCCGAACGGTTCTTTCCGACCAGGAGCCCGATCGGCGAGAAGATCAAAATCGACGGCCGCCCTTATGAAATTATCGGCGTGGCCGAGGCCACCGGCTCGGTCTTCGGACAGTCGCGGGATAAGTTCGTCTCGATCCCGCTGACCACCTTTCTGAACAGTTACGGCTCGCGCCGCTCGATCCAGCTCTTTGTCGTCTCCACCAGCGAGACCACCTATCTCGATGCGATCGATGAAGCGCGCGTGGTGATGCGGACCCGGCGCAAGTTGCCGCCCGGCGATAAAGACAACTTCGGGTTGATCACGCCGAGCGCGGTCAATAATCTGCGGGAGAAGATTTTCGGCACCATCCAGACGGTCGCGATCGGCGTGACCTCGATCGCGCTGGTGGTCGGCGCGATCGTGATCATGAACATCATGCTGGTGAGCGTCACCGAGCGAACCAAAGAGATCGGTCTTCGCAAAAGCCTGGGAGCCCGCCGCGCCGATATTCTCAAACAGTTTCTGGCGGAATCGACCACGCTGGCGCTGGTCGGCGGCACCATCGGAGTCACCATCGCCTATGCGCTCAGCAAGCTGGTCTCGACTTTGACGCCGATTCCGACGGCCCTGCCGTTGATCGCGGTGGCCGTGGCGCTGCTGGTCTCGGGCGGCGTCGGCCTGATCGCCGGGGTCTATCCGGCCTGGCGGGCCGCCCGGCTCGATCCGATCGTGGCCCTACGATCAGACTGAGATTGAGTCTAGAGAAGTCTAGAGCAGTCAAAACCGGACCCGCTTCAGACTTTTCTAGACTTTTCTAGACTTTTCTAGACTTCTTAAAATTATGAATCGTGGTGATTTTCGGGAAAATATCTGGATGGCCATCGACACGTTGTGGCAACACAAGTTGCGCTCGTTCCTGACCATTCTCGGGGTCGTGGTCGGCACCATGACGGTGATTGTGATTGCGGCTTTCGTCTCCGGCATCGATTCGCGCGTCTCCACCGAGATCGAATCGTTCGGCACCAATTCGATCTACGTCTTCAAATTCGAGCCCGGCTTCAATTTCAATCCGTCGGCGGAAGAGCGGATGCGGAAGCCGATCAGCGCCGAAGACGCCATCGCCATCGGCAACGAATGCCCGGCGGTCGTCAACGTGACCGCCTTCATGTCGCCCGTCGATTTTCTGCAGGGGCCGATGGCCGAGCGCATCAAGATCCGATATCAGAATACGGAGATGGTTAATGCGACCGTGCAGGGAACCTTCCCTTCCTACTTCAGGATGGGCGTGACGGATGTCACCGAAGGGCGGTTCTTCACCGAGAGCGAGAACTTCAGCCGGGCCGATGTGTGCGTCATCGGTCGGGACGTGGCCAACACGCTCTTCCCGGATCTGGTGGCCCTCGAGAAAGAGATCATCATCAATGGCCGCACCTACCGCGTGATCGGAGTGCTCAAGCAACGCGACAGTTTCATCACGCCGGCCGAAGACCCGGGCAATGAGAACAAGGCGGTCTACATTCCGTACGAGACGATTCGGAAGATCTACCCGAATGTGAAGGAGCATTTCGTGATGGCCCAGGCCCGGCCGGGGCAGATCACGGAGGCGCTCGACGAGATCCGCCAGGTTCTCCGCCGCCGGCGCGGAGTCGCTTACTCTCAGCCGGACAACTTCGGAATTCAGACCTCGGACGGAATCATCGATCAATTCAAGGCCATCACGCAGGGCGTCTTTCTGTTGATGGTCGCCATTTCGAGCGTGGGACTGTTGATCGGCGGCATCGGAGTCATGAATATCATGCTGGTCAGCGTCACCGAACGCACCAAGGAGATCGGCGTCAGAAAGGCCATCGGCGCGAGGAGGCGCGATATCATCCTGCAGTTTCTGGTGGAGGCGGCGACCTTGACCGGGCTGGGAGGGGTGATCGGAATTCTGCTGGGCTGGCTCACGGCCGAAGTCATCAAGCTGATCCTGCCGACCTTCGTTCCGCTGTGGGCGCCGATCGTCGGGTTCGTCGTTTCGGTGGCCCTGGGCGTCAGCTTCGGCCTCTGGCCGGCGTGGAAAGCCGCGCGCCTCGACCCCATCGAGGCATTGCGATATGAGTGAGGCTGGAGCATGATAGGCGGAAATCGTCAGTAAAACCGGAAGATCAACATTGAATCCATGATGAAGACACAAATTTTAGCGGTTAAGATCCTCTTCTCGGCGCTGGCATTGACGCTCGGAGCGTCGGCCCAGCAGCCGCCGGCAGACCCGACCTCGTCACGGCCGCAGACTCCGCCGTCGTCTCAACCGC
>DATEFT010001056.1:0-11713 GCA_035280505.1 Blastocatellia bacterium | reverse complement strand
CGAAACACGCGAAACACGCGAAAGTAACCAGTCCTCGCGTGTTTCGCGTGTTTCGCGGTTTTTATTTCGGGTCGGACCGGGGTTCGCTCAACGGCCGGTCAGCGAATCGAGGGCTTTCCAGATGCGCGTCATGATCTCGGGAGTGACCTGGCCGATCCGTTCGGTCATGAAGCGCCGGTCGACGACCGTCAATTGGAAGACCAGGGCGATCGAGTTCTGCGGCAAGCCGTTCTCGGGCGTCGCCTCGATCAGGACCGTGCCGGGAAATCGTAAGGATTCGAGTTGTGAGGTCAGGGGAATGACCAGCACCGTGGGCAGGTTCGAGGGAACCTGGGCGATGATGGACGGCCGCGCCGGACCGCCCCGCGCCGGAAGTTCGACCAAAAAGAGTTCACCAATGTTCACGTTCTGGTTTCTCGCTGGTAGTCGTAGGATCGTAGGGAAACATCGAGAGGAAGAGCAGACTGAGACTCTGCCATTCTTCGACCTCGCGTAACAACTCTTCGCTCATCGGTTCGTCGGTGAGCGAGATCAGCATCACTCCGTTCCGCGTCACGATCACTCGAACGGACGTATCCGGCTCGGACCCGTAACGGATTCTTACCTCCTCAGGCCCTTTCTTCTTGCCCTCTTCCCCGACTATTAACAGCATCTCCTCCATGCGCGCCAGTATACCAGCAGCACCTCGCCCCCACTAATTAACCCAGGAGAATTAATGGAAGTAACTTAAAGTCCGAAAAATAATTAATGGGGTTTTATTTAGAAAGCTCATAGGATAGAATGCGCCCCTCCTATATACCTCATTTCATATTAGTTAGTTAGAAAATGTGGTGAGTGAAGTGTTCCTGAACTCACTCAGCCAGGTGGCACCCGGGTTAGGGGTAGGTGAAATTTCTGACTTGAAAGCGAGAGCTTTTTGACAGGAATGATCGTTATCCTGGCCGGAGGCGCCGCATTCTACCCTCCGAACGCCAGTCAGATGGACTCATGCTTTCTTATCCAGGCTTATAGCTGCGGCAAGACAGTTGCAGGAGAACAGCGGAAATCGGCGGATCCACGGAGGGAATGCTTGATAAAAGAACAGTTTCAGCCGTTAGCCATCGGCTCGCTTTGGCTGCCCGGACCTCTGTTGTCCGGACAAATGATTGGCAATTATCGGGTTATCTCCGGGCTGCGGCGGGAGCGCCTGGAAGAGGCCCCGTCTCGGCTGGATGTGAGTTTCAGACGTGCGCTGAAGCAGACTCAGATTATCCGCCTGCCACAGCACTCGCCGTCGCGATGGCGTCTGATCGGCCCGCGGGGTCCCCTGGGTTATCTGGGGGTGATCGCGGCCGCGGCGGTCATCGTCCTGGCGGGCCTCTGGGGCTGGCGCCAGGTGCGGCCCCAACCCCCGTCCTCCCGGGCGCATCTGCTGGTGATTACCCCATTCAAATTATCGACGGCCAACCGGGGGTTGAGCGAGGGGCTGGCCAGGGCCGTGGGCGAGACCCTGGCGAGGGTCCCCGAACTGCAGGTGGTCACTCAACCGCTCCTCGCTCCAAACACCGAGGACGGTTGGATGGTCAAGAACCTGGGGGCGAGTCTGATTCTGCGCGGCTCCATGGAGCGCACTGCCGATCAGACGCGCATCGAATACAGTCTGGTCGACGCCAGCGGGCGAGAGCTCGAACGCGGCACGGTCACCCAGCGCGACTCCTTCAGCGCGCTGGCGCGGGTCGCCGACGAGGTGGCCCAATCCATCGGCCTGGAATCTCCGCTCCAACCGGAGCCCAATCAATCTCAACCGGCTCAATCGGCTCAATCGGCTCAATCGGCTCAATCGGCACAACCGGCTCAACCGTCGCGGTTGGATCCGGCCGCCCAGGACCGCTATCTGGAAGCTCTCGGTTATCTGCCGGGCGCACAGCCGTTCGGGGGCAGCGAGGCGCAGGCCGGCCAACCGGACGAGGCCTCTCTCAAGCAGGCGATTCAACTGTTGAGCGACATCGTCAAGAGTCCGGAAGGCGCGCAGGCCGTCTACCACGCGGCGCTGGCGCGCGCCTACGCGGCCCAGTACGCGCTGACCAGCGAGTATCTCTGGTTCGGAATGGCGAAGGAGACCTGCGATCGCGCCCAGGAACTGGATCGGAGTCTGCATCAGGCCCAGTCTGCGATCGGGCGCGTCAATCTGGATCTGGGACGATACCAGTTGGCGATCGACAACTTTCGAGCGGAGCTTCAGCGGCAACCGTCCAACCTGCCCGCCAAACTCGGGCTGGCGGCGGCCTACAATCTCAACCGGCAATTCCCCGAGGCCGAGGGGGCTTTTCGAGAGGCGATCGCCCTGTCGCCCGCCTACTGGAACGTCCATCACGAGATGGGCTACTTCTACTACACCCAGGGCCGATATGCCGAGGCGGCCGAGCAATGGCAGCGAGTGGTTCAACTGGTGCCGGGCCGGGAGCTCGGCCACACCAACCTGGGTCAGGTCTATCTGAACCAGGGGCACCTCGACGCGGCCGTCGCCTCCTATCGGCAGTCGCTGAGCATCGGACAGACCCTGGCCGGTTACGTCGGGCTGGGAACGGTCCTCTACTACCAGGGCAATTACGAAGAGGCCATCAAGATCTTCAACCAGGGGCTGCAGCTCAAACCGAACGATCCGGTGCTGTTGGGAGGTCTCGGAGACGCCTATCGGCAGTCCTCAAACGCTCGCGACGCGGCCAGGGCCTATGATCAGGCGATCGGCGGCTGGCAGAACAAGTTCGACACCGGCCAGACCTATCCCGATGAGATGGCCCGGCAGGCCGATTGTCTGGCCAAGCGCGGACGCGCCGCCGAAGCGCGGGAGAAGATTCAACTGGCCCTCGAACTGGCTCCCGAGAATACCAACTGCATGTACAGCGCGGCCATCGTCTACAAGGTCGGCGGCGATCGTTACCGGGCGCTGACCTGGGCGAAACGGGCGATCGAGAGCGGTTATAGTGCGATCCTCTTCAAGCTGGAGCCGGAACTGGCCAAACTGCGCACCGATCCCGGCTTCGACGAACTGCTTCATGGCAATCAACCATAATCGGAAACTTTCTTGACGAGATCGATAGACAGTCCGCGAAGCGCGCGAAAGACGCGAATGATCGATGATTCAGCATATTTCGCGCGCTTCGCGGTTAGTAAATCGATTTTGTCCAGACGCGTTTCATCATTCAATGTCTTTAACTGGAAAGGCCGTAGTCTTTTTTTGACAAGGTCTCTGCCGCCCCCTATACTCCCTGCGAATCTCATCTCAGCATGGCGATTGTCGAGACGCAGTTGAGCTGAAAAGAATGGACGGACCTGAGACGGGGCTGTCGACCTGCCGGGAGAAATAATCGATGAAAGTAACGTTGAAACCGGTGAAGAACCGAGCGCTGTCCGATGACGTATTTGAGACGCTCCATGATGCGATCTTCTACGGGAGGCTCAGGCCGGGCGATCCATTGCGCGAACTGCATCTGGCGAAAGAGCTCGCGGTCAGCCAGGCGACCGTGCGCGACGCGCTGGTGAAGTTGGAGCGGTTCGGGTTGGTGGTGAGGATCCCGAACAAGGAGACGATCGTCACCCCGCACGCCAGCCGTGAGGTTCGGGAGCGGATCCAGATCCGCGCGACGCTCGAGGAACTGGCCTTTCTGGAAGCCTCGGGCCGCCTGACGGACGATGACTTCGTCGTGCTCGAGGAGAAACTCCGCAGCCTCACCGATTCGTTCGGCCGCCGGGAGTTCGGCTCGGCCGCGCAGTACGATCTGGATTTCCACCGCTACATCTGGCAGCGGTCAGGCAACGATCTGCTCTGTGAGATGCTCGACTACCTGACCGCCCCGCTCTTCGCCTTCATCAGCATGCTGCGCAGCGTCGGCGCGGGCCGGCTGAAAGAGGCCATGCCTCCTCACGAAGACCTGCTGGCCGCCCTCAGATCCCAACAACCTTCACTCATCCGACAGGCCGTCCGCGAACACGTCATGGACTCCTATCACGATTTTCTCGATTCCGGAGCGGAGAGCCTGGAGAAGGTGATCCGCGAACGGAACGAGTAGCACTTCGATCGGCCCGCCTCTTCAGTCCCCTCTCTACTAGCGCGAATAGTTGTCGATCCCAACTTAAAACTGTATACTTCAGAGGCCATTAACTAGGGGCAGTCATTAAACGAATTCAGAAACAGCAGTCTTAACTCCAAAACTTTCGGGGCACCCGGACTTCATCATTCGATCTATTGATGCAGGATCTGGCCAGGCCTGAGCATCAGCCAAGACCTGAAGCCGATCATACCGGCCGGCAATTTGACCGTTACTGTACCAGGGATGATCCCCTGGTGGGAGAAGATATGGCTGAGCATGAATCCGATCAAGTCATGGGTGTGCCCTGCGGCTCCGAGCGAGAGCCGGCTCACGATGCGGAGCGCGATTCCCCGCTGCGCCAGGACCGGGCGGCCTACATTGGGGTGAGACCGGCGGAGACCGGCGAACCGGCCTGTCAGGTCGATCTGGGAGCGGTGATCCCGGGGGAGACCGACGAGTTCGGGCGTTTTGAGAAGCTCGAACAGTTGGTTGAGGCCCGCGTCGGGATCACCGATGTTCACGTCCGGCGCGACTCCGGCGAGGCCGAAATCTGTATCCATTATGATGACGAACAACTGGTCCTGGCTCAGGTCGTGGCGCTGGTGCGGTCGGCGGGCGCCGACGTCTCCAAGCGTTATCTGGAGCATACCTGGTCGCTGCACGGCATGGACTCGGCCCAGTGCGGTTACGTGATCGAGCATGTCCTGGCGCGCCTGCCGGGCGTCTTGACCGCCAATGTCGCTTATGGGGCCGGACGGCTGGTCGTGGAGTACGATCGGGAGGCGGTCTCTCCGCGCCAGATCGAGTCGCGGACGCGAGCCATCGGTTACCGAGTCGAGGAGCCCGAGCGCGGGCCGGCCCACTTGCGCCGCGCGGATCGAGCGGGCCTGGCGCCGGAACTGGAGTTGCCGCTGGTGATCGCGGCCGGCCTCTCGGTGGGAATGGGCCTGATCGGACGGACGTGGCTGGGCGCGCCCCCGGTGGTCCCGACCGCGTTCTTCATCCTGGGGATGGTCTCCGGCGGATTCCTTCCGCTGCGAGGGGCGCTGCTGTCGTTACGCCAGGGGATCGCGGATATCGAGATGCTGATGGTCCTGGCGGCGGTTGGCGCGGGCGCGCTGGGGGCCTGGTTCGAGGGCGCGTTCCTGCTCTTTCTCTTCAGCCTCGGACATCTGCTCGAGCACCGCGCCATGGATCGGGCGCGGCGAGCCATTACGGCGTTGGGCGGGCTCTGTCCGCAGACCGCCAGAGTCAAGCGAATCGACACGATCGTCGAGCTTCCGGTGAACGAGGTCCGGTGCGGCGATCTGTTGCTGGTGCGGCCGGGCGACCGCGTGCCGCTCGACGGCCGGATCGACCGCGGCCATTCATCGCTCGATCAGGCCACCATCACCGGCGATCCGGTCCCGGTGGCCAAAGGCCCCGGCGACGCGGTCTTCGCCGGCACCGTCAATACCGAGGGGCCGCTGGAGGTCGAGGTCACCAAACTCTCCTCGGAGTCGGTCCTCTCGCGGGTCATCGACATGGTCTCCGAGGCCGAGGCCCAGAAAGGCCCGGCTCAGCGATTCGCTCAACGTCTCGAACGAGTCTTCGTCCCGATCATTCTGTGCGTGGCGCCGCTCCTGACCGCCTCTCTGTTCTTCTCGGGACTGGGCTTTAGAGCAGCCTTGCTGCGCGGCCTTTCGTTGCTGGTGGCGGCCTCGCCCTGCGCGCTGGCGATCGCGACTCCGGTGGCGGTCCTCTCGGCCGTGGCGAGGGCCGCCCGCAGCGGAGTCTTGATCAAGGGCGGGGCGCAACTGGAGGCCCTGGGCAAGGTGGCGTCGATCGCCTTCGACAAGACCGGCACATTGACGGTCGGCCGGCCCCGTTTGATTACGGTCAGCGTGGCGCCCGGCGTCTCCGAGCCGGAACTGCTGGCCGCGGCGGCGGCGGCGGAGTCCAACTCCAGCCATCCGATCGCGCAGGCCATCCTCGACGGAGCGCGGTCGCGCGGCATCTCCCATGTGGCGGCGGAGAGCGTGGAGGTGCTGCCCGGAAAGGGTCTCCGTTCCTGCGTCAACGGCGAGACCGTCAACGTCGGCAACCTCACGCTCTTTCAGGGAGAGGCGGTCCCGGGCAACATCGCCGCCACCATGCGGAAGCTGGAGGCGGCGGGGCAGACGACGGTGATCGTCAAATCCGGCCGACGATTCCTCGGCATCCTGGGCGTGGCCGACACCATCCGCCATGAAGCGCGGGAGACCCTCTCCGCGCTTCGCCGGGCCGGCATCAAGAAGAATCTCATGCTCTCGGGCGACAATCTGGCCGTGGCCAAGGCGATCGGCCGGCAGGTCGGAATCGACGACGCGCGCGCTCCGCTCCGCTCCGAATCGAAGGTCGCGGTCCTGCGCGGGCTGGCGAAGGAAGGCGGAGTGGCCATGGTCGCCAACGGCATGCGCGATGCCCCGGCCCTGGCTGCGGCTTCGGTCGGCATCGCCATGGGCGGCGCCGGATCCGAAGTCGCCCTGGAGACCGCCGACCTGGTCCTGATGGGTGACGGACTGCACCATCTGCCTTTCGCCGTGACGCTGGCGCGGAAGGCCGGCGAGGTCATCAACCAGAACCTGCTGATCGCCGTGGGCGTCAGCACTCTGCTGGTGATCGCTTCGTTCTGTGGGTGGGCGCAGATCGGTCAGGCTGTTATTGTTCATGAAGGCAGCACTCTGCTGGTGGTTCTCAATGGCTTGCGATTGCTGGGATATCGTGACTAGCAGGGGGATCGCAGACTAAAAACTGTACGAAATTCAGGCCGGGGCAGTTATTTTGCAGTCATAAAGCCAGGCTTGAGCTAGTGCTTCGTCTACTTACCTCATCATTTACCTCAGCATACCTTATCGATACCTTGCCCATAACTCGTCAATACCTCTTTAATAATTCATAAAGAGATCTTTGAGTGATCTTTAACCAAGTGGGTCAATCCTCCACACATATTACATCGTAATGACTGATGTATGCCCAGTTGGGCCGGAATTTGTTCGAGTCGCCTTTGTAATGCTGACACCCATTACCCGAATGCTGCTATTATGTCGCCGCTGGCGAGAGGGAAACCCCTACCGGATTCCTCGAGTCAGGATGCTGGCGGAGTATCTCGGAATACCGCAAACCGGCGCCCCTGGTGAGCACGTTAATAACCTTAGCCCCTTTCCCAAGACATCACAGGACATCACAGGACTTACTTGGTTTACGGCGTCTGTATTTGTGGATAGATGAGATCGTAGCCATGAAAGAAGAAGCCGACAGTGAAAAATTATTGGTCCGGTATCTGCTAGGCACTCTCTCTGAGGATGAACAGCTCCAGGTGGAAAAGATGTTCCTCAGCGAAGACCTGTGTTACGAGCGGCTACTGGCGCTGGAGAACGCTCTCTTCTACGACTACGCGCAGGGGAAACTATCGCCCGACGAACGCGATCAATTCGAACGGCGCTTTCTGACCTCCGAGTATAACCGGAGGCGCGCCATCCTGGCCTCGGCGTTGATTCAGAAGATGACCGAGGCTGGAGCGGGCGAGACGATTGAGCTGGGGCTTGCGGATCGCCGACCTCAGCCCTGGTGGCGGTCTCTGCGCTCCTACTTCAGTCATCAGAGTCTGGCGTTGAGGTTCTCGCTCTCGGCCTTTGCCATCGTCCTGGCCGGTTCGACCTGGCTGATCGTGGAATTGATCGGATTGCGAAACGAGTTCGAGCAGTTCCGAACTCGTCAGGCGGAACAGGAGGGATCGTCTCGAGAGCAGCTTCGGCAAGAGCGCGCCCGCGCCGACGAATTGAGCCAGCGCCTCACCCGCGAACCGTCCGGGCCGGCCAGCTTGAATAGAGGATCGGATCCGACGCGGCCCCCGGGTTCCGGCGAACCGAAGCGCCGGTCTCCCTGGATCTGGTTCCGGCTGACTCCAGCCCCGGCCGACGGCCAATCATTCAGCTTCAAACAGTGTTACGTTCCCCGCCGCGCCCGCCAGTTGAGGTTTCGACTCAGGTTGCGGGAGCAGCCATCCTCCCGGTCGTATCAGGCGACCATCCTGACCGCCGACGGCGTCGAGCGATGGAACCGGGAACGGCTGCGCGTCAGGCGCACGCCTTCGGGCCGCAATCTGGTCGTGAGGCTGCCCGCCAGATTACTGGGTCGAGGGCAATACGAATTGCGGCTCAAGGGGACGATGGAAGACGGAACCTCGGGAGCGGCGGCGGGATCCTACTACTTCACCATCATCAAGTGAGAAGTCCGGAAAAGTGTGGTCGATAAACCACGAAACACGCGAATCACGCCAGATTTAGCGTGATTCGCGTGTTTCGCGATCGAACTTTTCTAGACTTCCATTCCCAGTCCGGTGGTCGGTTGGTCCAGCGGGAAGGTCGGGCGATGAAAGGTCGTGTACTCCAGCAGATGGTATTGAACGACCTTTCTCTTTTCGGTCGAATGGCAGCTTGAAGGGATCTCCGAAGGGGAGGTCTTGTGCCGGAATCTGGCCAGATGGATGGCCTGATCAGCGACGGATTTGAATCGGACCAGGGCTTGGTCCGGCTCGCCGGTCTCGTCGTCCAAGCTCCGCAGTCCGTCGAACTTCAGATTGCCGGACTGCAAACGGATGAAGTACTCGCCCACCTGAACCTGGGTCGGATAGCAGGACCGGCCTCGATAGCGGCTCAGGTAGATCTGTCCGTTCTGATGATCTCTGATGACCTGTTCGGCCTCGGTCTCCGAGACGCGCCCGAAGAAGAGCCCCTCCGGAAAGCAGACGAGATTGGCCGCGAACCGGTCGCCGCCGACGTGGGACGACTCCCAGACGCTCCCGCCGAACTGGGCCCGCAGCTTCTGATAGGCGCGCAGCCCATATTTGGCGCAGCATTTATCATGTTTACCGTCGGTGCAGACCAGGTAGAGCGGCGCATCGGCCGGAGGATCCTCCGGCCGATGCGGAAGTTGCGCCAGTTTCGGGATCTCCAATTCCAGCAGGTCTTCGTAACTCTTCAATTGAAAACGGCGAATATAGGGGGCGGACTCCCGCGCGACGACGATGAAGAAGTTGATCGACTCGGAGGCTTCGCGCCCTTGACGGATCAACAACAGTCTTCCGCCTTCGATGTTCTTCAAGGCCGCGCGCAGATAGGTTTTAACCGGATCGGGTACTTGACTGGTCTCGAGAGCCTTCTCTCCCCAGTTGGATGGATGTTCGAGGAGCAACCAGACCTGCCCCAGGCTGGCTGTCCCGTAGAGCGGTTCTCCAGCATCTCTTGAAAGTTCGGAACAAAAAAAGTGCGATTGATTATTCATTGATCGTTTCGAGAATCATCAGCAACTATCGCTGCCAATCCATTAACTATAAGTTCACCGATAAAAGTGCGTACCGATTGATGATCGAGTTGATCGGCCGAGGCTTGAGCTAACTCGGCAATAGCGTAACTTCGTCCGTCCATGAGTCGTTCGAGGATCGGGGCCACGGATCGATCGAACTGCCACCGTCTCCCCTGCGATAAAAATTCGATGGTCCCCCGCGCGGCATCGATCTGCAGCGGCAGCGGGCGCGGCACGGTGATCCGGATGCGCGCGGTCTCGGAGGGCGGCAGCCCCTCGTCCGAGACGCTCCAGGGCAGGCTGAAACGCGGGCGGGCCGGCGCCATGGCGTCGTAGCGCTGGAAGAATCGCGAGAGCAGGTCGCCCTCGCAGGCTTCGATCAGCGCGGCCCGAATCCGGTCGGCATAGGCCTGCTGTTCGGCCGGACCGGCGAAGAGCGGCAGATCCTGGCGCACCAGCTCATGGGTCTGCAGATGCTCCACGATCCAGGCCAGCAACTCGACCCCCGTCGGATTCGAGATCCCGACCGTGATATGGAGTGTCGGCTCGGCCAGCGGCAGCGCGACATGCCACCAGCCGCGCGGAATGTAGAGCGCGTCTCCGTCTTCGAGAATTCCCTCCCAGACCGGCTCTTCGGCCGGCGAGAGGTTCTCGACCAGGTCCTTGGCCAGCGGATGGAGCCGGGTCGGCCGGTAGACCTTCCACTGTTTCCGGCCGGCGGTCTGCAGGATCAACACTTCGTGGTCGTCCCAATGCAGGTCGAACCCGTGCGAGACCTTGCAGCCGGCATAGGCGTTCATCTGAATGTGGACGTGGAAGATCCGTTCCAGGGATTCGGCCAATCGGGTCAACGGATCGTGCAGCTCATCGACCGCATCCAGGACCAGCGTCGCCCCCCGGTAGAGTTGCTCGGTCAACGGGACCGGCAGCAGCCGCGGAATCCGCGAGGCCTGGTGTCGTTTGCCTCGCTGATACTTGACGAACGTCTCGGGCGGAACGGGTTTCCCCTCGAACGCCAGCCGCAGTCGCGGCGGCTCGAGCCGATGTTGTCTGAGAATCTCGTTAAGATTGGACCAACCGAAGAGTTCCGAAAACTTGCCCTGCCATCCCGGCAGGTGTCTGAACGATCGGCACCAGTCGTTTTTGAGGAAATCTTCAGGCGCGTACGGAGCGAGAACGTCAGCGAGCGTGGCGGGGGGAGTGCTCGAGTCCGGACTGGTGAGGTCGTTTTCGCTCATGATGATTCCTAACTAATAAGTCTAGAGAAGTCTAAGCAAGTCTGGGAAAGGCCGGAGCAGCCGGACGGAACCTGTCTGCCGACTTCTCTAGACTTCTCTAGACTTCTTCAGACTTCTCTAGACTTCTTCAAACTTCTCTAGACTTCTTTGGATTGACCTACTCGTCGTTCTTATCGCTACCGTCGTTGTCCGTATCTTCCGAACGATTCTCTAAGTACCAGGGACGAATCTCATCCAGGACTTCAGACTTGAGGATGAACTTCGATTCCCTGACGTTGATCCGGGTCTGCCCCGATTGTTGATTGAGCTTGTCCATGATCGGCCCTCCAAAGTGTTTAAGTTTTGTCTCCTCTGTATCTTAGAGGCGAACTTGAAAATCGTTTTCAACAAGATGGCAAATTCTACGAGGCTTTACATAGATTGTCAAGCAATCCAACCAGGTAATAGTATAAGATAGCCGTATTAGTTTAGTGGTAGTGCCCCGAATAAGGGAGTGAATTCGACATCACTTGAAGTTACGCCGAGGAGACCGGACCGACCGCTGGAAGTTGATAGTGGCGAGCCGGGAGCTAGAGGTGTGTAACGAGAGAAGTCTAGGAAAGTCTAGAGAAGTCGGCAGACCGGTTCCGCCCGACTTTTCTAGACTTTCCTAGACTTCTCTAGACTTTTCTAGACTTCTTCATGCCGAGGTTGATAATGACGGAGATCACGAAGACCAGGACCGAGGTCGGTAACTATTTTGTCGCCAACTATCCGCCGTTCTCGCAATGGAGAGCGGAGGAGACCCGGGAGGCGATCGAAGTTTTGAATCGGCCCCCGCGGACCGAGGAGCCGCTGGGCCTCTATCTGCATGTTCCGTTTTGCCGCAAACGGTGCAAGTTTTGTTATTTCAAGGTCTATACGGACAAGAACGCGGCGGAGATCGAGCGCTACCTGAACGCGCTGATCAAGGAGAACGAGTTGTACAGCCGGATGCGCGCGGTGGGCGGGCGGGAGTTGCGGTTCGCCTACTTCGGCGGCGGCACGCCTTCCTACCTCAGCGAGCGGCAACTCAGCTATCTGGTGGAGGGGCTCAACCGG
>DATEFT010001055.1:0-3117 GCA_035280505.1 Blastocatellia bacterium | reverse complement strand
GCGATCTCGCGTCCCTGGCGATAGAGATCGCCGCGCAGTTCTCCCGAGACATCCAGCACCCGGCCGCCGGCTCCGTAATAGCCCATCACCAGGATGTCGTCCTTGACCCAGATGTTGTGGGCTCCGCCTTCAGGCACCGCATATTCGGCGACCTGGCGCGGGTTGTTAATGTCCGAGACGTCGACCACGTGAACTATCCCGCGGGCCGCGATGCGGGCTCGGTCGTTGATGTCGAAATTGGCCGGAAAGACCTCGTCGCCGACGAAGACGTAGTTGCGATAGCGATAGACTTCGTGGGTGCCCGCGATCCACCCGTCTCCGTAGAGTTCGTTATGGTTGAATCGCAACTGGCTGACGAATTGCGGTCTCTCCGGGCTGCCGCCCTTGATGCCGTTGCCGACGTCGAGGATCACGAGGCCGTCCCGCCAGTAGGCCAGATAGGCCATTCCGTCCTTGACCTGAACGTCGTGCAGATAACGCCCTTCCGAGAATTGCCCGCTGCCCGGACCCGTGGCGGCCTTCGACCCTCGGGGCTCGACCTGCCAGCGCGCCACCTCTTTCGGATTCTTGACATCTTTGAAATCGATCACTCGCAGCGAACCGGTGGCATCGTCGGTCAGATAGACGTAATGTCCGTCGAGGTAGGCGCTGTGCACCCCGCCGGTGACGGTCTCGGTATATTCGGAGAGGACCTTCGGGTGCGCCGGATCGGAGGTGTCCAGAAAGACGATTCCGTTCTTGCGGCTCGAGGCTCCTTCGCGGGTCAGGATCCCGATCTTGCCGTCCGGGGTCAGGCTGACATCGTTGATAATGCGCGCGTCGACCTTGAGCGTTTCGGTCAACTTCGGATTCTGCGGGTCAGAGATGTCATAGACCTGAACCTGATCCGAGATGGTCGAGATGTAGATGTAATTGCCGAAGAACCATTGCTCCGCCACCTGGAGATCTTTCAGACGGATGCGTCCGACCAGTTCCAGCGTGCGTTCGGAGTTACGCGGAGAGACCGCGATGGTCGCCGCCGCCGAGCGATTGCCGACCAGGGCGGTCACGACGTAGGAGCCGGAACGTTCCGCCACGAACCCGCCGTCGCTCTCGATCGTGGCGCCTTCGCCGCTCACGGACCAGCGCACGGCGGCGGCCGGGACCTCCTTGCCGGCGGCATCTTTGGCCAGCGTGTTGAAACGGATCACGTCGCCGGCGCGCGCCCTGGCGGCGCGTGGTTCAACGGCCACACTCTCGATGTTGCTCTTGACGACCTTCACCGATAGTTCTCCGATCACGCCGTCGGACCTGGCCGTCAGCTTGGCGGTTCCCGGCGCGAGGCCGGTGACCAGCCCGGCGGCGTCGACGCTGGCCACCGCGGGATTGGATGAACTCCATTCCAGCGCGGCCTCTTGACGCGGATCGCCGTTGATGCCGATCGCCCTCGAGTCGAGCTTGACCGTTCCGCCGACCGCCAGCGGAGCCTTGGGACCCGCGATCTCGATTCGGCTGATCCGGGCGGGCTTGACCACCACTTTGGCGGTCCCGGGTTTGCCGGCGATCAGCGCGATCACTCGCACCTCTCCGGGGGCGAAGAACTTCGCGGTGCCCGTGTTATCGACCGAGACCATATCGGGCGGCGCCGCCACCCAGGTGATCTCTTTCGCGTCGATCGGCTTGCCGTCGTTGTCGTACCCGGTCGCGCTGAACTTCAGTACCTGTCCCACTTCGGCGTCGACGGTCTCCGGCGTCACCTTGATGGTTTTGATCTGCGGCGGCGTCTGGCCGAAGCCGTGGGAGACGGCGGTCAGGATTATCGACAAAACCATGAATCGCAGCATCGGTCTATGCCGTGCGGTCATAAAAGAACCTCCAAATTCAGGAAAATTCAGATCTCTCTGCCGATCAGCGTCGCCACGATCGCCAGCAGCTCTTCGGGTTCGACCGGTTTCGCGACGTGCAATTGGAATCCCGCGGCCAGCGACTGGACGCGATCTTCGGTTCGCGAGTAGGCCGTGAGTGCCACCGCCGGGATCAGGCCGCCCTGCTCGATCCCCCGTTTGCGGACGCGCCGGATGAAATCATAGCCGTCCTCGTGCGGCATGCCGATATCGACGACCATGACGTCGGGCTTCCATTCATCGAGGGACTGGTAACCGATGGCGGCGCTGTGGGCCATTCTGACCTCCGCACCGCCGCATTCGAGAATGACCCGGATCAGATCGCAGGCATCCGGTTCGTCATCCACGACCAGGATCCGCGAACCCATGATCCGCCGCTCCAGGCGATTCTCGATCGGACGCGGACCGGAGTTGTCGGCCCGGAGCGCGGGGAGCGGTAAAGATACGGCCGCCGATTCGTACAGCGGGAGCGTGACCACGAACGTGGCGCCCTTTCCCTCGCCGGCGCTCTCGGCTCGCACCGTGCCGCCGTGCAACTCTACCAACTGGCGGGCGATCGCCAGTCCCAGGCCGAGCCCGCCGTCCTGGCGTTTGGTGGTGGAGTCCTGCTGCCGGAAACGATCGAAGACGTAAGGCAGGAACTCCGGCCGGATTCCCTTGCCGGTGTCGCTGATGAGGATCTCGATCTGAGCGTTGACGTGGGCGGTCATCACTTTGACCCGCCCGCCGGCGGGCGTGAACTTGATGGCGTTCGAGAGCAGATTCCAGAAGACCTGTTGCAAGCGGTCGAAATCGCCCGTCACTCTGATGGCGGCCGGCGGATCGCCGTCCGGGGCGGGCTTCGCCGGGGCCGGCTCATCGATCTGCAATTGAATGTTTTTGGCCTCGGCGGCATGGCGCATGGTCTCGATCGCGGCGCGAATCACTTCGGGCAGCACGACCTCGCGGGCGTTGAGCCGCATCTTGCCGGTGATGATGCGCGAGACGTCGAGCAGGTCGTCGATGATCTGCTTCTGGGTCGCCGCGTTGCGGGCAATGGTCTCGATCGCCTGTCGGGACTGGTCCGCTCCGAGCCCTCCGCCGGAGAGCAGCCTGGCCCAGCCCAGCATCGAGTGCAGCGGCGTCCGCAGCTCATGCGAGACGACCGAGAGGAATTCGTCCTTGAGCCGGTTGGCCGTTTCAGCCTGTTCGCGCAGGTGCTGTTCGAGCGCCAGCATCTGCTCGCGTTCGCGCT
>DATEFT010001054.1:0-3090 GCA_035280505.1 Blastocatellia bacterium | reverse complement strand
TGACGTGTGTTGGCTCTCCAATTTTGAATGGGATCGGTGGGACGTCTTCGGGGTCACATCCAACGATGTACAACAAGGTTGGTTTGTCGGCGCGATGGCCGAACCACCACTGCGAAATCCAGAGACTCCAGCCACCAAACTTGTCTCGTTCGCCTGGCCTGGGCAATCCAGCCACCGGCCATAACAAGGAGCTGGCGGGATGTTCGAGGACTCCACCCCAATGTCGGACTTGTTCGACCGCCCACAGCGCGAGCTCTCGTTCGCCCGGTCGCGGTTTTGCAAATCTGCGCAGCCTACACCATGCGCGGCAAGGTGGATGGGCAATTGCGGGGTAGCCGCCTGGCCATTTGCGGGCATCGCGTGTGAGGTCCCACACGTCGCAGTCAGGCAGGGTTTTGTAGATAGAATCTGATCGTGCAAAAAGTACGGCTATCATAAATTTTCACACTCTCCCGCCTCGATCCTCTTAGCGGCAGTCTTCGCCGCGTCTCGCCGCCGCCGCTCACCGCAGGCCGTAGCGGAGCGGAGGACTTCGGAGCGGGGTTGGCTCCGAAGTTGACGGCCAGGCGAAGCGGCGAGAATGAGCTGAGAGGGAGAGGCGATTGATTAACGGCTCGCCGCTGATGACGGTTTCCCAGGCGGCAACACGTCGTAGATCGGGGCCGTTCCATCGCGCCGGGCGCTACTTTCCGGTCCGATTACGCCGTCCCGTTGCATCATGGCGATCACCGTCATTGAGTGGGAATATTTGATCTTGAACGCGCGTTGAAGCAGGCGGGTGGAGGCGAAGCCATTTTCGCGGGCGATCTCCAATGCCCTCTCGTATAATTGAGAATCTATTTCATCCGCCTGCTGTAGATATCCGGCGTTCCTTTCGATTGAATCACATAGACACATCGCTGTTATCTCCTGTTGAAAAATGGAGAGGCGTCAATACCCCTCCATCCCGGTTTTCGCGCTCTGCTTCCGTTCGAGTGGCGGGGCTTCGATCTCCAGGCGGGCCGGTTCGACCGGCCGCAGCTCCCGCTCCGAGCGGGCAAACCCTTCGCTCAATAACTTCTGGGCGTCTTCCAGGTCGAGCAACAGCGCCGTGATCGCGGCCCCCTTCCTGATCCTGCCGCGTGTGCGCCAGTCGTCCGCCTCGACGCGGTAACGGGTGATCTGGGCCAGGATCAGTTCCCGCAACTGATGCAGCGCGAACCGATCCTGCCGGTCGATGCTCTGTCCGGCGCGATATCGCTCGACCAGCGGCGCAATGGCCCGGATGACTCTGATCTCTTGGCGCCGCCGCAGTAGTTCGCCCGTCTCTTTCCAGGCTGGTTCCCACAACGAAACGGCTTCATAGATCAGGGCGATTGAGGTTGCAATCCAGGCGATGACCACAGCCCCCGGAAACATGAAGGTGACGAACAGATACGCGCCGAGAATGGTCGGCCCCATCGTTCCGGCGAGTCCGGCCGTCAGCTTGATCGCGGCTTTCGTGCCCTGCCAGCGGACGATTCGGAGCCCCCGTTCTCTGAGGGCGTCGCTTCTTTGCGGTGTGAGCTTATGAATTGTTTGGGTTGCCATTCGTTCTCTTCTCCATCGCGGCGAGCCGCACAAAGATCTGTTTAAGAATCGCGGCGTGGTCCGCCTGCGGTTGCTGGTTCGGGTTGTCGTCTTTCTTTTCGTCGGATGGCGGGCGCTTGAGGTTGAGCCGGTCATAGTCGGCGTCATCC
Organism: Blastocatellia bacterium; assembly: GCA_035280505.1. Classification (GTDB taxonomy): domain Bacteria; phylum Acidobacteriota; class Blastocatellia; order RBC074; family RBC074; genus JAKEHZ01. Next base: position 1,372 of record DATEFT010001054.1, on the reverse strand, counting down.
CACGGCTTCAACCATTCGGCGGAATCGTCCTCCGCGCCCTCCGGCACGTCGCGGAACTCATAGCCTTTGATCTGCGCACTGAGCGGCCACAAGTTCCCCTCTTTGAACAACCACGTCGATTCGATGAGATGCTGACTCGCCTCCAACCCCGGTTCGGTCCAGTAAGGCGTGAGGAAGATGCCACCGATCCCGGGGCCCTTAGAGACCGGCGGGATTCTTTGGAAGTAGGACGGCAGGACCGCGCGCCGGTCGGTAATCATCTCGTCCTCGCTTTGCCCGTTGCTGATGGATGTATCCCGGCTGATGTTCGTGCCGCTGCTGGTGGAGTGCCTCCGGTCGCGTGATCGATACTCGCCTACCACATCGCTCGCCCATTCCGCCGTCTCGGTGCTGTTCATTCGCAGTAAGGCAATGTTGGAACACTGGCCCAGAATCTCGTGGGCCACCTCTTTGCCGTAGACGGCCCGGAGTCCATCGACATCCTGAAAACCCAGGACCATCGCCGCGCCTTTGGATCTGCCCTTGGTCGCGAGTTCGACCGCTCCGGGCAGACGGCCGGCGCGAACGAATTCATCGAGAATGATCCAGATTCGCCTCGGGTCGTCCTGCCCGAGCTCCTGCTCCTCTTCGAGAATCATCTGGCTCAGGCGTTTGAACAGCAGCGCGTTGAGGGCCTCGACGGCGGTCGCGGAGGTCTCAGCAGAGCCGAGCACCAGCACGCGGTCCTCTTTGCTGTGCAGCCATTCGCCCAGGCTGATCTTGCGCGGTGCGCGCTGCCACTGGATTGCAATGTCTCTGAATGGGCGGAGCGCGGCGTGGATCGTCGCCATGACTCCGATGGTGGTCTTCGGTTCGTTTTCGTTGAGGAAAGTATCGAGCACCCACCGAGTACGGGCGGACCGCTTGACCACGGCCCGGATGGAGGCGACGGTTTCGACCGCACAGCAGAGGTCGCGCAGATCCCAGGGCCTGCGCTCCTGAATGAAACTCTGAATGATCTGCCCCACCACGGCCTGGGCCGATTCGCTCCAGAATCGTCCGTCGCCGCCCGCGCTCGGAATCAGCATCGCCGCCAGTTCGTTGGCGTGAGAGGCCCGGCGAATGTCGCGGCACAGATCCCAGGCCACGCCCCGAGTATCGAACGGATTGAGCAGCGTGATCTTCTCGGCCGCATCGGTTCTGCCGAGCCGATCAAAGATGCCGAACAGGACCGGCAGCAGTTCCCGCTTGCTGTCGTAGACCAACATCCGCGTGGGCACGCCATGTCTGGTCGCAATGCCCCAGATGGATTGCAGCAAGAGCCGGATGAGGACGGTCTTTCCCGATCCGACCGCGCCGACGTATAGAAAGTTGGCGGTCGCCGCCGCGTAGT
>DATEFT010001053.1:0-2200 GCA_035280505.1 Blastocatellia bacterium | reverse complement strand
TGCCTGCTGCTGATCTCGGGAGCCTTCGGTCTCTTTCGCCGCGACGCGGCCCTGGAAGTGGGCGGATTCAGCACCTCGACGGTGGGCGAAGATATGGAACTGGTCATGCGGTTGCACCGGTTGTGGCGCGAGAAGGGCGTGGACTACCGCATCACCTTCGTGCCGGAGCCGGTCTGCTGGACGGAGGTCCCCGAGAGCTGGAAGACGCTGCAACGGCAGCGAAACCGCTGGCAGCGCGGCACCATCGAATGTCTCCGGGCGCACCGGAAGGCCGGTTTCAATCCGCGCTTCGGCGCGCTCGGCCTGCTGGGCTATCCCTACTATCTCTTCTTCGAGGCGATGGGGCCGCTCGTCGAACTCCTGGGCTACATCCTGACCATCGGCGGGCTGATCCTGGGGCTCACCTCGTCCCTGGTGGCGATCCTCTTCCTGCTCGTCTCGATCCTCTTCGGAATTATGCTCTCGGTGGGCGCGGTCATGCTGGAAGAGTTGACGACCCGGCACTATCCGGACTGGCGCGACGTCATGTGGCTCTTCTGGGCCGCGATTCTGGAGAATTTCGGTTACCGCCAGATCTCGACCATCTGGCGCACCAAGGGCGTGATCGACGCCTTCCGAGGCAAACAGGGCTGGGGCGCGATGGAACGTCGCGGATTCGCCTCGGCGCAACAGACTCCGCGCAAATAATCAGTCCCTCGAGGCAGGGTTAGAGATTTTCAAGATCGACCGCGAAAGACGCGAAAGCAGGCATTCAGTTCCGTCGCGGCGCACCACTCTTCGCTCGAATCGCCGCCGCGCGAGCCTCCAGGCCGGCGGCCTCGTCGCGACGGCCGGTTTTGCGCAGCAGGTCGGCATAGCTCTCCAGCCACGGAACGATCTGAGCATGGTCTGGGCCCCGCGTCTTCCCGGCGCCGTTGAACAGGCGTTGATAGAGAGGCTCCGCCTCCGCGTATCGCCCCCGGTCGCGATAGAAGACCGCCAGATCGTGAAGGCTCTCAGCGGTATCGGGATGGTCTTCACCATGAACCTGCCGGTGGATGGCGAGCGCCCGCGTGAAGAGAGACTCCGCTTCCGCATCCTGCTCCAGCGTCGCCTCGAGCGCCGCCAGTTCGCCGAGGATTTGAGCGGTGCCGGGGTGGTCTTTGCCCAGCGCCCGCTCGTCGATCTCGAGCGCCCGCAGATAGAGCGGCTCGGCCTCTTCATACTTTCCCTGTTCGCGATAGAAGAACGCCAGGTCGCCGAGCCGTTCGGCGGTGTCGGGATGATCTTTACCCAGGGCCTGCTCAGTGATCTCGAGCGCCCGTTGGTAGAAGCGTTCGGCCGATGAAAACCACCGGCGTCCGTTGTAGATCCCCGCCAGATGAACGAAGATCGGGGCCAGGTCGGGATGGTCTTTGCCCAGCGCCCGCCTGCACATGTCGAGCGCCTGTTTGTAGAAGCGTTCCGCCTCCGGATAGTTCTCCTGCGCCTCGTAGAGACCGCCCAACTCGTCCAGGATTCGCCCGGTATCCGGATGGGGCTTGACCCGAATCTTCCTCTTAGCCGGAGCCTTCGCTTTGGCCGGGGCCTTCGCTTTGGCCGGAGCCGGCTCCTTGACCGGAGCTTTCTCTTCGACCGGAGCCGGCTCCTTGGCTGGAACCTCCACTTTGACCGGAGCCTTCTCATAGATCGCGAGGGCCCGCTTGAGCAACTGCTCGGCTTCGGCATATCGTTCCTGCAGAGAGTAGAGTTCCGCCAGCCGATCGAGGCTGCGGGCCGTGTCGGGGTGATCCGGGCCCGATGCCTGCTCGGTGAGTTCGAGGGCACGCTTGAGGAGCCCCTCGGCCTCGGTCAACTTCCATTGCTCCAGGTATTGTTCCGCCGTTTTATTGAGGCCGGCAGCTTGATCCTGCTCTGCCTGACCCTGAACAGGGTCCTGTTGAAAGTGATCGCTTTCGCCGGCATGGGTCGCGGCCGGAATCGTGGCCAGGGAACAGACACACAGGAGGGCCAGCCAGCGGCCGGCGCGCATCGTCACGGTCATCACATCCACCTTTCAAATGTTATCTCGACGGAGGTCTCAAGGTCGGCTGGTACGGCTCTGCCTTCAATTTCAGTCTCGCGAGCCTGCTAGGATACCTTATTACCCGGCATTTCTGAATTGACAGCCGGAGTTTGAAAGGGGAAGCGACAAATTGAGGAAAGAGAAATGATGATGGTC
>DATEFT010001052.1:0-3832 GCA_035280505.1 Blastocatellia bacterium | reverse complement strand
TTTAGACCTGGAATCGAAAGCTACCACTCGCCTTGCAGCGTGAAGGCCGCCCAATAATAGGGCGCGCCCCATTTCGATTCTCTCCACATCGAGACCTGGGCGGCCCGCAGGGCGGCGGCGGGCGACAATCGTTGATCGCCCAGCAGCCCTCCATAGAAGCGCCGCATGAGTTCCGCGGTCGCCGTATCACTGACCACCCACAAACTGGCGATCACGCGCCGCGCCCCGGCGTAGAAGAATCCCCGGGTCAGCCCGACCACGCCCTCGCCGCCGCTCTCTTTTCCCAACGCCGTCCGGCAGGCGCTCAAGACGACCAGTTCCACCGGCAGTCTCAAGTTATAGATCTCCAGCGCCCGCAGGATCCCCGGTTGCCTTTGACCCGTCTTGTCGATCATCGAGAGGACGAGGCCCGACAGTTCCGGGTGCTCGTTGTTGAGCAAGCCATGGGTCGCGAAATGCAGATAGCGATACTGCCCCAGGTCGCGGCTCGTGGCCGTGGCGCGGCTGGCGTCAAAATCGAAGGCGGCCTTCCGCTGGTCCTCCGGCACGAATGAGAGGATCGCCTCCGCCTCGCGCCGCGTGCCGGGAAGGCGCGGAATAAACAGATCGATCTCGGTCTCCGGCTCCGCCCGGCGAAAGAGCTGCTCATTGATCTCGCCGGCCGCCCTCCGCGCGGAGCCGAGCGCCAGGGTCTTCGTGGGTCCGCCGAACCGTTCATCCTCCTTGCCGAAGACCGGGTCGGCCAGAACGGCGAGCATCTTCGGGGCGGGCCGCCGTCCGTTCAGTTCCTGGCGCAGCACCGCCAGGGTGGAGGCCGAAGGGATGGTCACGATCTCGTGGTTGACCATCAGCGGTTGCCGGATCGCGGCCGGCTCCGGCAAGGCGGCAAAAGGCAGATAATGGAGCAGCCCGTCGTTGACGATCAGTAATCGCCGGTGACCGAGCAGCTCTCCGGCCGGGGCCAGCAAGACCCGGCTCAGCGCGAGCGCGGCTCTCGGATATTCCTGTCGCAGGCGCCGCTCCCAGCGGTCCCTCTCTTCCATCGACTTGAAGACCCGCGGAGGTCGAGGCGCCGCCAACTTGACCCGCCGCGAGAAGGCCGGTGGGCGGGCGGAAGCCTCCAACAGCGTCAGCATCCGCCGGGCCTGCTGCTCGATCTCACGGCGGCCGGGCAGCACGAAAGATCGGATCTGGTTCCGGGTGACGGCGAACAGGAAACTGCGTTTCTCGCCGAGCGCGTATTCGAGCAACAGCGTCTCGGAGTCCAGAACCTGTCGCTGAATCTCGGGCAGCGTCAGCGGCCGGGGCTGCCGCAGCGCCGCGTAACGCGGGCTGTGGATGCGAATCTGGGCGGCCAGGTCTCGCTGTTCGAGAGTCAGGGCCTCCAGTTCCGCTTTGAGCGACGCCGCCTGCTCCCGGCTCTTTCCGGATTGGCCGAGCAGCAACAGCCGCTCGGCCTTGGCCGTGAGACGTTGCTGCAACTCATGTTCGCGGTCGAGGAGGGCCGGTTCGATGCCCTGCCGAATGTCCGCGCGGGCCTCGGTCAACAACTCGAGCAGGCTGCGCGCCCGGGCCCGCTCGACCGCCTGCAGCGCCAGCGCGGCGAACCGGTCGCCGTCCGCCTCCCGCTCGTGCCGGGTCATGAGCGTCTCGATATAGGCTTCGTAGAAGGATTGGGTGGCGCTGAAGAAGGAGACCCGAAAATCCGGGCTATCGATGCGGGCCCGCGAGGTCTCGATCAGATCGAGGGCGGTCTCCAGCAAGGTCTGCGCCTCGCGATCGTCGCCCCGCTCCCGCGCCAGCCGCGCCAATCCGCCCAGCGCCTGAATCTCATAATCGGGCAGACGTTTATCCCTCGCCTTGTCGAGCGCCTGGCGCAGACTCTCGGCCGCCTGTTCGCGGTCGTCGAGAGCCAGATAGGTGGTCCCCAGAATCCAGAGGAGTTCGGTTTCGTGAGCCGCCAGCTCCAGGCTCCGGCTCTGCCGCAACGCCTCTTTGAAATGATCGACGGCCACTCGCGGCCGCCCGCGCAGCAGCTCCAGGCGGCCCAGTTGCTTGAGCGCCTCCACCTCGCTGCTCGGAAGGCGTTTCTCCCGATAGGCGCCGGCCGCCTGCTCCAGGTCTTTCTCGGCCTCCGCGCGCCGGCCCAGCCTGATCGCGAGCCCGGCCAGATGGTGGAGGCTCAGCGCCTTCAGATGCAGGTCCCCGGTCGCCACGCTCAGATCGAAAGCCTGGTTCAGGCTGTGGTAGGACTGCTGATCGTCGCCCAGGGCGCGGTAGATCAGGCCCAAGACCAGCCGCGTGTTCCCCTCTCCGTCGCGCATTCCGACCTGGCGGAAACTCTCCAGCGCCCGCTGTCCCTGCGCCAGGGCCTCCTGCAGGTCGCCGATCTGGAGCCGGAGGCGCGCCAGGCTCAGGCGGATGTATCCCTGGGCGTAGGCGTCAAAGGCCGGAGTCACGACCTGCAGGGCCTGGTTGAAATAGCCCAGCGCCTGCTGCGGTTCGCCCAGATAGACCAGGCTGTCGGCGATCTGCGAGAGCGCGATCCGCTCTCCAAAAGGACTGGGAACGGCGCGGCAGATCGGCAACCCTTCCCGGTTGTACTCCTGCCCCGCCCGCACGTTTCCGGCCGCAATGCTGATCCCGCCGAGGATCAGCAGCGCTCGGCATTGTCCCTGCAGATCGCCCCGGGCCCGGCCCAGATTGAGCGCCTCCCGGGTCAGGGTCACGCTGCGCAAGATCTGTCCCTGTTTCGCGTAGGTATAACCGAGGTCGGTCATGGAATCGAGTTCCAGCGACTGCTTGCCCTCCGCGCGAAAGATGGCGAGCGCCCGCTCGAAGAACTCCGTGGACTTGGGCAGCTCCCCCAGGCTTCGATAGACCGTGGCGATCGAGGCGTAGCACATCGCCTCCCGCACCCGGTCTCCGGCCGCCTGCCAGTGCTTGATCGCCTCCTCGAACTCGGCAATCGCCTGTGACGACTCCTGATTCCAGCGAGCGCGACGCCGGTGAGCGGCGGCGAAGAACCGATTGCCCAGCACACGATGGCGATCGGCTTCGGTCGGCTCACGCAACGCAACCAGCCTCAGGCGATAGCTTCCGCCCCGCGCGTTGGGAAAGAGGAGCCGAACCTCGATCCGATGGAGGCCGTCCTCCGTGGCCAGATGGCTGACCATATCGCATTCGTTGTTCTCCCAAACTCCATCGCCCTGCGCGACCTGCTGCCCGCTCGGCGCGTAGACCTTGATGTCCACCACCATCCCCAACCGATCCAGGCAGGCTTCGAAGAACTGGCCCGCGCTCAGATTCACGGTATAGACCTGGGTCTCGTGTCCGGCCAGATTGCGAGTGATCGGCCGGCCCGGCTCCAACCGGGTCGGGCCCTCCGGTTCGTCCACGCCACGCACCTGCGCGGCGATGGCCGCGCCCAGAATGAGAACCACCGAAATCACCGCCGCCAGGGGTGGCCGCCCCCACTGAATAGTCATGATCGAATCGTGCCTCCTTAACGCCTTTTGACGGCGGAAGACCGAAGAAGGCTGGAAAAATTGTTGGCGACGATGACGAGACGAATTACCGTCCCAGTAGCATTAAGCACCACGGCAATATTCATTCATAAACCGCGAAGGAAAGGCGGATGATTTAGCGTCTTTCGCGATCGATCTCTTCGACGGCCATCACTCGTTTCAATGGTTTTAGTTACTTTAGTGTTGGTGCTGCATTTCAATCTGAATTGGCTGCGACTCCCATCCGGTTAATTGCCGAGATCTTCCTTGTCCATTCATCTACCACGCTGAACAGAGGCCATCTCTGTAGCGGTGAAGCCCCGACC
>DATEFT010001051.1:0-4686 GCA_035280505.1 Blastocatellia bacterium | reverse complement strand
CACCTTGCGCCGCAACCGGTCGGCCTGCACGAAATCGACCGCGGAGAGGAATCGCGCCTGCCGGAATAGATTGGGCCAGGCATCTTTGACCTGGACCTTGAGTGACCCGAGTTGATGATTGAGCGCCAGCTCCTCGAACGAGGCCGCGCCCTCCGCGAAGAGGATCGGCATCAGCGAGCTGTACGGCCAATCGGGAAGCGTCACCTCCCGCAGTTCCATCTTCAACCTCTTGATCGCCGCCATCGCCGCCCGGTCAACGTCGGTGGCGGGGCTCTCGTTCATCCACCGGGCGATGTAGCCGACTTTCAATCCCGCCACCGGTCTTCCGGCGTCGAAGTCGAGCCGGCTCGGCACGCTCGACGCATCGCCCGCGTCAGGCCCGCTGATCGCGTGGAGAACCAGCATGGCGTCCTCGACGGTCCGGGTCATGGGCCCGAGCTTATCGAGCGACCAGCAGAGCGTCATGGCGCCGGTGCGCGGCACCCGGCCGAAGGTCGGGCGGAGGCCCGTCACGCCGCAGCGCATGGCCGGGCTGACGATACTGCCGCCGGTCTCGCTGCCGATGGAGAAGGCCACCAGCGCCGCGGCCGTCGCCGCTCCGGGTCCGGCGCTCGATCCGGACGCGCCCTCTTCCGGCAGCCACGGGTTCATGGTCTGGCCGCCGAACCAGATATCGTTGAGCGCGAGCGCGCCGAGCGAGAGCTTGGCCAACAGCACGGCACCGGCGTCGTTCAGCCGGCGCACCACCACGGAGTCGGCGGCGGGGACGCGGTTGCGGAACGGTTCGGCGCCGTAGGTGGTCGGGATCTCCTTGGTGTCGAGCAGGTCTTTCACGCCGTACGGGATGCCGTGCAGCGGGCCGCGGTATTTGCCGGCGGCGATCTCGGCGTCGGCGGCCTTCGCGCGAGCGAGGGCGTGATCTTTGGTCAGGGTGATGACCGAGCGGAGCTTCGGATCCAACCGTTCGATGCGATCGAGATAGATCTTCGTCAGCCGCTCGGAAGAGAGCCGTCGCGACTCGATCCATCTGGACAGTTGCGTGACCGGGGCGAACGCGATGTCGGCGTCGGATGACGGCAGGGCCGCGCCGTCGGCCTTGGATCGCACAAAACGATCGGGCGCAGACGGCACCGTCAGGCCGGGAAGCGCCGGGTTCCAGAGAGTGGCCGGCGCGTCGGTATCCGCGAGCGCCACTTTTCGCGGCCCGGTGCGGCGCTCGAAGTACTGGGCCAGCGACTGGCGCCAGGAGTTGGCGGCTTGCTGCCGTTCCGCCTCCGTCATCGTGACCTGCATCAGCTTCTCCGCCTCGGCGAAGGTGGCCGGTGCGACCTCGGGGCCGGAACCGGCTCCGGTTCCGAACGTGGGCGGAGCGCCGGCCGTCGTGGGTGACGAGGGCTGGCCGGTGGGCGGCGCGGTACGACAGGCGCCGGCTGCGACGAGCACGCTCAGAGGAGCGCGAAGCATAAACTGGCGACGTGTGTTCATAGATCGGGCCAGCCTACTATCCTTCCCCCCTCGGAGCAAGCCTGATCGTCCGTTCGGCCGGGGATTCAGCGCTTTTCGACGCTTGCCCAAATATCCCTCAGGGCCGTATAGTTCCCCTGCGTGACTAACCGATCACAATTAATCACCCATCTCGATACCGAATGTCATGGGGTCACGAACTGGTCGATCTCTTCGGGTCGGCGTGTGAACCACGAGCATGGGGAAATCTGCCCGGACGGAGTTGCCGGATGAGATGATTGCTCAAAGGTTTGATCGAAAATCTTAAATCTATCGAAAAACAGGAGGGAGTGATGATCTCCAACTCACGTTCGATTTTGGGTTCGGTCCTGATTCTCGCTCTGGCGCTGGCGATCGGGTGCCGGGCTCAGCGTTCCGCCAACTCGGAAGTTCTGCGGGTGAGCATGATTCCCACTACGGATCCCGGCAAGGTCCTCCGCGAGAGCCAGCCGCTCATCGCCTATCTCGAGCGCGAGACCGGTCTGAAGTTGGATCTGACGGTGCCGACCAACTACGCGGCGGTGGTCGAGGCGGTCGCGAACGACCAGGTGGACATCGCGTATCTGGGCGGTTTCACCTACGTCCAGGCGTCCAGGCGTTCAGGGGTCGTGCCGCTGGTCCAGCGCGAACGCGATCAGAATTTTCATAGCCTCTTTATCACCCACGTCGGGACCGGGATCGATTCTCTGGACGACCTGAAGGGGCGCCGGATTGCCTTCGGAGATGTGAACTCGACCTCGGGCCATCTCATGCCGGAATATTTCATGCGCGAAGCGAAGGTGGATCCGGAGGTGATCTCCAACGCCATCTATACGGGAGGGCACGATGCGACGGCGCTCGCGGTCGCCAACCGGAAGGTGGATGCCGGCGCGCTCGACGAAACGGTCTATCGAAAGATGGTCGCCGACGGGAAACTCGACGGCGCGCAGGTCAAGGTCTTCTACACCACTCCGCCCTTCTTCGACTATATCTGGGTCGCTCGCAAGACCCTCGCTCCCAAAATCGGCGAGTCCTTTTCATCGGCGATGTTGAAATTGAACGCGAACGATGCGGGACAGAAGGCCGTCCTCGATCTGCTGAATGCCACCCACTATCTCAAAGCGGAAGACCGCAATTATGACCGGCTCCGACAGGCGGCGACGGATGCCGGGTTGTTAAAATGATCTACCGGCTGGAAGGGGTGAGCAAACTCTATCCGACGCGCCAGGGACCGGTGTCGTCGATCGCCGGAATCACCTTCGACATCCTCGAAGGCGAACAGGTGGCGGTGCTGGGCCCTTCCGGATCCGGCAAGACCACGTTGTTTCGACTGCTCAATGCGACGTTGAGGACGACGGCCGGCAGCCTCTCCTTTGCGGGCGAACGAGTGGATCGCATGTCCGCCCGCGAACTGCGGGCCATGCGCCGGCGCATCGGCACCATCTACCAGCAGCATCATCTGGTCCCTTCGCTGACCGCGCTGGATAATACGTTGTGCGGTAAACTGGGAGCCTGGTCGCTGCTGCATACGATTCGCAGCATGGTTCGTCCCAGCCGCCACGAGGTTGAACAGGCGACGGCGGCGTTGGAACTGGTGGGGCTGGCCGATAAGCGCCGGGCCCGCGCCGATGAATTGTCGGGAGGGCAGCAGCAACGGCTGGCGATTGCCCGCGTCTTGATGCAGGATCCGGAGGTGATTCTGGCCGATGAGCCGTTCGCGTCGTTGGATCCGGCGCTGACCGAATCGGTGGCCGCTCTCCTCTTGAGCCTCGCGCGGGATCGCCGGCGTACGCTGATTGTGACGCTGCATGACGTTGAGATGGCCCTGCGATATTTCCCCCGGATTATCGCGCTTCGCGCGGGTCGCCTCGCCTTCGATACGACTCCGGATCGAATCGACCTCGAGGCGCTCGATGAGCTTTATGCCGTCGATCCCGATCGGCGGAGATCGCCGGGCGGTCTCAACGGCCGACCGGCGGATCGATTAACTATACTCGATGGAGAAGATGAGGATGACGAAACGATTGACCGAGATGGTTTCATGCGCGGGTTGAGCGGCTAAGCTCGCACCAAGTGCGCTCGCCCAGGTTCTGGGCGGGTTACCCAAGCAGCCTTTCGATGAAAATTTGATTGTCGGCTTCGATACCGCCGACGATGCCGGAGTGTATCGACTGCGCGACGACCTGGCGATCGTCCAGACCGTGGACTTCTTCACGCCGATCGTCGACGACCCGTTCGACTACGGCCGAATCGCCGCGCTCAATTCGATCAATGACGTCTGGGCCATGGGCGGGACGCCGATCACGGCGCTGGCCATCACCTGTTTTCCGAAGAAGGGGCTCGATTTCTCCATTCTCGGGGAGATCATGCGCGGCGGATTGGAGGTGCTGACCCATAATCAGGTGACGCTGCTCGGCGGCCACAGCGTCGATAGCCCGCAGATCATGTTCGGCTATGCCGTGACCGGGATCATTGATCCGCGCCTGGTCGCCACGAATTCCGGCGCGCGCGCCGGCGACCTGGTGATCCTGACCAAGCCGATCGGCACCGGAATCATCTCGACCGGAATCAAGTTCGAGAAGGCCGGTCCGGGCGTGGTCGCCCGGTCACTCGAGACGATGTTGACCTCGGGCCGGGAGGCGGCCGGAGTCATGCGTGAGTTCAAGGTGGCCGGCGCCACCGATGTCACGGGCTTCGGATTGCTGGGCCATGCCTGGGAAGTGGCCCGGGCGAGCAAGATCTCGATCGAGATCGACTCGGCGCGGGTGCCGATCATCGACGGCGCGATCGAACTTGCCGGACTGGGCATGATCACCAGCGGCGATAAATCCAACCGCGAATACGTGGGCGACGACATCGAGATCGCGGCCTCGGTCGGCAAAGAGCTTCAGCATCTGCTCTACGATCCGCAGACGGCGGGCGGCCTGTTGATCTCGGTGGCGGCGGACCGCGCCGGGGCCCTGCTCGACGCGTTGTCGCGAAACTATCCGCAGGCGGCGATTATCGGCCGGGTTCTGAAACGCGATCGCCATTCACTGCTGGTGATCTAAGTGCGTTGATCACTGCGTTATGTGACGCTACGGTCGTCGCTGCCTTCCAGCGCGCGAAGCGCGAAGCGCGCAGCGCGGAACCCCAGGTTGACGATGAACATGATCCGGAGCCCGCGAGAGCGGGCGACAGCCCATGATCTGCCGCCCGTTTCAC
>DATEFT010001050.1:0-7086 GCA_035280505.1 Blastocatellia bacterium | reverse complement strand
GATGCCGCTCGTTCGCAACAGCGTGAACATTCCGCACCCAAGCAGAATGACGGCGACCAGTAACGCGCGCCGAGGCCCGTTGGACAGAGACAGGCGACGGCTGGCCACCGCCCAGATCACGAGGGCGAGGCTCAGGACCGGAATGGCGTAGATGTAGAGCAACATCCCCATGCCTCCGCCCGCCATGGACTCGTGCACGACACGTTTGGTCGCCACGAGCGTGATCGTCATCAGCGCCGTGGCGCCCACACGCTCTCCCCACGGCGCGCGGCTGAAGAACAGCCACCACACCAGGACGATCAATCCGCAGGCGAGTCCGCCCATCATCGCGATCATGTAGGTGTCGCGAATGACGAAAGGGACGAGCCAGAGCAGGCACAGCGCCACCACGGCCGCCACGCCGGGCCACAGCCGAAGCGGTTTTCGTAGCTCCGGGAGCTGTTCGTTTGCGGCTTCCGAGTTCAGCCTGTTTGCTTCTCTTTCTTGCATAACACTCCTTATTTCGATGAACGTCGCGATCCATCTCGTCTTTGATTTCCTCAATTATGCAATACGATCGGCTCTGGCGTTTTGGCGATCAATTTGCCGGCTCGGCCGCCGTCTCGAGCTTAACAGTTGGGTGGCGAGATCGATAGAGCTTGCCAAAACAACCTCACCGGAATACATTTAATTCTATGTTTACGATGGAACCGATTGGAATGATCCGAAGCCCCTATACCGACACGGCGCAAATCCCCAAAGGATGTGGAGCGCGGCACCTGGCCGAAGGCACGCTGGAGATACGGCCGGAGTTGGAGCCGGGCCTGACGGACATCGAAGGATTTTCACATCTCTTTATCATCTGGGTTTTTCACCGATCGGACGGACCGGCGTTGCTCGCCACTCCGCCCATCGACAATCGAGAACACGGAGTATTCGCCACCAGATCACCGCAGCGGCCCAACCCGATCGGCCTGACCGTGGTCGAATTATTGGGCCGGGAGGGATCAAGACTGCTGGTTAAAGGCGTCGATATGTTGGATGGAACGCCGATCCTCGACATTAAGCCATATCTTTCCGGCGTCCCGGTCGAAAAGTTGAAGAGAGGTTGGCTGGCCGAAGCTGAAGCTCGCCAACCGAATGAGCCGTAACCCCCGCATCCTCCATTTTAGTGAAGAGAAGTCCCGGCTCCGGCAGCGGAGTTTCAGGTATAGCTTCCAGATCTAGTATGGACAGATGGAATCGACCTCAAAGGCGCCAACAGGCACGCGTCTGCTGCCGCAAGGGAGGGGCGGGACGAAGGGGTAAGGGTTGGGATCGTTGGGCGCACAGGATTGCGTTCCATCGCTGCTCTCCACCACGGTCCCACTAAGGGTAAAGTGAAAGAATTCGATAATACCGACACGAAAGACACCATCCAGTGTGCAAGGAGCGCCCACGGTCGCGCCCCTTACCGTCAACAGAAACAACGGCAATACCATCAGCACTGACAAGAGTAATCCACGGATCATATTTCGCATAACTCAATTGACCTTTCTTTTGATCTTTTCAAACGCTCGCCCGAGGGAGTTCATGCGAGGGATCATGTTCTCAGGCCATGCAGATAAGCTTGGAGCCGACCCATCGAGTACAATAAGTTGGGCACCTGATTGGATTACAGCAACAATGAGATCAGCCATGCTTCAGTGACCGAAACGGAAAAATGTCGCGAAAGCGATATACTTTCGCCGTTTTGTCACTTGTTGAAATATCGACATTCGGAATTTGACTTACGCAACAAAGATCAAAATTCCCCCCTGAAACTCCGAACCCCGCGAAAGCGGTTGGCCTTCGCGGGGTTCGCGGGTTGTGAACCGAAACTCGGTCCGGTTATTGGAATTTAAGTTTTGGGGATTTGAGATGCAAACCGCGAAACACACAAAACCCGCTTTCGCGTCTTTCGCGGTTTTAACCTGAAATATCGAACAGCTCAGTTAGTAAAGTGCTCAGTTTGCCTGCTCCAACTGCTCAGCGAGCAGCACGAAGGCGGCATTCGTCCAACCGAAACCGATCTCGTTCGAGGTGTATCCGAACCTCAGTCCGGCGGCCAGATCCGATTTGCCAGTGACGACATCGTATTTTTCTTTGATGGTTCCGTGCTCGGCGAAATCATTGAGCACCATCGTGAGGAACTTGCGGCTGAGACGGTCGGCCTCGGCCTTGAAGCCGTAACGGCGCAAGCCCTCGACCGCGATCACCTGCATCGGCGCCCAGCCGAAGGGGGCATCCCACTGGTTGCCCGTCACCTGCGCGCTCGTCTGAAGGCCGCCCGCGCGCTCGAAGAGCGGCAGGTTGGCCACGATCTTCGCTGCCTGCTCCCGGCTGGCCATGCCGGCCCAGAGCGGATAGAACGTCGTGATGAAGCGGTAGTCCGACTGTTTCTCCTTCTCGAAGTTGTAATCGAAATAGAGCCCCGCCCCTTCGTTCCACATGAGACGATTGGTGTCCGCGGCGCGCCGTTCGGCACGTTCGATCCACGCCCGCGCTTCGAGCGGCCGGTCGAGCAGCGTCAGGATGGCCGCCGTGTCCATCTCCATCCGATAGAGCAGGCAGTTCAAATCCACCGGGTTGTAATTGATGATGTCGATGCTGAACGGACCGAAGCGCGCCGAAGGGTCGAAGCCCGATTCGCGCATGGCCCGGTCGCCGAGATAGAAAAGCTCAGTCAGCCTGTCCGCTTGCCGGTCGTAATAACGCCCCACGTCGTATTCAGCCACCTGGTGCGTCCGGTAGTACTCGCGCACGCGGTCGTAATGGTTCTGGCCCTCCCGGTCGCGCTCGCCATAGACGACCTCCGGCGCCGGTGTGTTCGCGCCTCCGTGATAACGCGATAAACCCGTCCGTGGCGTCAGGTGCGGCTCCCGCGTCCAGTAGCCGTGGTACTTCTCGATGGCCGGCAGCGTGTGTTCCAGCCATCTAACGTCTCCAGTGCGCCGGTAGACTTCCAGGATCATCTGCGTCAGGAACGGCGGCTGGGAGCGCGTCAGAAAATAGGTGCGATTGGCATTGAGGATCATGCCGTAATGCTCGATCTCGTAGAGAAAGTTTTCGGTCATGGCTTTCGCCAGCGTCAGCTCGCCGTCACGCACCAGGCCGAGCAGGGTGAAGTAACTGTCCCAACCGTACATCTCGTTGAACCTGCCGCCGGGCACGACGTAGGGATGCGGCAGATAGAGCAGGCCGGCCTCTTCGATCGCGGCCGCGTCCTCGGGCAGCCTTCGTACTTCGATGCGCTTGAATTGGGCGGGGGAAAGCTGCCGGCGTAACCGGGAAGCGATCCGGCCCGCATCCTCCCGGCGCGAAATATAGAGTATCAGCCGACTGGCCTGCCCGACCTTGGTGTCGGTGGCCGATTTAAGCAGCGAGACATTATCGCGGCGCAACGTCGTCCAGCTCCGCTTGATGTACTGCCGGATCTCGCGCAACCGGAGGGCGTCGAGCGTCTGCGCCTGCAGCGTGAGGGCCAGGACCACGAGCAAGACCAGTGCGGGGAAACGTCTTTTGTACATGGTTGAACTCCCTATTTCCTCTTGGCCGAACATCTGACCCGAAAGCCGATGTCACGGGACTTCACTCTTGGTTCCATGTAGAGCCGCCCCGCCGAAGGGCAGGCCAGATCCTTCACGAACCACTCCTCCTCCTTTCCCCTCCCGGGGCGACGAAGCCTGATTATAGCCCTCCCCCATCTATCCGAACACCATTTCCAGACGTTGCCATGCAGGTCATCTAGACCGAAGGCATTGGCGAGACCGAGATTGCATGCGTTTTGTTGTATTGGGAACCATTGCCCCCTGCCCCGCCAGCGCTCAGTTCCCTTCTTCGTTGGCGCCCCGAGCTCTCAATTGCACGATCAAAGAGATAAACTGCCTGGGATCAGGCTACTAACTCCGGTACCAATTCAACACCACCGAAGGCTTTGGAGAGCCTGAAGGTTACCTGAAATGTTCCAATATATTTCCGATTCGTCGACTAACTCGAAATTAATGATCAGACGATTGACCGTTTCTGTTATTGATCCTGCATTAGGTAGGTAGAGAATCTGGTGGAGAGAACAGTTTTGATTACAGCCCGGATTCCAGGAAGGTAGTGATAAGGCGGGACGATTCAACCAGTAAAAGATCTCATCTTGAAAGGCAAACGGCTCAATGACTCGACTGGACAAAGTAGCTAATATAGCCCTGATTCTGGCATGTACGCTATTCATCGGACACCTGGCAAGAAACTACTATTTCAGCCGTGTCCTATCTCCGAATCTCAGCCCTGAAATCAAAGTCGGAGAGGTGGTCAAGCTTCCCGGACCTGACACCGCGGACAGGCGCCCAGCCTCAGCCACACTGGTCTTGGCGCTCTCAAGCTCTTGCGGGTTCTGCCAGACCAGCATGCCGTTTTATCAAAAACTCGCGGCACTCAGAAGCTCGTCTTCTGAACGAGTGCGGCTGGCAACAGTGATGCCCCAGTCCAGGGAAGAGGCTGAATCTTACCTGAAAAATAACGGGGTGGTTGTCGATGCCGTATTCTCGATGCCGATGTCACAGATAGGTATCAACGGAACTCCCACGCTGTTACTGCTCGACGGGCAGAACAGGTTGGCCCGGTCCTGGGCCGGACGATTGAACAGTTCGCAAGAGTCCGAGGTGATCGCACATCTTCGAGAACTTTGCCCGGAGTGCCCAAAGTAACAATGGCTTTTCTCTCGCATGGTGCCGCGAGTAACTCGGGCATCGAATTAACTCTATTCCATATACAATACCAAGGAGGAAGAATATAACAATGATGAAGAAGAGTTCGTTACTAAAGATTGCCGGCGCTCTCTTAATCGCAGCCGGAACTTTTTTCACCCCGGCGGCTTCGGTGGCCGGCGCAACAGCGTCGATCTGCCTTCCGACCGGCGCTTCGTGCACCCCTGGCAGCGATTCCATTTATCAGTGTTGCTTGCCTGATATTTGCAGAAACTTTAAGTGCCAACCCTTTTGAAATACCCCCTCGGCCGACTGAAAGGGTAATAGGTCGCTAAAGGCACGGAAGACGCGAAGATTGGTTGATTTCGCGTCTTCCGCCTAATTGTGCCTGAGTGCAATCATCGGGTCCAGCTTCGTCGCTCGTCGTGCCGGGATCCAGCAGGCCAGCAGCGTGACGATGGCTAAGAGCATGGCGAGCAACAGAAAAGTCAGCGGGTCGGCCGGATTCACCCCAACCAGCAGACTGGTCAGAATGCGCGTCAGCGCCAGCGCGGCGGCAGCGCCCAGCGCCACGCCGATTAGCGTCAGCTTTAACCCATGGCCGATCACTAACCAGAAGATGTTCAGCGTTCGCGCGCCCAATGCCATGCGCAGGCCGATCTCGCCCGTTCGCTGCGACACATTGTAAGAGATCACGCTGTAGATCCCCATGACCGCCAGGATTAGGCCGAGCAGCCCGAATAGCCCGAGGACCACCGCCGCGACCCGCATTGGTAAGAAGGTCACCGCCAGATTTTCGCGCATGGTGGCGACCTGCACCAGCAAGGCCCGGTCCAACGTCAGAATCCGTTCGCGAACGGCGCCCCGCAATTGGTTCGGTTCTCCCATGGTGCGCACGTGCAGCACCATCGATGGACCATATTCCTGGAGTGCGGAGAGGTAGTAAAAAGGTTTAGGTTCCTCCCCCAACGTCACGTACTTGCTGTCCTTCACGACGCCGACGACCTGATAGTAAGGGCTGAAGAGATGGTTCCCGCGATGGATTCGCAACCGCCGACCCAGTGGATTTTGAGCGGGCCAGAAACGGCGCGCCATGGTCTCATTGATGACCGCGACCAACGGCGCACCTTCACTGTCCTGCCGGCCCAATTCCCGCCCGGCCAGCACGGGAATGCCCATGGTTTCAAAGTAACGCGGTCCCACGGTATTGCTGTCAACCTCCGGGTAACGGTCGTCTGGGGCCTGCTGGTCGTCAATGGCAAGCCCGGCATGCCTGCGGCTGAAGGTCAGAGGGACAATCTGGGCCAGACTGGCCGATTGCACCCCGGGCAGTTGCTCGATCTGATCGAGTAGTTGTTGATAGAAGAGCCGGCCGCGTGCTTCCTGATATCTGACCGTCTCCAGATCTATCGGGACAGTCAGCATGCGATTGATCTCGAACCCGGGATCGACATTGCGAGCGTATTGGAGGCTACGGGTGAAGAGCCCGGCGCAAATCAGCAGTATCAACGATACCGTGACTTGAGAGATCACCAGCAGATTGCGCAGGCTGAAACTTGCCTGTTTCCCGCTGACGGTCCGTCGATCATTCTTCAAAAATGTAATGAGATCGGATTTGGAGGATTGCCACGCCGGCGCCAGGCCGAACAGGATGCCCGATAAAACCGAGATCGCCAGCGTAAAGCCCAGGACGCGGGCATCCAGTGTCGCATTGAGTTCAATCGGAATCGGCGTCGGCAGCCGGAAGGAACGCAGGCTCGCAGTCAGCCAGACCGCCAGCAGACAACCGGCGGCTCCGCCCGAAAGCGCGAGCAAGATGCTCTCCGTGAGAAACTGGCGGATCAAACGCCAGCGGTTGGCGCCGAGCGCCAGTCGAATCGCGATCTCCTGTTGCCGCGACACGGCTCGCGCCAGCAGCAGATTGGCGATATTGGCGCAGGCGATCAGCAGCACCAGTCCGACAATCGCAATCAATATTTCCAGGAATAATGGAATGACCTGGGCGAAACTGGCTCCGCGCACCTCACTCAACGGATAGATTTCGAGGCTTTTCAGGTCGTTATTCTCCCCGGGATAGATTTCCGCCAGTCGGCGTCCGATCGGATCGACCGAGGCCTGGGCCTGAACCGGACTGACTCCGGGACCCAAACGGCCAAAGATCTGCAGCCAGGCGTTGCCGCGATCACGTGAACGATCGGCTCCGGGCAGCAGTTGGGGTTGCATCGTCACCGGCACCCAGAGTTCGGGAGCCCAGCCGAGAGGCCACGTTCCATGAAACCCTTCGGGCATGACCCCAATCACGGTCAACCGGTATCCATTCAAGACGATCGTCCGGCCCACCAGCCCGCGATCTGATTCGAAGTGTTGCCGCCACAAACCATGACTCACC
>DATEFT010001049.1:0-21539 GCA_035280505.1 Blastocatellia bacterium | reverse complement strand
CAGCTCAATCTCCGGAACCACGTGCAGGTGCATTTCAATAAACATCTCACCGCCCTGGGAACGCGATCGGATATCGTGAATCGAATGAACGCCGGCCACACTTCTGACGATCTCGGTAATGCGCGATGGAGGCACCGGCGCGGCGTCGACCAGCACCGGCACGGTCGCTTTGAAGATCTGGTAGCCGTTCCAGGCGATGAAGGCCGCGACGCCGAGCGAGACCACCGGATCCAACCAGACGTAGCCCATGCGGATCAGAACCAATCCGATCAGCACTGAACTGCTGACCAACACGTCGCTGCGCGTGTGGATCGCATCGGCGACCAGAAACTCGCTCTTCAACCGCCGCCCTTCGCGACGTTCGTAAACGGTGACGATTAAGTTGACGATGATGGTGGCGAGCATGGTGCCGATCGTGAGCGCGGTGATTCTGGGCGGAGGGACATCGCTCTGGAATAACCGCTTGAAGGCCCCGAGGCCGATCTCGTAACAGGTGACGAAGAGAAACCCCGCGATCGTGAAAGCGGCGAGCGTCTCGAAT
Source organism: Blastocatellia bacterium (assembly GCA_035280505.1). Taxonomy (GTDB): domain Bacteria; phylum Acidobacteriota; class Blastocatellia; order RBC074; family RBC074; genus JAKEHZ01. The sequence goes on along the minus strand of DATEFT010001049.1, from coordinate 20,998 downwards.
TTGGCGTGGCCGTAGGGATGGCCCTCGTCCGGTTCGGCGGTCGCGTACTTGACCACGAACAGCCCGACCAGATTGTTGATCGAATCGACCATGGAATGGATCGCATCGCTGATCACGCTCAAACTGCCCGCCAACAATCCCGCGATCAGTTTGCCGGCGACCACCGCAATATTGAAGCCCAGCGTAATGAGCAGCACGCGCCGCACGCCATATCGATATTCGTTCCGTTCCAGATTCAGCATGGTAAAAGTAAGGTTCCTGAATTTTTAGCGGTTCGGATCCAGCCTTGTCGGCAGAGTATTTAATCACGCCTATCGAAGATTTCAAGGCGCTTCGTAAATCCGCACCGCTCGACCATAATTATCAGGCATCTGTCAGTAGCTATGAGAAAGAGATGGCTCGAGCGATGGCGCGGCACGCCGAGGGGTCGGCCCGGGTCATTCCGATCATCCTTCGCAAATGCGACTGGTCCGGCGCGCCCTTCAGTAAATTGCAGGCGTTGCCGACGAACGAACTCCCGATAGAGCCACAGCCGATTGAGCCCGCCGATAACCAGCCGCTCGCATCGGCGCCGGTCTCATCGCCCGTCATTCCGCCCGCCAACTCAAAACCCAAGCCCGGATCGAATCGGTGATTATTGAGCTACAACGAATGGGGCGCATCCGATTCAAAACCGCGAAAGACGCGGAAGACGCGAAAAGTAGTGAATTCGCGTCTTCCGCGTCTTTCGCGGTCAAGTATTCGGGCTTACCAGAGCCGCCAGTGGACCGTGACGCCGGTCTCCACCTGTTGATTGCTCTCAACCACCAATCGTCTCCAGCCATTCGAGGAATTGGGCAATTCAACAATTCGCAGCCGCTCCTTGGGCTCCACTCCGAGGATAATCACGGGCACGCCGGGGAGCTGAGATCCCAGATCCACGCGGCTCTTCTCGGCCAGCACTCCGGACCAGGAGGCCGTCCCCTGGCTGGCGATTTTGAAACCGGAGGGGCGCGGAGAAGCTTCCCTGGGCGCTGCCCATTGTGCTGAATGCTGGGGCGCCGATTCAGCCGCGGCCGGTCTCGACGGTTTGACCTGATCGACTGACAAGTGGGGTGGTGCCGGGGGTGGAATTGGGGATGAAGATTGGGCTGGAGCCGGAGTGGTGCTGGCGACGGCGGCCCCCGGTTCCGGCCTGGTGGATCGTAAGGATCGGGTGGGGCGATGCCACCAGAAGGTTGCGCCCACGAGGATCGCCAAAATCCCGAAGGCGCCCGCGATCAAAACATGGGGGCTGTCCCAGATCTTTTTTTTGCGCGCCTGATCCGCCGCGACCCGCTTCAGCAATCCGCCCCGGCCGAAGTCCAGCTCCGGGTCTGAAGTCGAGAAGCCGGATCTGGAAGACAGGCCGCAATAAGGACAGTCGGCCCTGGAGGTGAACAGTTCCACCTCGACCGCCTCACAATGATGAGCCTGGATCGGAAGGCGTGGCCGCGACGAACAACCCGGGCAATTCTGGGCCGGCGCGCCGGTCTCGGAGAGCACGACCCCGTCCCGGTTGGCGACGAATGACGGAAAGAGGCTCAAGGTGTGACATTCGTGGCACAGATAGAGAAGCACCGCCGGCCGGCTGCAGATGGAGCACCAGGAGAGGGAGTTGTTCTCTCTCAAGGCCTCAATTCCGGCGCCCCAGAACGTTTGGCAACCATAACAGAAACACCAGCGGCCGGCGTTCGGGAATCCTTCTCCCAACGACTCGCGGCCTTTTTCACAAAGGATCCGAGAGGCGGGATTCGAGAAAGAGGTTTTGACCTTGTGAGTGTGACAATAAAAATGCATAACCGCTGGTTCATTCCGACGATTCGTGCCCTCCGGCCCATCGATCTTTCGCGTGTTTCGCGCGTTTCGCGGTTTAAAACAAAATAGAGAATCGGTCTTGAGAATACCTTGAATTAGAACCCCGCAGCCCTCTCTTCCCAAAAGTCTCTTTTTTCGATTAAGGTGTCGTTAAAAATCCGAAGCGGCAGTCTTTATTGGTAGCGGACGTAGTCCAATCTGAATCGTTTCGTGCACAACGATGGCACTTCGACTTTTCAACACGAATCCCCGTGAGAAGGTGAAGGGTGAATTGTGCCTGGAACTGGAGGGGATTCCCCTGGCGCAGGAGAACGAGACGCTCGAGCAGAGGGTGACGCGGATCTTTCAGGCGCTGCGGTTGCCGGTCTATTACTACCTGATGGCTTTTCTCGGCGACCCGGCCGCCGCCGACGATCTGGCGCAAGAGGTCTTTCTGCGTCTGTACGCTCATCTGCACCGAGGTCGGACGGTCGAGCATGTGCGGCTCTGGGTCTTTCGCGTCGCCCACAATCTGGCCTTCGACGAACGGCAGCGGCATCAGCGGCTGGCGCAACTCGACGCGCCGACGTGGGACGAAATCTGCTCCGTGCTGCCCGATCCGTCGCTCAATCCCGAACAGCGCGCGTTGCAGCGCGAGCGGCTCGAACGCCTCCATTCCGCGCTGCAATGGTTATCGCAGCAGGAGCGGCAATGTCTGCTGTTGCGCGCGGAGGGGCTGCGTTACCGCGAGATCGGCGAGATTCTCGGGATCGGGACTTCAACGGTGGGCGAATTTCTGCAACGGGCTTTGCGCAAATTAACTAAGATCCATACGGAGAGATGAGATGACAGGCTGGGATGAAAATGAAGGCCACTCGGCGGAAGGGACGCTGTTGCGCTATCTGGACGGCGAACTCTCACCGAACGAGGCCGCGCTCGTGCAGGCACACCTGGCCGCTTGCTGGTCGTGCCGAAGGAACGCCGAGCGCTTGCAAGAGGCGGTCTTCGCCTTCATCGAGTATCGCGATCAGGTGTGGCGGCCCTCCACGACTCCGCCGCCATCGAGCGAACAAAAGTTCGAGGGACGATTGCATGAACTGAGGGATCGACTGGGCGACCGATCGTGGCTGGCGCGATTACGCGGGTCCTGGAACCGGGGGATCTCCGTTTCACGCCTCGCGGCGTCGCCGCGTCCGCTGGTCTGGACGGCGGCGGGGATGATCGGAGCGCTGGCCGCCGTCGCGTTCTTCACCTGGTTGGACCGGGGACCGGTGGTGACGGCGAGCGAGTTGCTGCGGCGAGCCAGCGAGGCCCAGGCGAGTGAACTGCGGGCGAGGGAGGAGCCCGTGATCTATCAGAAGCTGCGAATCAAGCGCGGAGAACGGACCGCCACCTGGGAGCTCTGGCGCGACACCGCGAATGCGCGTTTTCGGCAGTCGATCGAGAGCGCGAAGGAACTGAGGGGGGCCCAGGCGGATGAAACGGCGCTGTTGACGGAGTTGACCGAGGTCCTCCACGCCAACCGGATGAATCCCCAACAACCGCTCTCGCCCGCGTCGTTTCAGGTGTGGAGACGATCGCTGGCGGCGAAACGCGAAGAGGTCTCCCGTTTGCAGACCGACGCCGGAGAGATGCTGAGGCTGCGGGTGCTGCCGTTGGCCGAGCCGTCGGCCGGGCAGATTGCCGAGGCCTCGCTCATGGTGCGGGCGCGCGACTGGCACCCGCTGGCGCAGACGCTCAAGGTTCAGGGTGAGAACGAGACCCGCGATTACGAGCTGAAGGAAACGGCGTATGAAGTGGTGCCGCTGGCGGCGCTCACGGTCTTCGCCGAGCCCTCGCCATCCCCCTCGCCGGCCGCAACCATCGGGCGGATCTCGCCGGCGGCTTCACCGGCGGCGCTCACGCCCGCACCCACTTTGAAGTTGCTTCCGACCGCCGCCGAGTTGCAGGAGGCCGAGATCGCGGCCCTCTATCTGCTGCACCAACTGAAGGCCGATCTCGGCGAGCAGCTCGAGGTCGTGCGCGAGTCCGGTGAACAGATTGTAGTGCGGGGTCAGGTCGAGACGCCCGAGCGAAAGCGAGAGCTGATGGCGACCATCAAAGAGATTCCCTGGGTGGAAGCGCGGATTCAGACCTTTGACGAAGCGGCGGGTCCTCCTTCCCCAATAGCGGGGCCGGCCCCCGCCGTGACGAGCCCCGAGCCGAATCTCAGTGCCGCTCCAGCGGCCGGAGTGAATCATTTCGAGGAGCGGCTGGCCGGCTACTTCGCCGAACGCGCCGCCCCCGCGCAGAAGAACAGGGCCGCGATCGACCGCCGGATCACTCAGTTCGCGAACAGCGTTTTTGCCGAGTCGTCCGCCGCGCTGGCGAACGGCTGGGCGCTGCGACGACTGGCGGAACGGTTCAACGAGAACGGGGACGAGCAGCTCAGCGCGACATCGGCCGGGCGAATCCGTGAAATCATCGGCGACCATCTCTCGGAGATCCGAGCCAGAAATCGAAATCTCCGAGCGCAACTGGAGCCGGCGCTCGTCGCCATCGGCGGGACCGGGACGGAGGCCGCCCCCTCGCCCCGACCCGCAGAGGGGACGCGAAGAGCGCGGATCATGCGGCTCTTCGAATCGATCGAGCAGACCCATCAAACGGCCTATCGCCTGTTCGATTCAAAGTATCCATATACAGTCTCACCCGAACAGGCGGCGAGCCTGATGCTGGGGGCGCTGGCGCAACTCGAGGCCGCCTCCCAGGCGCTGGAACAGGACATTCGCAAGCAGTAAACGCAGACTGCCCGGTCTGCGCCATCTCTACCCTGAATTTCGGTCGATGCGATCCACCGCGGAAGGCGGCGGGCTTCGATGATTCGATAATCGATCCGGAGAGGATGCCGCCCAGACCGTGGCGGTTTGAGCCGGCTTCGCAACCTCATTCCGGGCACACAGGAGGCAACCATGACTAGATTCGGCATCAGCAAGATTGCGTTGGCCGTCGTCATCTGTTCGGCCCTGGGAGTCGCGGCCCTCGGCCAGACGGCGCAGATCACCGGCCGCGTCAGCGATCAGAGCGGCGCGGTCATCCAGGGCGCCAGGGTCACGATCACCAACGAAGGCAATGGGTTCAAGCGCGAGACGCTCTCTAACGACGAGGGCTACTTCACCGTTCCATCCCTCCAACCGGGAATGTACCGGATCTCGATCCAGAAGGAAGGCTTCAAACCGATCCTGCAGACCGGCCGCGTGCTGCAGGTGGAGCAGGTCGTGCGGCTCGACTTCACGCTCCAGACCGGCGCGGTGACCGAGGTCCTGGAGGTGCAGGCGGGCGCCGTCGCCCTCGACAGTGAGACCTCTTCGATCGGCCAGGTCGTGACGCAGCGGCAGGTCACCCAGTTGCCGCTCAATGGGCGCAACTTCCTGCAACTGATGTTTCTGAACGGCGGGACCGTCGAGACGGAGGGCGAGCAGGGAACGATGCGGCGGGGGGCGGGCAGTGCCATCAGCATCAACGGTTCGCGTCCGACCTCCAACAACTACCTGCTCGACGGCACCTCGAATACCGACACGGCCCTCGGCACTCCGGCCGTGATTCTGTCGGTGGACGCGATTCAGGAGTTCAAAGAACAGACCTCCACCTACTCCGCGGAGTTCGGTTTCAGCGCCAACCAGATCAACATCGTCAGCAAGACCGGCACCAATGACCTGCATGGAACGGCTTTCTGGTTTGGGCGCAACGACGCGCTCGATGCCAACAACTACTTCAACAATCTGACCGGGACTCCGAAATCCAAGCTGCGACAGAATCAGTTCGGATTCGTCGCCGGCGGCCCGGTCCGGATCCCCAGGCTCTACAACGGACGCGACCGGACCTTCTGGCTGGTCAACTACGAGGGAGCGCGCATCCGCAGAGGCGAGTTGACCTTCAACAACGTTCCGACCCCGGACCAACTGGCCGGCCGATTCACAACCTCCATCATCGATCCATTGACGGGCGCGCCGTTCCCGAACAACACCATTCCGCAGGAACGTTTTTCGCGCCTGGCCAATCTGGCCCGCGCGCGATTCTTCCCGGTTCCCAACTCCAGCGTGCCCCAGGGTAACTATGTGCTGAATCGAACCCTGCCGAACGACACGAACCAACTGACCATCCGGGGCGACCAGAATCTGGGCAAGTGGGGCACGGTCTTCGGGCGCTTCACGAAGGCGGACTTCGACATCACCGGCGCCAACGGCGTGTCGCCGGTCGGGGACACCTTCTTCATTCAGAGATCGCGGAACTGGCAGCTCTCGCACTCGTGGCCCATCGGCAACAAGCTGGTCAATCAATTTCGCTTCGGCCGCGTCGATGCCACCGTCAATCAGAATGGAGTCCCGGCCGATCGGGCCGAGATCTCCGCGCTCGGGTTGACCGGCGTCTTCACCGACACCATGAGCGATCTGCAACGCGGGTATCCCGGCATCGCCTTCTCCGCGGGCGGGCTCTCGAGGGCGGGCGGCGCAGTCAACGATTACACGACCAGCAATCAACCCATGTGGGATCTCAGCAATACCACCACCTGGATTCGCGGTTCCCATACGCTGAACATCGGGGCCAATTATCGTCAGTGGCAGTTCAATCGGGACCTGGTGGCCGATCTGCTCGGCGATTTCACCTTCGGCGGCAGCTTCACCGGCAACCCCGTCGCCGATTTTCTGCTCGGCTACTATTCCCGCGCCAGCGTCTTTCAGCCGGCGGCCCTCAGCAATCCGAACGTGGCGGGCAATCCTCGCCAATACAATTTCAAGTATTTCGCTCCGTACCTGCAGGACGACTGGAAAGTGAACCGGCGGCTCACGCTGAACCTGGGGGTGCGATGGGATTTCCGCACCGCGCCCTACGAGACCAACAATCATTTCGGCTGGCTGGACGGCTCCAATCCACGCGGCGGAATGCTCGTGGCGGATCGAAGGCTGCTGGACGAGGGATTCGTCGGTGACGGCGGTTTCTACCGTTATGCCGGCCGGCGAAATCCGGCGGACGCGCCGAAGAGGGTCTTCGCTCCGCGCTTCGGTTTCGCCTTCCGCCCCTTCGAGAAGACCGTGATCCGCGGCGGCTACGGCCTCTTCTACGATTCCGCCGAAGGGCGCGAGATCGACGGTTCGGCGGACATCTACCCGTACGTCAGCCGGGGCGATTACAAGCAGTCGATCACGAGTCCGTCACTGCAGACGACCGACGCCCTGTTTCCGGTCTTTACCGGCCCGGTCACGCCGGCCGCGAACAGTTTCATCGCGGTCATCTCGTCGGCGACGCCGGAATACCCGTACGTCCAGCAATGGTCGCTCTCGGTACAGCGCGAAATCTTCAAAGACACCACCCTCGAGGTGAACTACATCGGCAACAAGGGGACACACCTGTTGATGCGGCGGAACATCGCGCAATCGATGCCGGTCGATCCCGGCATCCCGCTGGACGACCCTCGCAACTCGGTGGAAGCCCGCCGGCCTTATCCCAACTTCGTCACCTACATCGATAGCGATTGGTCGGGCAACTCGATCTACAACGCGATGAACGTCAAGTTCGAGCGGCGAACGAGCACGCTGGCCATGATGGCGGTCTACACCTGGGCGAAGAGTCTCGATTCCAAGTCGGCCGCAGCCGGAATCGGCGGCCAGGCCTTCAATGGTTGGCAGGGGTTTCTGAACAATCACGATCCGAAACGTGATCGCGGGCGTTCGGACTTCGACGTGGATCAGCGGCTGATCGCGAGCTTCGTCTATGATCTGCCGATCGGACGCGGCAAGCGTTTCGGCAATGGCCTGAATCGGGCGGCGGACGCGATCCTGGGCGGCTGGCAGGTCAACGGCATCGCCACGTTTCAACGGGGATTTCCGATCTCCATCACGGCCGCCGATTCGGGAAACCTCCTCGACAGCGCCGGGACCAACCGGGGCGACCTCGTCGGCAATCCGAAGAGCGGCCGGACCGGCGTGGTCGATTCGTGGTTCAATAAAGCGGCTTTTGCACAACCCGCGCCCGGAGCCTTCGGCAGTTCGGGCCGCAACATCCTGCGGGCGCCCGGCGTCCACAATTTCGACCTCTCGCTCTTCAAGAACTTCACGATTTCGGAGCGCGTGCGGCTGCAGTTCCGGCTGGAATCGTTCAATGCTTTCAATCACACGCAGTTCGACGACCTGGAAGTGAACGTGACGGCCCCACAGTTCGGGCAGATTCTGAGCGCCCGGCCGGCGCGCATCAACCAGCTCGGGGCCAAACTGATCTGGTGAGTGAACCGGAGATTGAGTTCCTAGGAATTTGAGACTCAAATCGCGAAAGACGCGAAAGACGCGGAATCAAATACCTTTCGCGTCTTTCGCATCTTTCGCGGTTTGTAATCAACGTTGTGAGTCAGGTATTCAAGAATTACCACGACGTTTGAAAGTTGATCAAGACCAGATGCCGTGAAGGCGTGAGGCCGTGGTTGAAAGTCTTGCGGGCGTAGTTGAATTGCAGCTTGGCGAAATTTTCGAGCAGATAGTAATTGAACCCGGCCAGGTAGTCGCGCTCGGTGACGTCCAGGTTATTGCGCTCTCTCCGCGTGTCCGGATCCCACGTATCGAAGCGAAAGATCGCATCCACTTTAGGCGTGAGCTTGTAGCCGAAATGCGTATAGTAGCCCCTGCGGCTCAGCGCTCCGTCTTTACCGCTCATCAGTTCGGATTTGAACATGAAGGCCCCTCTGGCAAAGAGGACCTCGGTGCCCAGGCGGTCGGCGCGGGGCCGATCATGACGAGCGCCGTCGCCCCAGACCCCCGACCCGCCGAACTGCAAGCCTCTGACCCAGGGCATGCGGACGATCAGCCGGCCGGCCAGCGCCTTCTGATCGTTCTTATCGACATCGTTCTGATTTTCGCCGGCGCCGTTGAAGAGACCGACCTGGTAGTCCAGATACGAGGTGAGCGGGCCGCGGATCATGACGCCGACGTCGCGGACATCGCCGTAGGCCCCGCCGCGAGCGCGGTCCGAGAGGAACAGGGCACGCTCGACCGTGTCCAGTTTGCCCGGAGATTGCAATCCTTCCTGGCTCAGCGGAACCTTAAACTGGCCGACATCGACTTTGAGCCGCTTGGAGTGGTCGAAGGTGATGAAGGCATCCTGCAGCACCCGGCTGGCCTGATTGACGCTGGTGCCGTTCAAGACCTGCTGGCCGGCGGCGGTGGTGGAAAGATTGTTGAGCGCGAGCCCCTTGGCCAGGTCGGTCACGAGGGTCCATTTGATCTGCGGAGTGATCTCTCCGGAGAACTTCAGTTCCGCCCGGCGCAGCCTGAAGGTATCACGGAATCCGCCGTCCCCGGCGGCATACCAGCCTTGCAGCAATCCGTTAAATTTGATCTTGCCATAACCGGTCTCGACATTATGCGCGGGTTTGGGAGCGGCTTCAGCCTTAGCCGCCGGAGCGGAGTTTCCGGAACCGGCCGAACCGGGCGATTGCGGCGAATAGACCGCCTCGACCGCGCTCACGGAAGGCAAGGCGTTGTTTTCGACCTTGACCTGCAGCGACTGCAATTGCTGCTGTTGCTGTTCGATCAAGACGGACTGCTGTTGCAGAGCCTGCTGCAGTTGCTCGATATGAATCGATTGTTCTTCCATCCTCTTACGCAGGGTCTCGATCTCGTTCTCCTTCGGCCCCGATTGGGGCGGCGGTGATGGTTCCTGGGCATAGATTCGTAAAGGTCCGGCAATCATTGAGGAGCAAACGAACAGGAGCATGAATAGATGGTTCATAAAAGAATTTCCTAAGTGTGAAAGTGGGGTTGCCGCCTCAGCGATCTCTTTCCAAAACCGTGGGCGGTCAATCTGAATAAGAACAGATCCATATCGGCGCGGGAGCGGGATCGGATAAGTCGTATTTTTAACGGCGGCCGACGTCTTTTCCGCTTTCGCGTCTTTCGCGGTTCCGAACCGGAGGGTGAGGGTGAATGATCAAAGGAGAGCGGATTCTGGATTTACGGCGGGCCAACCGCGAAACCCGCGAAAGATTAATGATTTCGCGGGTTTCGCGGGTTAAGAAGTCGGTGGGCTGATCACTGCTCCTTCAACTCGTCCAACTTTTTACGGATGTACTCGAGGTTGGAAGAATTTGGAGCGATCGCCGCATACTTTTCATAGTACCGGCGGGCCTCCGCGGTCTTGCCCCATTTCAGGTAGGCATCCGCCAGGTTGGCGTAGGCGACCACTCGTTGGGGATCGAGATCGATCGCCTTTTGAAGCCAGCCGATCGACTCTTCGTACTTCCCGAACTTGAACAACGTGAAGCCGAGGTTATTCACAATGGTGGCGTTGCGCGGGTCGCATTTAACCGCCTCTTCCAATTCGACCACGGCTTCGTTGTACTTCTTTTCCCGGTAATACTTGAGCCCCAGATTGTGATGGGCCTGCGCCTGCGCCGTCCTCGATTTCGGCTGGCTGCCTCTGGTCTGGGGAGTCCCCTGGAGTTTCGCCCGCTCCTCTGCGACTTTTCCGCGCAGCTTGGAATTGCGGTCCCGTTTGGCGGCGATCTCCTTCTGAATGCGCTCCAGCTCATCATTGAGCCTGACCGCCTCTTCATCCAGTTGCTTGCTGGTCTCGGTCAGAGACTCCTGCTGCAACTCGAACACGAACTCGCCTCCCTCGCTGCCCGACAGGTTTCCGAAAGCGGGAGTTTGATGAGAGACCGAGGAGACGATCGGGCTGATATAAGCGCCCAGTTCGGACGCGGTGATCGCGGTGTTGCCGTCGATGTCGGCCAGGCCCTGCAAGCCCTGGAGTAAGGTCCAGGTGAAGATCGAATGGCCCTCGGGTCCGTTGTCGGCCACCTGCTGGTCGGCGCCGCCCGCGGTCAGGATCTGGCGGGCGGTCCTCCTGGTGATCTCTTCCAGATAGTTGGCGTTCTTCCCGGACGCGCCGCCGGCTCTGGTCAACGCCAGTCCGCTGTAGCAGGAGTCCACGACGAAATAGAGATGCTTGGCCGGAATCAGCTCGCAAAACTCCTGGAGCTGGGCCATGCTGATCGCTTTCGCCTGGGAGGCTTCGGCCTCGGCATCCACCGGGACGAGATAACCCAGCTCTTTTCCGGACGGCAGCCTGCGGGTCGCGCCATGGCCCGCGAAGAAGACGAAGACCCGGTCATCCTTCTTGACCCGGCTCGGATCCGCCAATTGGTCTCCCAGCGCCCACACAATGCGCTCGCGGGTCGCGTCTTTGTTCAGAAGCTTGATGATGTTGTTCTTCTTGAACCCGTATTGGCCGGTCAGCATCTGCTCGACGGAGTTCGCATCATTGACGCAATAACGCAGCTTCGGCCAGTTCTGATAGTCATTGATCCCGATGATCACCGCCCAGCTCTCGCGATAATAACTCTTCTTAATCTCATCCTTAATCGCGTCTGGGGCCGAGGCCCGGGCGGCCGCGGGCTGCGTGCTCTGCGGGTTCGGGTTGCCGGATCGCGGCTTGGCCAGCATGGGATTCGTCGACGGGACAAACCGGTCTCCGTCATGGATCAAAAAGGTGTAGCCCTGTTTACTGAGCTCTTCGAGGATTCGCGGCAGCGCGGTGACGCTCTGTTTGTGAATATCGTGCATCAGCAGCACGCCTTTTTTGGAGACCGCGACCTGGGCCAGAACTCTCTGGACGATCGATTCGGAGATCGGGTCCGCCCAATCCATGGAGTCGAGCGTCCACATGAATGACTTCAGACCCAGTGAGGTGACCCCCTTCATGAGGGTCGCGTTCTTCGCTCCGTATGGCGGACGAAAGAGAGGCGGCTTCACGCCGACGACCTTTTCGAGAAGCAGGAGGGTGCTGGAGATCTCCTTGAGCTGGTCGGCGGGCGCGAGCTTGGTCAGGTCAGCGTGCGAATAGCTGTGATTGGCCAACAGATGACCGGCGTCGAGGGCTCGCCTGGACACATTCGAGTTGGCCGAGAGCTTGACGTCGTTCTGCGGGCTGACCGTGCCCAGATTTTTGCCGATGTCGAAGAAGAGCGCCCGGGCGTTGTATCTCTTCAGGGCCGCCAGAACTTCATCCGTGTAGCGCGGGTGAGGTCCGTCGTCGAAACTGAGCACGATGCTCTTGGCCGGCAGATCGTAGCCGTAGATTTCGGTCTGGCTGTCGCGCTGCCCGCCGCGGGAAGTTTCGTCTTCCTGCTCTGCCGCCGGCTTCTCCTGGCTATATTGTTTGAGCACCTGCTCACGGTCGAAGAGCCCTTTCAGAAATTTGACGTAATCCTGCCACTTCTCGCGCTTCGGTTGAGCGCCGCGGGTCCCCAGGGCGGAGAAGACGCGTGAAACTTCCTTCTGGTAGGTGTTCTGAATGGACTTGAGCTCGTCGTTGATCTTCTGCAGGGCAGTGTGGGTGCCGGACGGGTTGACCCCGGCGTCGCGCTCCTCTTGAGTCACCACCGCGAGCAACTCGTCAGCCAGATCGAGGAACGCCAGGCGATCGACATCGCGCAACGCGCGGTTACTATTGAAGTATTTGATAAAGGACTCAACGTCGTCGGCTCTCTCTCGAAATCGCGCCGCGCCCGCCCGCCGCAAATCGGCCGTCAGGCTCTGGGTGAGGCCGTCGAGGAGTTCCTGCTTCTCCTGCTGAATTTTTCTGCCGACCTCGACGCACCGGGCCCGTTCTTCCGGACTGAGCGCGGCCTCGTCATCGAGCAGGACGATGATCTTGCGAAATCCCGCCACGATCTGGTCCAGGCTCGATGAGACTGACGACGCGGTTTGAGCGGCCTGACCAGTCGAATTGAGATGATGTGCTGAAGCCGACTCCGGCAGACATCTGACGACGCCAAGCAACACCATCACCGCCAGGGGAAGATAGAGTAATTTAGTTGAGGATTTCATATCTCAGGTGTATCGCTAATACAACGAGAGTTCATGTCTGGGCAGGCCGCATTATAGATCAAATTCCCGGCAAGTTGAAAAGCTGATCATGGGGTCCCGGAGAAATTCGAGGAGTTCAGTACCGCTCGCGGTAATAAGCCAATCGGTATCAATTCCGGTTGGTCCGATTTAGAATTGACCGATTGAAACCCGCCACCGATATGCGTAGTATAAATATGCCGTGATGGAAGTAATAAACAGGAGGATCGTACCATGGGAATCGTCGCTTTCATTCTGGTCCTAGGCGCGATGGTAATAATTCATGAGTTTGGTCACTTCATCGTCGCGAAGATGCTGGGGATCGCCGTTGAAACGTTTTCAGTGGGCTTCGGCCCCCGGCTGGCAGGTTTCCGGATCGGAGAGACCGACTATCGCCTGAGCGCGGTTCCGCTGGGGGGATACGTCAAATTCCGTGGTGAAAACCTGGAGCTGTTACAAGGTAAGAGCGAGGGCTCGGTCGATGAATTTCTCGCGCACCCCAAATGGAAACGGTTCCTGGTGGCCGTGGCCGGCCCGGTCTTCAATATCGTCACGGCGCTCTTGATCCCGGCCATCGGCATCATGGTCGGTTTTCGTGACGGGGCCGATCAGGTTCAACAACCGGTGATCGGCCGGGTTCAGCCCGGTTCCGCCGCCGAAAGGGCGGGGCTCAAAGCGGGTGACCGCATCATCGCTTACAACCACCGCGAGAATCCGGCCTGGGCCGATATCAATTCGGATCTGAGCTCACGCCCTAATGAAGAGATCCCAATCAAGATCGAACGGCAGGGTGTGACCATCGACACCACGCTCAAACCTGAAGGGCGACAGTTGGACCGGGATCTGATCGGCGTGGCGGGGATCGATCCGCAGATCACGCTTGATCGCATCCGCGTCCTGGGAGGGATCAGGCCGGGCTCGCCCGCCGAGCAGGCGGGTCTGAAGGCCGGAGATCAGATTCTCGCCGTCGACGGTCAACCCGTGACCGCCTGGCATCAATTCCAGGCGGCGCTGCGGGAGAGCGGCGGCCGGCCGATGACCTTCAAAATCCAGCGCGGCAATGAGACCCTCGACCTGCAGGCCGCACCGACCATTCAGGATGGCGAGTACCGATTAGGATTCCAGCCCGATCTCTCGGTCTTCGTCAAAACGGCGTCCGTCGCCGCCGCGATCCGTTACGCCTGGGATTACAACTGGCGGTGGATGCGGTTGACCGGACTCGCGTTCAAACAGATCTTCACCGGCCGGAGGTCGGCCCGCGACGCGATCGCGGGACCGGTCAAGATCGCGCAGGCGACCGTCAGCACTTACGATATCGCGGGCTGGTCCGGGACGTTCAAGCTGATGGGAATCCTGAGCCTCAATCTGGGAGTCTTCAATTTGCTTCCGATCCCGGTGCTGGACGGCGGGGCGATCTTGCTGATCTTCATCGAGGCGATCCTGGGCCTCCTCGGGTTGACCCTGACCATGAACGTGCGTGAACGATTCCAGCAGGTCGGCTTCGTGATGGTCCTGCTGCTGATGGGCTTCGTCTTCATCAACGATTTCGTCAATCTGGGCCGGAGCTGGCTCAGCAAACCGCCGGCCCAGGAACGGCCGGTCGAACCTCCGAAGTAGTCACCCGCAACAGGATCCAAATCAGGACCGCGAATGGTGGCGAGCGGGCCTCTCAGAATCAATCTGAGTTGGCCGTTCGCTACCGCTCGCGGTCCCGACTCGCCACCGTCCTTCCCAGACTTTTCCGGACTTCCTCAAAGCCGCGACATGTTTTTCCCGGCGACGCCAGTAACAGGCGAAACCAATTTCGTTTGACATGGGAGGGGACCAGATCATCGGTCGTAGTGAGGCAGCCAGATCTATGACGACAATTTGGCATCATTTCCTGGGAAGAGACGAAGCCAGGCCAGACAACTCTATCCTCGACAGCCTGTCACAAGCGGGAATCGAGCTCTCTCCGGTCGATCCCCTAGCTCCGGGCAGATCGGGCCTGCTATGGTTCGACGGGGTGACGGCAGATCTCTGTAACTTTCTGAGCACGGCCAGCGGCCACGGCCTGAGACGGGTCCTGGCCGTGGCGCGTTCACGTTCCGACCTGGATCACCGGGGAATTTGGCGACTGTTGCAGGCCGGCGCCTCGGATGTCTTCGCCTGGGACCATTCGGCCGACCCGGCGCGGGAAGTGGCGGCTCGCTTCGAGCGTTGGGGGGAGATCGATGAGATCACACAATCATCGTTGGTCCGGTCTAACCTGGCCGGTCGGAGCCCGGCCTGGGTGCGGGTCATGCGCCAGATCGTCGAGGTCGCCCGTTTCAGCAACGCCTCCATTCTGATCACCGGCGAGAGCGGGACCGGCAAGGAGCTGGTCGCCCGACTGATCCACACGCTCGATTCACGGCCTCACAAACGCAACCTGATCGTTTCCGATTGCACGACGGTCGTGCCGGAACTGGCGGGCAGCGAATTTTTCGGTCACGAACGGGGCGCCTTCACGGGCGCGGTCGCGGCTCGTGACGGGGCCTTCGCGCTGGCGGACGGCGGCACGCTCTTTCTGGATGAGGTGGGAGAGCTGCCTTTGAATCTGCAGGCCGAGTTGCTGCGGGTCGTGCAGGAGCGCACCTACAAACGCGTCGGCGGCAATGGATGGCAGAAGACCGATTTCCGGCTCATCTGCGCGACCAACCGGGATCTCTTTGAAGAACAGACTCGCGGCCAGTTCCGGCGCGACCTCTATTATCGCATCGCCAGTTGGACCGGACGCCTGCCGTCATTGCGCGAACGCCGCGAAGATATTCCGGTCCTGGCGCGCCACTTCATCGAACAGCTCCGGCCCGACGCTCCGCTGGAACTCGATGACGTCGTGCGCGACTACCTGTTGACCCGCGAATACCCGGGCAACGTGCGGGATCTCAAACAACTGATGACGCGAATCGTTCAGCGCCACGTCGGGCCAGGCCCCATCACCGCCGGCGATATTCCCGAAGACGAACGGCCGCGCGAAGATCACGAGATGAAGTGCTGGAGCGAAGGAGGACTGGAGGGGGCGGTCCGCCTCGCCGTGACGTCGGGCGTCAGCCTGAAGGAGATCGAACGCCTGGCCGGTGAACTGGCCGAGAGAATCGTGATCGAGGAAGAGCAGGGCAATCTGCAGCGGGCCGCCGCCCGGCTCGGCGTGACCGATCGAGCGCTGCAACTGCGGCGGGCCGCACGCAAATTGAATGGTGCCGGTTGATCAGCCCGATCCTGGCCTTGCTCGGCGATCACCTGCCGTTGTACGACCAGTGCGGAACGTCAGAGTCCGGCGGGTCAATATGAAAAACGTTGTAACTCTTGCCGACCTCGATCAAATCAGGATTGACGCCGGTCCTGGGCGCGGAGGTGATGGTCACATACTGGCCGTTGGCTTTTCTGATTCGCAAGTTTCCGTTCCAGCCGATAGTCATATCCACCGCGTTCCCCTGGATGTGATTCGACGTCAGCGAGGGCGCGATCTGGCTGTGGCCGGTGCTGTAACCGTCCATCATCTCCTGAGCCGCCCGCCTGGAGGCCTCGGCGCTCCCGTGCCACCACACGATATTGACGCCCGGGTAGGGCGGAATGCCTTGCCCATCGCTGTAGCCTTTGGCGATCTTCCATGACCAGTGCATGTTGTAGGCCCGCTCGGGCGGGCGGAGGGTGGCGTTCATGGTTGGTTTGACGCCGGCCTCCGCGAGCGCCGCCAGGAATCGCTTGACGTTGTCACGGAAGGGCTGGGCGAGATCCTCCACGCTTCTACTGGTGGGAAATCGGCTCACCCAGGCGCCGCCGCTCAGCTCTTTTTTCGACGGCGACCCGGGAGCCGTCGGCACGCCGGTTGATGGAGGAGTTGGGAGATAAGAACTCGAGCCGCCGGGAGGCGGGGCCGCGCCGGCACTGGTCAGGGCCACTTCGGTCTGCGGCCCGACGATCCCGTCCACGGCCAACCCGGACCGTTGTTGGAAGCTGCGGATCGCGCTGCGGGTCTGGGTGCCGATGATTCCGTCCTCCGCCAATCGCAAGCCCAGAATGCGGTTCAGCGAGCGCTGCACCCAGACGGCATATTGAGAGCTGCCGCGGTCGATCTCGCTCTCGAATTCGAACTCGAACTCCGCCGTCGCGCGAGGTCGGCGCCGCGCGGGACGGGAAGCGGTCAATAGACGTTCGGTCTGCCGCCGGATGATCCCGTCGGTGGGGAGCCCGTGTTTCCGCTGCAGACTGCGAATCGCGCTGCGCGTCTCCACGCCCATCTCGCCGTCGAGTGGAAGCTTCAGTCCCAGCATCCGGTTCAGTCTGTTCTGCGCCCAGCGCACGTACTCGTTCCGGCTGGTGCCGCGGCCTGTTTCGAATTCCGAAGGCGGCGCGTCGTCCGGAGCGGAATCTACCGGCTGAACATCCGGCTCTCTCGCCGGTTCGGGCGGCGGGGCGGAATCCACCGGGAACGGCAACGTGAAGACCGGGAAACCGACCGGGAACTGGGGCCGCGGGCGCGGTTTCGCCGGCCGCCGGAGCCGGTTGGAGGTGTGGCCCGCGGGCGCGGGTCTGCGCGAGGGCTTTCTGTTACGCCTCGCGACTCTCTCTCTCTCACCTTCCTCACCCTCTTCATAACTGAAGGGATGGATTTCGAAAATCTCTGATTCAAATCGGCGGGTCATGTGCGGTCTCCTTTTTGGCTGATAATGACAGACGATTGGCCGGTCATAGACTAAGTATTTTGCTCACAAAGTCGGCTTACAAACCGCGAAAGACGCGAAAGACGCGAAAGCTGGAAAGACGGATGATTTAGCGTGTTTCGCGTGTTTCGCCGTTTGCATCTCAAGCCTCGACTCAGGTCAGGCTTTTCTGCCCGGATTGAGTCGGCGCCGGCGGAATCCGGCGGTGGCCGAGAAATTGACTTCAGCGGCGTCCGGCTGAGCGCCGGCCGAAGCCGGCAGCAGGCTCGCCGCCGAGCCCTGGCCATTCAGCCGCCGGCGTAAGAGCAAGGACGGTTGAACGTATCGCATCGCCGCGCGCCGGGTATCGACGAGGTCCTCGGACAGATCGACGCCGGTGACCGCCAGATAGGCGTGGATGTAGCCCTGAATCTCCGGCCTCCAGTATCTAGCCCAGGTTTTGGCCTGCTCCTGGTCGTTGACGTCGATCCAGTCACCGTACCTCACCGAGAGCAGCAGCGGCTCGCCATAGGTCGCCAGGTTGCGGAAATGTGTGATCGAGGTATCGGTCCATCCCTGCATCCTCTTCATGGTATCGACCTGTCCCATCCAGCGTTCGTTGTAGGGAACCATGGCCCGCCCGCGCAGAAATTCACGCATTTCGGGCCGCGCCAATAACCATTGCATGGTGAGCATCTCGGCGCGCGCCGTCCACGGCAGGTCGCCGAACTGGTTGCTCGCGCCCTCGGCCAGCAGCAGATGGACCTCGC
Organism: Blastocatellia bacterium; assembly: GCA_035280505.1. Taxonomy (GTDB): domain Bacteria; phylum Acidobacteriota; class Blastocatellia; order RBC074; family RBC074; genus JAKEHZ01. The sequence continues at coordinate 2,875 of DATEFT010001049.1, read as the reverse complement.
GCAGCGCGTTCAGCAGCGGGAAGCCGTCGGCGATGACCGTCGTATCGGCGTCTTCTCGATAGAAGAGCGAGGCGCGATAGAGCAGGTTATGGAATCCTTCGAGGAACTTCGAACGGCTGTCGGCCGACCTCAGATCGGGGACGGCCTTGCCGTAAATCTTCAATCCGTAGTGATGATCGTATTCGTAGGCGCGGCGCGCGACGGTCAGGCGATTGTATTCATCCTGGATGAAGCCCCAGATCAGGTTGTTGAGCGGGCGCAGCGGATCGATCTCCAGGTTGGCCAGCGGATCACGCTCCGTCGGGCCGCGCTTATTCTGGAAGCGGAGAGCGATGGCGTTCATCGTCTGGACCAGCATCCCCTCTTCGTTCCAGTAAGACCAGATCAGCTCGATCATGCTCGGACACGAGAACCGGCGCCGCAACAGGTGGCCCTCGCAGAACGGCGACCGCTGTTTTCTGGCGGCTCCGTTCGCGACCAGCGCGTCAACGATCCGTTCGAGATAGGGCGCCTTGCCGCCGCTCACGTCGAGAAACTTCTGCAGATCGCCGCTCAGCGTGGCGTAGTCGATGGTGCTGTCGCCTCGCCGATGCTGTTCCTCCCGGAGAAACGAATCCGGAGCCGGATTATTCTGGTTATCCGGGCCCAGGCGCGGCTCCTTGATGACGATCCCCGTCTCGAAGAGCAGAAAGGCCTGGGTCGCCAGTTTCAGCAGGTTGTAGACATCGACGCCGTAGATGCTCGGGAAATCCCGGGTTAAATCCTCCCTCCGCTCCTTGATCGAGGGGCTGCCGAGTTCGGCCAGATCGCTCTTGTCTTGACAGGCTCCTTTGAGCTCCTCGTCGGTCTTCTCGCAGAGGACCCGGTCGATCAGTTTCGAATAATTGTCGAAGCTGATCGCCTCGGTGCGGTTGCGGATTGCCGTCCAGAAGATCGCGTCTTCGCTGAGATCTCCGGGAGCGGGGAGGCCCGAGGCTCTCGTCAACTTGACCTGGGCGACGGGCGGAAGCGTGATGCCCGGAGCCAGCGATTGTGGCGGCGCCTTCGAGGCCGGGCTCTCCGGCTCGCTGCCGGTGTTAGCGTCATCGGAAATGTTCGGATTTTTCTTCATACGACCTCCTCAATACTTTGGAAATCAAGTTCTTTGGAATTTGAGATGCAAACCGCTAAACATTCGCGTCTTTCGCGGTTCCGAATCAAAGCTTCAAGAAATTTACTTTCCGAAGTACTCAAATTGTTGGAAACTAAAATGACGACGGGGTTGAAAAGAGCCCCGCGGGTTTGGCGCAATCGACCTCACGAGCGAACGTCTCTCGCAACGCCCAGTGTTTGAGCATTCCGGACAAGATCCGGCTCTCTTCTTCCGGGCTGATCGAACCGGCCGCGCGCGCTTGACCGATCACCGCGAGCACCAGCGTCGGCGGGGCCTCGTACATCGGAGCCGGCGAGACACGCCAGGATCGAAAGAGCGCGGCCAGGTGAGACGGTTGCCGGCGATCGGTCTGCAGCGCCTCTTTCAGGGAGGCGCCGCCGAGCGCTTTCGGCCGGTGGCGCGCGATCAGCTCCGCCAATCCCGGCATCGCCCTCTCGAGCAGGTTCAGGAAACCGCGTTTTCGGCGATCCAGATCGTCCGACGGATAGTAGGAGAGCCAGATCTTTTCGAGCCCGTCCCATTGCGGATGGGGAAAGAGCATGCGCCCCATCGCGCAACTCAGCCTGACGCGGATCCAGGGAGCCGGATGCGGGTCGTCGAGGTTGAGCCGGAAGACGAAATATTTCGGCAGGGTGACGACGCCCATCAGCCCCAGGGTCGAGGTGATCCCCACCCTGGCGACCGACCAGAAATCCGCGAGAATCTCCGAGAGGCATCGCTCCCAGTATTGCCACGCGGCGCTCTCCGCGCCGCCCCGGCGTTGCAATTCGAGCAGCGCCGGCCGGATCGATTCGACCAGGTCGAGCAGGGCCGCGGCCTGGTGGCCGACTTCGTGGATCAGCGATGACGCGACTCCGCTGCCGACCATGCGTTCGCGCGGCACCCGAACGACGGCCACGGGGCTCTCATTGCCTCCCGGCAATCGCGTCCGCGCCCGGCGAATCGCGGCGCCCTGCCCGCGATCCAGATAACAGATCAATCCGGGCGCCCGGTAATAGTTGCCGGGCAGCGCCAGAGCATCGGCGGCGGCGGCATCCAGACCCGCCAGCCAGACTCCGGTCTCATGTTCGCTGCGCTGCGTCAACGCGTCGGCGAAGATGTCGAATTGCGACAGGATGACGTTGAATTGCAGGCGCAGAATCCTGAAACGACGATGCGCAACTTCGAGCGGGCCGACGCGTCCCGCCGGACTGAGCAGCCAGCTCAGGTAGTCTTGCACCATCCGCCGGACCTGACGGCAGCCCCGGATCAAGAGACGGTCGATCGCGTTCAGCACGGCCGGCGGCATCGCGGCGGGAACCATGGTCTCGTGCAACGCAAACGGCTCGAGCTTCTCCAACCGGGTGAGCAACGCCCGCGCTTCCTGTTCAAGCAGGCTCAGCGCCGGAGTCCAGGCCGGGAAGTGGCTGACGGATCTGGTAATCATGGTTCAGGCTCCGATCAGGATGATGGTGTCTCCGCGGCGGATCCAGCGACCGTTCTCCTGATGCTGGCATTTCTGACCGCGCGGCGGGGCGGTTTGAGGTTGAGCGCCGCCGAGCAATCCCGGCGCATGCGCCTTGGCGGCTTCCGTCAACGCGGTCTGAACCACCTGCCGCGGCGGCGTCGACGGCGCGGCCTGAGCGGCATTGCCGGCGGCAGCCCCGGCCAGGCGCACTACGCCCTTCGCGATCTCGAACTCCTGATCCTCGTAACTGAGCCCTTCCAGCTCCAGCCCCAGCA